>JANXZW010000038.1 GCA_025355305.1 Actinomycetes bacterium | reverse complement strand
TTCGCCGGGCTGGCAATTCGATAGGAGGTACCTAGTAATACGGCGCCTAGTGCCGCAGTCGGAATATGTCCGATCACCGGATTTAGGAAGAGGACGACCACAGTCAAGAAGGCCGCATGTGTGATCCCCGAAATCCGGCTTCGCGCATGCGAACGAATATTCACACTAGTTCGCGCAATGGCTCCCGTAGCGGGCATTCCCCCGACAAGGCAGGAGACCACTGTGGCAAGGCCTTGACCAACGAGCTCGCGATTAGGTTTATAGGCTTGAGCCTTATCGTGAACATGAACCATTTGATCAGCTACCCGTGCTGAGAGGAGCGATTCGATGGCGGCCAAAAGAGCAATTTGAATTGCCCCAACCACCAGCGCAGAAACCCCTATTTGGCTGGCGCGGAGCGAGGTATGAACAAAGAGTGAGCGAGGTAGCGATCCTATTAAAGGGGTAGAAATGGGAAAGATTGCAACAACAATCGTCGCTTCGACAATCGCCACAAAACTTGCTGGAGTATGGACTTTTACACGAAACCGACGTACAAATTTAGGGTAGGTAAATTTCACCAAGAGCGTCAGTAAAACAACAAGTAGCGAACTCCAATGCAGACCCGCCGAGATGGCCGAGCGAACCGTCCGCCACGCCGTCACCACGGTGGTACCACCACCCACTGCATGTGATGCAAGAACTGAAGGCAGTTGTTGTAAAGCAATAACTATTGCAATTCCCAGTGTGAAACCCTCCATCACGGGCCACGGTACGCGCTTAATAAGTCCCCCACAGTGCAACAATCCCAACTGTGATTCCAGCAATTACATCATGGCGCCAAACCTGATTAAAGTCGGCGTAATCGCCACGACTGGGGAGTAAATCACTCAAGTAACTTAAACTACTTACTTCGCCTATCGCTTGCAGAGCATTCAGATCGCAAAACAATCAATTTCCAACAATCCAATGCGAAGGACACGCCGCTAATCTTACAACCGCTGAGGCACAAGAAGGAGAATTTCTTGCGAAGTTAGCACTTCTGGTGAAGGGTGGCATACTTAAGCGGTGACGAAAGTTGGCGCTGGACTGCAAGATAGTTGGTGGATGTTCTTCGATACCTTCTGGGCCCTTGTTCTGGGTTTCGCAATATCAGGAGCGATTCAGGCATTTACCTCGCGTGAGAAAGCCCTCGCCGCCCTTGGCAATCACAAGCCGGCAACCATTGCAAAGGCCTCGGTCTTGGGTGCAATAAGTTCAAGTTGTTCGTATGCCGCAAGCGCCATTGCTAAGAGTCTGATCGATAAAGGCGCTGATTTCACTACAGCCATTGTCTTTATGTTTGCGAGTACCAATTTGGTCTTTGAACTTGGACTCGTCATGTGGACACTACTCGGCTGGCAATTTGCCATTGCAGAATTTGTCGGTGGTTTCATCATGATCGTTCTTTTAACTGTGATCCTGCCACGCCTCAATCTTCCAAAAAGAATTCGGTTACTGGCAATGGCAGAAGATTTTTCCCCACAAGTGCCTTCTACCTGGCACGATGCCGCCGGTTTTACAGTAGGCGATCTAACGATGATACGCAGCGAACTGGTGATTGGGTTTCTCGTCGCCGGACTTGCTGATACCTTAATTCCAGTTTCGTGGTGGCATCATATTTTTTTATCTGGGCACGGCCTGCTCTCTACAGTTGAAAATGTAATTCTCGGACCTTTTATCGCCTTCATCAGCTTTGTCTGTTCGGTTGGCAATGTGCCGTTAGCTGCCGCGCTCTGGAACTCTGGTATATCCTTCGGGGGCACGATCTCATTTATCTTTGCAGATCTCCTGGCGCTGCCCCTGGTCTTGATCTATAAGAAATTTTTCGGCCTCAAACTCTCTATTAAATTAGTTGCAGTCTTCTGGTTCACCATGAGCCTCAGTGGTTTTCTGACCGAAAAAATTTTCTCATTCTTTAAGGTTCTCCCAGCACACCACGGGCTCGTTCCACACGCATCGCGAATTGGAAACAACTTTACGAGTTGGATGAATTTACTTGCACTTCTCGTTTCAATTGCAATTTTCGCTCTACACCTAACTCGCAATAAGAGTGAAAGTAGCCCTTATGCAAAAGATCCCATCTGTGGCATGCAGGTGGAGAAAGCGACAGCGGCTGCGACCTTTGAACATAATGGCGAGGTGTATTACTTCTGCTCTCCTGGATGCATGGAGAGCTTCAAGACGCGAGTGTTGCACGAGCAACACCCAAATCCTTCTTGAAAACCATCAGCCGAGGCCCTTCAATCGTTTGGGTGAGATTTGCTTTTATTCCAACCGCCAATAATTTCTGGCGCAGGATCTCGCCTTCGATTAAATTCTTGGGTGAGGCCACCGGTACAAACAGACCGTAATTATCAGCCTTACCGCGTTTGCCGGGTCTCTCGATTAATGAGTGGCCACTGCTAAAGGCCCAGCGCAGAACGAGAATGAAGAAGGCAATCACTACAAAGCCCGCAAAACTCTTGAAAAAGAGTCCATTGTCAATTCCCCCGAGCATGAGGGAACGGTACTAGGAAAGGTGGAGCCTTGAAGGCTTGAAGGCTTGAAGGCTTGAAGGCTTGAAGGCTTGAAGGCTTGAAGGCTTGAGGAGATTGTAGGAAACTATTTCCCATGTCCAGCCGCGATGTAGTAATGAACATTCTAAGCTCCGCAGGAATTCCAATAAATGGTAGCGAACCGTGGAGCATCCGTGTCCACAATGAGAAGGTCTGGGATCGGGTCATCTCTCAGAAGCAATTGGGATTTGCCGAGAGTTATATGGAGGGTTGGTGGGATTGCGACGCCATCGATCAAATGCTCACGAAGTTGCTCGCCATTAATGTCCTCGATCTCATGCCTCCGAGCCCCGCTCTCGCTTTACATGTCGCGCGTTCGACTCTACTCAATAATCAGACCAAGAAACGCGCTGCTGCCAATGCCAAACATCATTACAACATCGGCAACGATCTCTACTCCCGA
>JANXZW010000045.1 GCA_025355305.1 Actinomycetes bacterium | reverse complement strand
TGATTCAAAATCAACCTTCCGCCAGCTGTGATTGAGCTAGCCCCGGCCGTTACGCAGTTCTGCGCGAAGTAAAAAGTAAAGAGTCCAATCAAGAGGTGATCAAGGCGAGTAAGCCCTGGATCCTTCCCCCCTGGTCGGATGATCGTCACGACGAGGTAGTAGACGAAGCCAAGAAGTAGGGGGTTGAGGACCAACCAGACCTTCCCCAAGCGGGAATCGAGGTACTCCGCTTTATCGGTAAAGCGAGCCAGCTCGAGAGCGAAGGAGCGCCGCGTCCAAAATTCCTTGAGATAGGGAATGAGTGGCGGAAGAGATGCTCGGTGCGGTTCAAAAACCTGAATCTTCGGCACAAAGTCTTCGTTCACGGGCATAGGGGTAAGTGTGCCATCCCAAGCCATCTTCTATGCACAGGGTGCACTCCATGGAGCCTTGCGCCCGATGGGGAGTGAGAAGAATCCCACTCATTCGGGCGGTCCACTACTGCCTATAACTATGAAAGGTGAAAATCCAGATGGAAGTAATCCAGAAGAAGGCGGGCTCCGCGAGGGGCTCCCGTAGATGGGTTGTACGAGGAGTTAGTGCAGCCATCCTTGGCAGCTTGCTCTTGCCAGCGGTCGTTGAGGCCAGCGGAGCAGAGGCGGCAACTGCGGTGGCAGGGGCTCCCCGGCAGGTGGTCAGTCACTCGATCATCGCTAAGAAGAGTCCGGTTAAGAAGAGTCCGGTTAAGAAAAGTCCGGTCAAGAAGAGTCCGGTCAAGAAACTTAGAGTGAGTAAGGCCATCGGCAAGGGCGCAGCTCTCAAGCGGGTTGGTTTGCGAAAGACGGCAGCGAAGCGGGCCACGGGACAGCGCGCACGCGCCGCCAAGGTTGCCAAGGTTGCCAAGGTTGCCACTCGCAAATTTCCTGCCAAGCGAGGTTCGGCTCTAGTCAAGAAAGCACCAGTCAAGAAAGCACCAGTCAAGAAGTCGACCACGAAGACCGGTCTGACGAAATCTCCCACTCCTAAGTTGAAAAAACTTGCTGCAGTAGGAGTTCAAAGTGCGGCAGTGGCTGCCGGTACTGCAGCGGGCGTAGCGGTTTCGAAGTCAGCATCACGTAAAGGTGTTGGAGCGTCTACAGTTGTGCCCGCTCCAAAAGGTTTAGCGAGCGGCGAGAGCAAGGCTGCCGGGACAACCGAGACTAAGACCTCGCAAAGTGGTGAAAAGAGTGCCAAGGTGGCGACCGGCGGAGAATCTTCGCCTCTCGTTCCAGCGAACTCCGCACCTCTTGCCGATTCTGCCAAGCCGAAGATTGCCAAGAGCCATAAATCGACTTCGGCAAAATCTATGAAGAGGATGCATACTCGCCGCCTACACGTTATCCCGTGAGCTCGTGATGAAGTCATGATCTTGTGACTGGGTGATGATCTTGTGACTGGGTCATGATCTTGTGACTGGGTCATGATCTTGTGACTGGGTCATGATCTTGTGACTGGGTCATGATCTTGTGACTGGGTCATGATCTAGATTGAGGAAAAGGAAGTACGAGAGGCTTGAAATCTGGAGGTGCAAAATGGAGAACGAGGGTACTGTGCAACTTCGCTTTAAAGCACCAGATGTATTTCAAGCCTCTCTCCTTTGCTAAGAGGGAGAGAGAAGTTAGTAGAAAATATTCGGCTAAAAAACATCGCTTCCCCTTGTGGGGGGTATCGAGAGGGAGTAACTTCTTGACATGGAAATCATTTTTCATGCACGCCATGCTGTACTCGCAGAAGATTTTCGATCGATCGTTTCAGAGAAGCTTCGAACGTTACAAAGATTCGCGATTCCCATAGATGGAATTAAAGTAGAGATAATCCACGAGCCAAATCCTAGATTTGGTAAGACATCGCATGCAGTGACTCTTTCCACTCAGGGAAGTGGACCTTTCCTCCGCGCGGAAGGTCAGGCCTTTAATGATTTAGCTGCTTTTGATCAAGCTGTGAAAAGTCTTGAATTACAATTGCGCAAAGTGCATGAACGCTTAAAAGATTATGGCCACGAGTCGGTGCGGGAGGCTAAGGGCTGACGAATAGGCCTGCACCACGTCGATTTCACCTCAGTTTCTCCTTCGCGCACCTGCCAAGTGAGATACTAAAGTTGTGAAGCCTATAGTCGCCCTACTACGTAAAATCCATCGATGGAATTACGCTCGAAGAGTTGAATTTGGATTTTGGAAGATCAGATTCAAAAGGGAGAGCCGTCTACGGCTGATCTCACTAGGCTTGCGAGCTAGACAATTTATTAAGAGACCTTTTCGAGTAAGGCCCAACTTCTTCATCGGTCCCACCAACTCTGCTAATCAAGGCACTCTTTGGGCCAGCGCTCTTTGCAACGTTGGACTCCGCTCACAATCTCTTCGAATCTCGGGCACGCTTTCAAACGAGTGGTTTTCCACCGATTACGCGCTCACCCGAACGGAGTGGCTTGATTTTAATCGTAGGCAGCAACTCGCGGATATCGTTGCGGGAACTAAGAATGTGGTTCTCTTTGAATCGCTGCGACCCATCTTTCGATTGCTCAATGCAAAGGATGGCCGCAATCCTATTTTGGAAGATTTTGAATTGATGCAGCTGATGGGAAAGAAGATCGGTGTGATCTTTCATGGCAGCGATATTCGAGAGACTCGAGCCCATGCCGCCCGCAACCCATTCTCCCCTTTTCATAAGGAGAGCCCAGAACTAGAGAAGATGCGGGCGCGGACTGTTGAGAACGCTGCACTACTGCCGATACTTCGTGAACGAAATATTCCCATCTTTGTGACGACTAAGGATCTTTTGATCGATGTTCCAGATGCGCACTGGCTCCCGGTCACAATCGATTTTGAGAGATTTCACCGCGTCGCGATCGAATCACCGATCTTCCCTGATGCGAATGGCAAATTGAGAGTCCTTTTTTTGCCTAGCCGATCTTGGTTGAAATCAGCTGAATCGATTGAGCCGGTTTTGCTCAAGTTGCGGGAAGAAGGAGTGATTAGCTACCACAGCTACCTATCAGCGGGAGAGAGCATTAAACACTCCGAAGTCCCCTCCGTGATGGCCCAAACTGATCTCGTTATTGATCAGTATCTCGGCGTAGTCGGGGTATTCCCAATTGAGGCGTTAGCAGCTGGTCGATTGGTAATGAGTTATGTTCCACCCGAGGCGGGAGAGATTCCGATTATTAACGTTACTCCGGAGACCTTGGAGAGTGAGATCCGTCGGGTAGCAGAGTCACGACAACGCCCGTTGGCTGGAATCAACTTTGCCAAGCAATGGCACGACGGTCGAGAAAGCGTACTCGCCCTCGCAGAGGTCTTCGGATTCAAAGCCTAGATCGAAGATTCCTTCATCTCACTCAATCATCTCTAGCGGTTAAGGGAGTGCTCCCATGTACTTGGAATACCCTTTCTCCCAATTTGTTAGGAAGACTCTCTGCGCGATCTTCAGGGAGAGTTGACCCGAACACACTAATTGGTGCATTCGATTTTCGAGTTGATCTTTTAAATATGAGCTTAGTTTGATGTTTCGTGGTTGTGGAAAAAGATTGAGAGTGCTTGATGGGTCTCCACCGACCTCCAGAGGCACGATGTGGTCTTCCTCGTAATTCTTCATATTGAGATTACCGCTGAGGTTGTAGCCTGAATGCAGTTGATCGTATTTGAGTTGGTTGGTGTAGCTGACCGGTGGTCGAACCGTCGCAGTCCATCCCGCGACGCAGATCGTGCTTCGGATATTGGCTTGCGTCACCAAAGGATTTATTGCCCCGGGGGTTAACTTTGTATTTGGTAGCCCTGAAGCTTCCGTGTAAGTGGCCGCTCCACATGCCGATAGTCCAATGCTCGCTGCGAGAATAACGCTGGTTGCAATTAGTGCCGAGCTCTTGGAGCTTCGTCTGATGAGAGTTGATTCCCAGAGGCTCGCCTGGGTGGGATTCTTCCCTTGCTTCTTCCTTCTTTCGCGCACGGTAATCTTTTCCTGCCAGGACTGTCTATCTCTTGAAATTATGGACTCCTCTCTATAGAGGGAAGCTAGCTGCTTCAAGGTGAGGTTGGACATGAATAACCGAACTCGCTTTCAACTTTAGCGGGAACAATTCGGCATCCCACGAGTGCGGTTCCAAAATCTACGATGCTCCACTGCTTGTCCTTCACAGTAGCGAATCCGTATGCATTATCTGTGACGGGTAGGTAGGGAACTGTGGTGAAAATAATCCACTGTGGATCAATTGCCGAGGCGCGAATGTCGACGACCGCGCCAAAGTATTGATCCCCCATCATCTCAACCTTGGTGATCTCCTTTACGAGGTCTGCGCTGGTGGACTGCGGAATCAGATTTCCAGCCTCGGGACGATTGAAATATGGGTGAGGGGAGTTCGGGTATTGCCCAAGCAGAGTCCAGGGAACGATCACCTGCGAAAGTTCTCCATCTTTAGGATTTGGCCAGCGCAGAAACCAACCTGCCTCCGTATTAATTCCGAGAGGAAGTTTGTGTGCCAGCTGAACTTTCACCGCGTCAGTTTTCCAAGTGACCAGCGATGGATGGTTGGCATCAAAACTCGAAACTAAGAGATTTATCCCAGTGACGAGGTTGCTATCACTTGGCCTGGTGTCTCCAGAGGGAGCGCCACAAGCGGAGAGCGAGGCGAGGAGGGCGAGAGTCAACGATAACCCGACGAGGATACGGAGATTTCGCGAGACCATTGAGGACATTAGTCGGATCCCTTGAGGTCGAAGTGGGCGGGCATGCTCCGATAGTAATCGCACTTTCTGTGACTTCTCCCTTCGTATCTCGAATCTCAAAATCTTCAACCCACCTGACCGCCGGAAAGATTTATCCAAACTCGTCCACAGGCCCCACTTATCCCCAAGCTATCTCAAGAACCTTTTGAGGAGTCACTGCCTAGAGTTTCCTGAGCATGTGAATGAAGCGATGAATGAATTCGGCCCATTGGCAGGACTAATGGCTGATCCGACAATTGAAGAGATCTGGATCAACTCCCCGCATCGCATCTTTATCGCGAAAGCAGGCGTCAGCCAACTCACCAATCTAGTTTTACAGCAGCAAGATGTCCGAGACCTAGTCGAACGACTCTTGATGTGGGGTGGTCGCCGCCTGGATCTCTCCCACCCCTTTGTCGATGCAAGATTGCCTGACGGTAGTCGCCTTCACGTAGCGATACCGGATGTAACCGCGGTGCACTGGGCGGTCAACATTCGAAAGCATCTCGTGCGCGGAAAATCTTTAAGCAATTTGACGGAGTTAAAAGTTATGACGCCAACAATTGCGGAATTTTTAACTCGAGCCGTACAGGCGGGGCTAAACATTTTAGTAAGCGGTTCAACTCAGGCGGGTAAGACGACACTTCTTAACGCATTGGTAAGTGCCACACCCGTGCAGAGCCGAGTTATTACGATCGAAGAGGTCTTTGAACTCAAGCCACAACTACCAGATTGCGTTGCATTGCAAACTCGGCAGGCAAATTTGCAGGGCGAGGGAGAGATCGCGCTACGGAAATTGATCAAGGAGGCGCTACGAATGCGCCCCTCCCATCTAGTCGTGGGGGAAATTCGCGAAGCCGAAGCTCTTGACCTGCTAATTGCCCTTAACTCTGGGCTGCCCGGAATGGCGACAATTCATGCCAACTCTGCCCGTGATGCAATTTCAAAGTTGCAGACCTTGCCCCTGCTTGCGGGTGAGAACATCACCTATCAGTTTGTTGCCCCACTTGTTGCCAGCACAATCGACCTCGTAGTGCACACGACAATCCTCGCGGAATCGGGGGAGCGACGGATCGTAGAAATCTCATATGTCACAGGACGTACTGAGGGCGATCGAGTTGAGATCGAGCCCATTTATATTTTCCGAAATGGAGAGTACGAGGTTGGTCTTGGTGATCCAAATCGGATTTTCAATCGAAATGGTTCGGATTGGGCCGTGGTATGAAAAACGTAGCGTTCACGAAGAATTCTGCGACCAACAAGAATTCCGGGACCAACAAGAATTCCGCGACTAACAAGCACTCGGTGGCGAATAGAACTTCTCCCGTCAAGTTTCGTCATATTATCTTCGCGGCCTTTCTTGGGTATCTTGCCAGTCGCCTTTTTCTAGGTTCTAGCCTTCTGACGCTGCCGGTAGCGAGCGTTGCCGCTCTCACACCAGCAGTTATTGCAAAACGGAGATTGGAGAGTCGGCAGGCAGAACTAGCGGCCCTTTGGCCTGAACTCTTAGATCACATGATTTCCGGTCTGCGCTCTGGCCTCTCTATTTCAGAGACGTTAGTTGGCCTGTCGAAGCGAGGACCCGAGATTTCGCGGCCAATCTTTAAAGAGTGCCAGACGCAGCTGGTGGCTGGGGTTGAGATGACCATAATTTTCAATTTCATCAAAAGTAAATTTAACGATCCAGTGGCCGACCAGGTATGCGAGGTGCTGGATTTTGCGCGAGGGACAGGGAGCCGTGATACGGCGATCACTCTTCGGACGTTGGGGGACTTTATCCGAAGTGATATCGCCGTTCGCGGTGAGATACAAGCCAAACTCGGTTGGATCAAGAACTCTGCACTGGTAGCTGCATTGGCTCCATGGATTCTGCTCCTCATCCTGTCTTCCCAACCTAACACTCTGCAGGCCTTCTCTACGGGTGGGGGAACCTTGATCATTATTTTTGGATTGCTCATTACTCTCCTCGCCTACCTCTGGATGTCACGCGTCGGAAGAGTCCAAACCCTCCCTCGCATCTTTCTGGAAGTTCAACCATGAGAACTTTCCTGGCTCTCATTGCCATCTCGCCGCTTCTTGCCGTAGTTCTTTTCGTCCTCTGGCATGAGTTTCAGAGCGAAGTCCTCACTAGTTACAGAGGACTGAACTACCGCGTTGAGAGCAAGAGGGTTCGTCGGGAAATAGAAGCTGAGTTCCCGCTAGTAGTTGAGCTCTTTGCGATTCTGCTAGCCGGAAATAGAAGTCCAGCGAGTGCGCTTAACCATATTGGGAAGAGGAGCAATGGTGAGTTCGCGCGACTTCTTCGAGAGGCGGTAGCGGAGATTCATCAAGGGGCGAATTTTTCGCAAGCGCTAGATCTCCTGAGTTCGCGAACTGGCTCACCACTGGTTCGGCGCTTCTCGGATTCGTTAATGATCGCGGTTGAGCGCGGATCACCGTTGGTGGATGTTGTAAACCGTCAGGTCGAGGAGGTACGAAATGAGGAACGTTCCCGCTTGTTAGCCGCAGCAGGAAAAGCGGAGATTGCGATGATGATTCCCGTTGTCTTTCTCATTCTGCCTATTTCAGTGCTCTTCGCGCTGTGGCCCTCGTACTTCGCTTTAGGCCACAGCGTTGGAATTTAATTGACGAAGCACGCAAAGTTCCAAAATGAACCCAAGTTAAATCGAGGAGAGAATATGGTTGGAGAGAGAGTAAAGATGATGAAGAAAATCTTCCTGCGCAAGGCCAAGATCAGTTCAATAATTAAGGAGAAATTTCTACTGCATACGGTAGTGGGGCACCAATTCCTCTCTAGGGTGGGCCGAACCCTCGCAAGTGAGAGAGGTGATGTTCCCGGATGGGTTTTGGTTGTTTTAATGACCACTGGTTTGGTAACCGGAATCTGGACTTTAGCCGCTCCGCGCATAGATTCGATACTGCGTAATTCTCTGGATTCGATGAATGCGATTCGATGAATGCGATTCGATGAGGGCCCATGGATGAGGATCTGGAGAGGGTTGAGCGACTCGCTTTCAAAGAGACACCTTGAGCAACGCCTGCGGCAGAGTTACCTAAACCTGCAAGATGAGCGGGGTAACGTCGAAAGTGCTCTCACCTTGATTCCTTTATTGATCCTATTCCTCACAGTGGGTCAGGTTTGTCTCTCTGCCTATTCGCGGAGCGTTACCGATGAAAAAACGCAGGGAGCTATTGCCTACTCCGCAATGGGTGCAGCACAGTCGGGAGGTGAGCCCATCAGTGGGGGTGGTTCAGTGGAACAATCCTTCACCTCCCCGCCAATAGCCCTGCCGTTACCTGGAGGTGGCTCTTTACTAGTGGGAGAACGCAAAGTAGAAGGACTTTCCATCACGCCCTTGCTTCCAGGGGGAGATGCTTACACATCAACAGGAGTCGCGGTTCAAGAGTGAGTTCAAGAGTGAAGTCTTTTCTCTGGCATGGCTCTCTTGGCAGGTCCCCTGGCGAGCCCCTCAGCGAGATCGCACAATCCTGGGGGAGTTACCTCAAGAACGAAGAGGGCAGTGCCATCGTTGAGTTTGTGCTGCTTGGTATCCCGCTCTTGATCCCACTCATTATGTATATGGGGGCGGTGCATCAGAGCGCGACCATCAATAGCGACCTCCATAATTTGGCACGTCAGAGCGCGCGAGCATTCATTACAAGCTCTGATGAGAGTTATGAATCTGCGCGAATGCAGAGAGTCCTCAGCGTCTTTGAGGCGAAGGTTTTGCGCCCACATGGGGTGAGCGAAATTCCAGTTTTGACCGTGGAGTGCTCCGCTGCACCTTGTCTTACGCCAGACTCTCGAGTGCGAGTGAGCGTCTCACTCACTCGCATCACCAATGAATTCACTGGAATCCTTCGCTTCATCTCTTCGCCCACTCAGCAGTATTCCGCTAGTGATATTCAGATTGTCGACGCGTGGCGCTAGTGGAGAGAGTGCGCTCGAGTCTTGCGCGGTTGCTGCATAGTCGGTGGCCGAAGAGAGATTCGATTCGTGTGAGGATAGATGGCAAGGGAGTCATCTATAAGAGTGCGAGTGGTTTATTTGAATCGTTAGCCGATGAAACGGGCAGTCTCATAATCCTAGTCCTCACTCTCTTTTTGCTCTTGCTCATCAGCTCCCTCACAGTTGTTGACATCACTGACAATTTTTTGGCAAAGCGAGAATTAATTGAGATCGGCGAAGTTGCAATCACGCGGGCAGCCCATCAAATCTCGCTCTCGCGTTATTACGCGGGACATATTCTGATGGATAATTCCGTGGCCGACGGCTCGCAATTTCGTATCCCCCTAGATTGCGCCGCCGCAAACCGCGCCTTCCTCGATGAAATTTCGGTCTCTACTCTGCGTGGCGGCGTCATCTCCGTGCACTCTTGGAGTTGCTCCGATGATCAAGTGGTGGCGACGATTACTGCTACCGCGCCTGTCTTGGTGAAACTGCCTTTAGGAATCGGCTCCTCTAGCAACGAAGTTTCTTCGACAATCGCGGCAACTTCGATCATAGGGGGCGCTCGTGGTTGAAGGGGAGGTTATCGGCCTTACCCACCTGGCCATGCCATTACTCTGTTCCCATGGCCGCCCGTGAGTACTTACAAGAGGTAAAGCAACTCGATGCCACTCTTGTTAGTATTGAAAAGGTCCTGGATTTGCCAAAATTGCTGGCCGACGCGATCACCCTAGAGGCGGAGGCAAGCGCTCCTGGCCTTTGGGATGACCCGGAGAAGGCCCAGGTAGTAACCAGCAAGTTGTCGCGCGTTCAGTCGACGCTCAATCGAATCACGACAATTCGTCGTCGGCTTGAAGATGTTCCGGTGCTGCTGGAGCTAGCCGAAGAGGATAAGGATCAGAAGGCGCTTCTGGATGCCGGTTCGGAGCTGGACGATCTCATTCGGGCTATCGGTGAGCTTGAGGTCCAAACACTTTTGAGCGGTCAATACGATGAACGCGATGCGCTGATGACAATCCGTTCCGAGGCCGGTGGCGTGGAAGCTGCAGACTGGGCAGAGATGCTGAGCCGAATGTACTTTCGCTATTGCGAGCGCAATCAGTACAAAGTAGATGTGCTGGAAACCTCATACGCAGAAGAGGCCGGAATCAAATCCACTACCTTTCGAATCAGCGCCCCCTACGCCTATGGAAAACTCTCTGTTGAGCAGGGCACCCATCGCCTCGTTCGCATCTCGCCCTTTGATTCCCAGAGTCGCCGTCACACCTCTTTTGCCGGTGTTGAGGTGGTTCCAGTTGTTGAACAGTCGGACCATATAGATATCGACGAGAAAGAGATCAGAATTGATGTCTATCGCTCTTCGGGACCAGGTGGACAAGGGGTGAATACGACTGACTCTGCAGTGCGCATCACCCATCTCGCGACGGGGATTGTTGTCTCTTGCCAGAATGAACGCTCCCAGATTCAGAATAAGGCTACGGCGATGGCTGTGCTGCAATCCAAGTTGCTGGAGCGTCGTCGCCAGGAGGAGCGCGCCCGAATTGATGCCTTGAAGGGAGATAACTCCGGCTCTTGGGGCAACCAGATGCGCTCCTACGTGCTTGCCCCTTATCAAATGGTTAAGGATCTGCGAACCGATTTTGAGGTTGGAAACCCAGTAGCGGTACTCGACGGAGATCTTGAAGGATTTATCGAGGCGGGGATTCGCTGGAGGATGAGCGGAAGCAAGGAGCAATAAAGGCCCCACTCAAGAGGAAATTCTTGAGGCCTAGGACGGATCGTCCATTCAAAGCGTCCGGAATTTGATTAATTTGCCCGACATTCTGTTCAACAATTGGTCCGATATCCGGTCCGACTGTATGCATTTTTTCACAGCCAATCTGAGCCCAATCTCCCGAAGTTATGTCCAGTACATAACTAAACTATCGGGGTAACCTCGCCCTAACGTCCATTCTTCAGGAGTCTTTTGTGATCAAATTTGAGAACGTCACCAAGATCTACCCGAAGCAGGAGCGAGCCGCCCTCGATCGGGTCAATCTTGAGATCCTCAAAGGTGAGTTCGTCTTTCTGGTTGGACTTTCGGGTTCCGGTAAATCGACTTTCCTTCGCCTCGTGCTCCGCGAAGAACAGCCCAGCGCAGGGAGCATCATTGTCGCTGGCAAGGAGCTTGGCACCCTTTCGGACCATAAAGTCCCCGAACTGCGCCGCCAAGTTGGAACCGTTTTCCAAGACTTCCGACTGCTGCCCAACAAGACCGTCGTTGAGAATGTTGCCTTTACCCTCCACGTGCTCGGATATTCGCAGAAGGAGATCAATCGCGAGGTTCCCGAGGTTCTTGAGATGGTTGGACTTGAGGAGAAGGGGGATCGCAAGCCCAGCGAACTCTCTGGGGGAGAGCAGCAGCGCGTGGCTATTGCCCGCGCCTATGTGAGTCGTCCGATGATCTTGATCGCAGATGAACCGACGGGAAATCTAGATCCAGCCACCAGCGTCGGAATCATGAAATTACTCGATCGAATTAATCGCGATGGCACCACAGTTGTTATGGCCACGCATGATGCAGGTATCGTCGATCAGATGCGCAAGCGCGTCATTGAGCTTGAGAGTGGTCATGTCATTCGCGATCAGGTTCGTGGGGTCTATGGCTACACGGGTTGATTGTTAGCGGAAGCAGAGTAAAAGAAGCAGAGTAAAAGAAGCAGAGTTAAAGAAGCAATAACCAAGAGGTAAATGGAGAGGTCCAATGCGCGCAGGTTTCGTATTTAGCGAGGTCCGTATCGGACTGCGAAGGAATCTCACGATGACCTTTGCCGTAGTCATCACGGTGGCTATATCTCTGACGCTCTTAGGAGTCGGCTTCCTCGCTAACTCTCAGGTCCGCGTAATGAAGGATTATTGGTACAACAAGATTGAAGTTTCGGTATTTCTCTGTGGAACCCTGTCGCAGTCGGCATCCTGTTCTGGTGGGACGGTGACATCTGCGCAACGCACCTCGATCCAGAGTGACCTTTCGTCACTTCCCGTGGTTCAAACTGTTTATTACGAATCGCAGGCTCAGGCTTATCAACACTTTGAGGAACAATTTAAAGGTTCAGCAATTGCGCAAAATGTAACGCCGGACCAACTGCCTGAGAGTTTTAGAGTGAAGCTGAAGGATCCGACACAATTCAATGTGATTGAGAGCGCCTTTGCAGGTCGACCCGGTGTAGATACGGTGCAAGATCAACGCCAGATTCTTGATAAGTTTTTTAAGTTATTAGGCGTACTTCGTGATGGCGCACTCCTCATTGGAATAGTCAGTGTTCTCACCGCGGCCCTCCTAATCAGTAATACTCTCCGGCTCGCTGCCTTCAGCCGAAGGCGGGAGACAGGAGTGATGAAGTTGGTGGGAGCATCCTCTTTCTCTATTCAGCTTCCATTTTTACTAGAGGGTTTGATCTCCGCCCTGCTCGGGTGGGCGGTCTCCACCGGTTTATTAGCTGGTTTCAAGGCGCTCGTGGACGCCAAAGTTGCTCCGCTGCTCTCCTTTACTCGCTTCTTTCGGTGGAGTGATGTCTGGGTGGCATCGGCCGGGTTACTTTTGGTGGGTTTCTTTGTCTCAGCTGTGGCATCTGTTATTACGCTCCGCAAATATCTAAAAGTTTGATTGCCTCGTAAGGGCCAACGATGGAGCAGCAATTTCCTTCTGACTGGGAGGATGGGAGCGGGGAATATGCCCTTTCTACTTCCGCAGTCGCCACTGCATCCTCGGTCAGTGGAGATAATCGCCTTCCACCGCGGTACAAGCGCGTTAGAAGAGCGCGCACCTTAGTAGTTAGCGCCCTCCTGATTTTCGTTTTATCAATCTCGTTCTCAGCTGGCTATCTGGTGAGCGAGCATCAGCATCCACTTTCCTTGGTTGATCAGGCAATCACACGCGTCTCCAGTGGAGAGCCGCACTCACCAACTGAAATTCTCTTAGAGCGAGCTGCGATCGAAGCGGTGTTGAAGGCGACAAAGGATCGCTGGTCGAACTATTTTCCTCCGACTACCGCGACCGCCTTTGATGCCACCTTACAGGGACGATATTCAGGAATCGGAATCTGGCTGCGGCGCAATCCGCAGAATCAACTGGAGATTTCTAGTGTTCAACCAAATTCACCCGCAGCCCATGCCGGGCTCAAGGGATCTGATCAAATTTTAACGATCGATGGCACAGATGTTTCAAATGCAACCGTTGCAGATGGAATTGCGGCGCTCCGAGGCGATCCCAACACAGCGCTCACCGCAGAATTTCGCCGCCATGGGAAGAAATTCAAAGTGAATATTGTGCGCGCCTCTATTCTGACGGGTGATGTGCTGGCTTCTGAAATCGCTAACAAAACTCTCTACATTCAAGTCGCCGCGATCTCTCTACACGCAGCGGATGATGTAGCCACTGCGCTCGCTAAGTATCCGCACTCACGAGGTGTGATTTTGGATCTCCGCGATAACCCAGGTGGGGTTTTAAGCGAAGCGGTGACGTTAGCCTCGGAATTTTTAAGCCCCGGTCCTATCGTTTCCTACACCAGCAAGGGCGGCACTGCGCAGGTGATGAATTCATCCAACAATCTTCCTGATACCGCTCCGATGGTTGTGCTGGTGAATGGATTGACGGCAAGCTCCGCCGAGATTATTGCAGGCGCACTGCAAGACCGAAATAGGGCGGTGATCATTGGCGATCAAAGTTACGGCAAGGGAACAGTTCAGGAAATTACTACTCTTACCGACGGCTCCCAGTTAGAGATCACTGTCGGGCAATATCATCTTCCCTCTGGCCGGGCCATCGATCAAGTTGGAATCACCCCTGACTTGAAAGTTTCAGAGAGCCACGAGATCGCACAGGCGGTCGCAATCTTGAGTGGGTTGGTCGCATTGGATTCTGGAAAGTCGGAGAGCGCTAAAAAGTAATCACTGAAGTGGGCACGAGAGGGACGCGGGATCTCGCTGAGGTGGGCTCGGATGAATGCACCAAAAAAAAGGAACACAAAATTCCCGCAGGGTAGCATTAGCCCTGAAAGCAACCCCGATGCCTTGGAAGGCAGGTGATGAAATGGTCAAAGAAATTGGGCGCAAATTGATTGCGCAGAATAAGAGCGCTCGGCACGACTATTTCATCGAGGATGTCTGGGAGTGCGGGATCATGCTAACCGGGACCGAGGTTAAATCCCTTCGAGCTGGTAGGGCCTCGATTATTGATGGTTTTGCCATGATGAACAATGGCGAATTGTGGCTGAGCAATGTCCACATACCCGAGTACACCGAAGGAACTTGGAATAATCACACACCCAGGCGTGATCGCAAGCTCCTCATGCATAAGAAGGAGATCGACAAGATCGCGGGAATTATCAAGCAGGGCGGGTTGACTCTGATTCCACTCTCGCTTTATTTCAAAGATGGCAAGGCGAAAGTTGAACTCGCCCTGGGTAAGGGCAAAAAGGCCTACGACAAGCGCAATGACTTGAAGGAGAAGGAAGCTAATCGAGAGATGACGCGCGCGCTTTCACGTCGGACCTCCGGAAAGAACTGAGTTAGCGCCGCAAAGAACTGAGTTAGCGCCGCAAAGAACTGAAAGATATGCCTTCCCCTTTTCTTTACCCAGCGAGGGTGAATTAACTCGAAAAGGGTAGGTTCATCTACAATGGGTGGGCAGCCTAACCCACGGGGGTGAACGGTCTCGACTTTAGATGTTGGGGCAGAGGAAGCGGGCCGAGGAAGCCGGGATGATCTCGTTAACCAATAACCCTGGCAAAACTATAAGCGCCAGTACAACTGCCGCTGATTTCACACTCGCTGCATAAGCGATAGAAATCCGTTAGACCGAGTGTGCCTTCGACTCGGAACCTAGCGTCGCTAGAGGGCTTACCTTGATGCAATGTTGCAGGTGCATTCGGGGAAATTAACTGCAAATGAGTTCGTTGACTACATGTTCGCGTGAGAGTCAGGACTGAGAAGACGGATAGCGGACTACGCCCGTAGAAGCTCTGTGTCAGTACTAGAGGACCCGGGTTCGATTCCCGGCACCTCCACGGTG
>JANXZW010000027.1 GCA_025355305.1 Actinomycetes bacterium | reverse complement strand
GCGAAACTCATTGCTGAACGGGGCGGCAAGGTGTTTGCAATGGACATCAATATAGATCTATTGGGTCAACTGCAGGAGGAGCTCGGACTTCCAGACGAACAGATTGCCCAAATCGATTTGGGCGACCAAGAGTCAGTAGTGCAAACGATCCAGTCTGTTTACCTCAAAGCAGGACGTGTAGACGCACTTATTAATAGCGCTGGAGTTGTAGGTCCTAATGGAACTAAAGTCGAAAATATCGATTGGTCGCAATTTGAGCGAACCGTCCGAATTAATCTCTTCGGAGCCATCTGGCTAACACAAGCGGTGATTCCATACATGAAAGAGGCGAAGTATGGCCGCATTGCCCACGTTGCTTCGATCGCGGGGAAAGAAGGAAATCCTGGAATGGCGCCCTACAACGTCTCTAAGTCAGGGATGATTGGATTTGTAAAAGGTGTTGCCAAAGAGGTAGCTCCTGATGGAATATTAATAAACGCGTTGGCACCGGCTGTTATTCGCACTGAGTTGAATGCAAATACAGATCCAGAGACCCTGAAATACATGATCTCTCGAATTCCAATGGGTCGGCAGGGGGAAGTGCAAGAGGTTGCCGAGATGCTGGCTTTCATGGCTTCTAGAGCGTGCTCCTTCACCACTGGATTTACCTTCGATGCCTCAGGTGGGCGAGCAACCTATTAGTTTTGGGGGCGTAGTTCGCCTGTGACTATTTCTTGAAGTTCCGCAAAGACGCTATCAATCTCTACTTTGGTTGAGTCAGTTAACTTGACTCCAACTGGGCCACGCTGACGTGTCGAAGTGAAGATGCCTTGTTTTACAAGAAGGTATTTTTCAACTGCGACATAAGCATCGAGGGTGGTTTGAAACTTGATTAGTTTTTCGATTCCGACGTGAATCTGTGATGCCCTTTGGGCTCTGCCACTTTCGAGTGCATCCCATAGAGCTTTAATCGCCCAGACGATTTCGCTGCCCGGCATGGTGCCAAAGAGTCCGAGCGGATGAGTGTCTAACAAATCCATACCGCTCTGACCCTCGAATATCTGCGCTGACCCACCTGCGATTCTTTGGATCTCGGCGGCCCGCTCTTTTACGGGAGTTGCCTCTGGTTTAAATCGAATCCTGTCTGGCCCAAACTCGTTGAGTAAGCGCTCGTACAACTCAATAGGCAATGGCTGACCCATGTAGTTGCTGGCATCCTGTACCACGACGGGGATTTGTACTGCTTTGACGATCTCTCGATAATAGAAGTAAATCTCCTGCGATGTTGCCGGGAATACTGCTGGGGGTGTCGCCATTAGTGCATCTGCGCCATCATGCTCGGCATACTCCGCCTGACGGATTGCGATGGCAGTGCTCTCCGCACCTACGCTGACAATCAACGGAAGGCGACTATCAATTAGTTTCAAGATCAATCGCCACTGGGAGCGACGCTCATCAGAAGTGAAACGCATAACTTCTGAGACCATCGCAACTGCGAATCCTGCGACACCCAGGCCGATGAGCCGTTCGATCTCTCTCGCCAGAACTACTTCATCAATATTCTCGCTGGCATCTAGCGGCATTTGAAGAACCGGGTAGACGCCTCTCTCCATTAGCATCCTCCACAACGTGCCTAGTAACCCAAGAATTGGATGCTAGTGCAAAGCGTCAAGTTGAGGACGAAATTTAGCGTAATCTACATTTGGAAATCGATTCGACGTAGCAGAACGGAGATTTATATGGTGCAATCAATTAATCCTCGAACGGGGGCCGCATTCGGCCCGAATTTTGAGGATACCTCTATCTCGGAAGTTGATTCCATCATTAAAAAGTCTCGCAACGCTTTTGAAGGTTGGTCGAGCATCTCTCATTCCAAGCGCGCTGAGATTTTGGAATTAGTAGCCGATGGAATTGATTCCAATGCCACCGCTCTTGTGGAGGTTGCTGATCTAGAAACTGGACTTGGGCTTGCCCGCCTAACTGGTGAGGTAGCGCGAACTACATTTCAGATTCGTGAATTTGCAAAGGCAGTTCGCGCTGGAAAATTTGTCACTCCAGAGGTAGATCTTTTCGTTGTGGGAGCGCCACCGGTCGGGCATCCTGGATTTATTCGTAGCTTGCAACCGCTCGGAGCTGTTGTTGTTTTCGGGGCAAATAATTTTCCCTTTGCTTTTAGCGTCCTAGGTGGAGATACCGCATCTGCGCTAGCGGCTGGCTGCACCGTAATTGCAAAAGCACATCCATCTCATCCGCAGACTTCGGTTGCAGTCTTTGATATAGCGGCAGAGGTCTTCACCGCTCAAGGATTTGCTGATGTGCTCACACTTATCCACGGTGTGCAGGCAGGGGCGCATGCCCTCAAATCGGACTCAATCTCGGCTGGGGCTTTCACTGGATCTCTTAAGGGTGGCCGCGCCCTCTTCGATATTGCTTCAAAGCGCGAGGTACCCATTCCTTTCTATGGTGAACTGGGGAGTGTAAATCCAGTGATCGTTCTGGAAGGCGGTGCTGCGGACCCTAAAGCTCTCGCCGCGTCCTACCTAGATTCTCTGCTACTAGGCAACGGGCAGTTCTGCACTAACCCCAGCCTGCTCTTTGTTCTAACCGGATCTCCTGTCAAGGAAGAGATTGCTGCGCAAATTCTTGAGAGAAAGCCAACTCCATTTTTGAGTCCTGCTACCAAGAGCCTGCATGACTCCCGCAGGGAAGAGCTTTCTGGGATTTTGGAAAGTCAGCCCGTGAGTGGAGTTGAGATAACTGATGGAGGGATTTACTCCACCCCTGCGGTTATCTTTACGGAATTGGAAGTTATCGCAACGCATCCAGAGGCGCTCAGCATCGAATGTTTCGGTCCCACTGGCTTAGTGATTTCATACTCCGGGGTTGACTCACTCCTGGCTCAAATAGCTTCGTTGGAGGGAGCGCTAACAGCGTCGATTTTTGCAAACGAAGGGGATGAACGTGCGATCGAAGTGGTTAAGGCGCTCGCCAAGAAAGTGGGAAGAGTCTCTTGGAACTCCTGGCCTACGGGTGTGGCGGTGTCAATTGGACAGCAACACGGCGGACCTTATCCAGCCTCAACTTCGCCTTTGCATACATCTGTTGGCTTGCATGCCATTTCAAGATTCCTGCGCCCGGTCAGTTATCAGAACTTCCCGGAACAGATCGCCGCACAACTCTCCCATAACTAGTAACGCGTTTCGACACAATTAGTGGGGGTAGGGCCGTGAAGCTCTGCCCTTGACTCCAGGATTGATTGAGAAGGTCATGCCGCTTTGAGGCGGTAGCCCAACCTCTCCATCTGTGGCCGAAGTAATGATCAAGGTATCAAGGTTTTCTCCCGCAAAAGCGCACGAAGTAATAAGTGGCGCAGGTAATCTAATCTTCTCTGATAATTTGAAGTTATCTTTGGAGTCATAGCGCCGAATCTCTGAGCCCCGCCAGAGCGCTACCCAAATACCTCCCTCGGCATCCATACACATTCCATCGGGAGCGCCATCTTCGGGTGCTATTTCAATGACATTGTTAATCTCTTGTATCTCATCGCCCTCGACCGAAAATGATCGAACAGCCTGCCATCTTGTGTCTATAAAATAGAACGTTGACCCGTCCTCACTCCAATCCATGCCATTGCTAATTGTTAAATTAGGTAAGACGATTTCTACACGCCGAGAATCTGGTGAGTAACGAAAGAGGGTCGAGAAGTCCTTGAGCATCGAGTAGGCCATACTCCCGAGAAAAAGATTTCCACTCGGCGAAACTTTCGCATCGTTCCATCGAATCGCATGCTCTTTACTCTTTGGGTCAACATCTTGCAGAGAGAAGAGCGTCTCCAGTGTGCCATCAGGCTCGCGTAGCACAGGCCCTGAATTAGTCCCCAACAGATAACCGCCGTTTGATCGACGAAGCGCGAAGCCAACATTTGAATCTGTGGAAAATTCACCAATCTCTCCTGAAATCAGGTTGTGGGTGAGAACTCGTGAACCAAAGATGTCCACCCAAGAAACTTCAGAGTGTGTCTCGCCAAATGCGAAGGGAGATTCTCCCAAGATGCAGATTCGTTCATCGAAAATATCAATTTTCATGAGCCACCCATTTCTAGTGCGATTTTCCCACGCGGAGCCGGAGCGCTCTCGAGGGCGTTGATTGCATCGGCAAAATTCTCTAACGAAAACTTATGGGTTACTAGAAAGGTTAGATCTAAATCGCCGGCGTTGAGCAGGGCCACAGTCTGCTCCCACGCCGAACGGGAGTAGCCGAATGAGGCCAG
Organism: Actinomycetes bacterium; assembly: GCA_025355305.1. GTDB lineage: Bacteria > Actinomycetota > Actinomycetes > Nanopelagicales > Nanopelagicaceae > PALSA-747. Next base: position 14,111 of record JANXZW010000027.1, on the reverse strand, counting down.
GATATTTAGATCTCCATTAACAAGGTCGTCAATCGCAATAGGTGTCGCGACGCCTGCCCCAGTGAAGCCCAGCAGCAAGAGGGTGCCACCGCGAAAGAGCAATCGCACAGATTCGGAGATCCGCGCGCTGGATCCCGAGGCCTCGATGATGAGGTCGTACTTCTCGACGGGGGTCGTCGTAAAAAATGCATCAACTCCTGCTTGGGCTGCGATCTTGGATTGCCCGGGCTTCAAGCCCAGCATCTGCACGACGCTAGGGTTCCAGTTACGAACTAAACGTGCAGCGATCAAAGCGATCGTGCCATCTCCGATCACCAGTACTCGGGCGCCTGCCTTTGGAGCTGCTTTCAGAATTCCTTGTGTAACTACCGCTGTCGGTTCTACCAGGGCAGCAGACTCATTGGATACGGCGCTCTCTATTTTGTGCACCAGCATCGCGGGAACTTTGATCAGTTCTGCGGCTGCCCCCGGACGCGTGAATCCAATCTCGTCAAAAGTCGTACAGCGATTGGAGTTTCCTCCCAGGCATTCAAAACAGTGTTCACACGGAATGATTCCCTCGGCGACCACTCGATCACCAATTTGGATATTCGCAACATCTGATCCGAGTCGGAGAACTCGTCCGCACCACTCGTGACCTATAACGATGGGGTAGTTGACGTAGGCAGGATCAATCTTGCTATGGATGATCTCTAAATCGGTGCCACAGATACCAGTAAGGATGGGTGCCACCAGAACCTCATCGCTACCAATAGTTGGTTCTTCCGATTCAACTAACTCCATCCGATTTTCGCCATAGATAGTCAACGATTTCATCGCGCTCTCCTCGCTAGCTTTCTTCCATGTAGTTCGTGAGTGACTTGATCGGCAAATTTGATTACTAGCTTTCCCAAATTTGAAACTTGAGCAAGCGTCATGTCGGTCTTCACGCCAGTTGCGCTAATTGCTCCGATACATCTCCCAAAGTGGTCAAAGAAGGTGGCTCCCACGCAGAAGATTCCTTGTGCATCCTCTTCATCATCGGTCGCAAAACCAACTTTGCGAATATGCTCTAACTCCTTCTTCAATTCACCGAGTTTGGTAATGGAGTTCTTCGTTCGCGAGACTAACCCGCACTCGCGAGCGACAGCGGTAGCCTCCTTATCCGAAAGTTCGGCCAATATCGCCTTCCCTGCAGAGCTCACGTGGGGAAGTTCGCGAATTCCAAGCGGGGTGTGGAAGAGGACAAATCCTGGACCGTCAACGCGATCAATAAATACTGGGTAGCCAGAGTCGTTTCGCGCCACGCGAATGGTGAGGCCGGATTCGGCGCTGAGCTGCGCGAGTATCGGGCGAGCGACAGCAATTAATGGATCGTGCGCGGATGCTAGGTCTCCGAGGCGAATCAGCATCATTCCGGGCAGATATTTTGGGCCTGGCTCCTCTGTTCGAAGGTAGCCAAAGTCCACCAGCGTTCGGAGTGTTGCTAGAACCGCGCTCTTTGATCCACCCACGGCCTTGGCAATTTCTGAAAGTGGCATTCCAACGTCGGGTCCGCTTACTACTAACTCAACCAGATCAAGGGCACGGGCAACGCTGCCGACTGTGGTCGAGGAACTCTGCGTCACAAATCCCCCTTGCAAAGTCATTGACAATCAATCTGACTAGGCAATACTAGAGTGCCGAACGGTGTTCGGCAATACAGAACGGAAAATAAATGTTGGCTGATTTACTTTTAGGTGGCTTTCCCTCAGAGCTGATTCCCCCATCGAGCAAGGTGAAATTTCCCGACGGCGCTGATTTTCGTATTGAGATCCCCTCGGTTGAAGGACCAAAAGTTTTGCAAGCAGTTCTCGATGAGGCAAAGTACCGTGGCGTAACGGTCAACCGCGTCTCGCAAGGCAGTGGAGCGATGTTGCACCCGGAATCTGAGTTAAAGGAGATGGCGCGAATTGCGGCAGATGCAGGGTTAGAGATCTCACTCTTCATCGGTCCTCGCGAAGAGTGGGGTGTCGGAGCGATGTCGCGTAGCGCAGAGGGCCCAGCTTTAGGCGGTTCGGTCCGTGGCATGCGGCAACTGCGATACGCCGTCGAAGATTCACTGCGTGCAATTGAGTGTGGAATTCGCGGACTCTTGATCGCCGACCTTGGCCTCCTTCAAGTGCTTAACGAGGCGCGCAACGCAGGAAAGATTCCTGCGGATGTGATCTTTAAAGTCTCAGTAATGAAAGCCCCATCTAATCCTGCAACTTTAAAGGTACTGGAGAGCTTAGGTGGGGATACCGTGAACCTTCCAACTGATCTCACTCTCAACGAACTCCACGAGATGCGCTCTGTTACCAATCTGCCAATCGACCTATATGTAGAAGCTCCCGATGGGCTCGGTGGGGTAGTGCGCGGAAATGAAATTGCAGATTTAGTAGCAGCAGCCTCACCTTTATACGTGAAATTTGGTTTGCGTAATTCTCGCCCGCTATATCCATCCGGACTCCATCTGGACAATGACGCCAGCATCATCGGGCGCGAAAAGGTACGTCGCGCGGGTATTGCTATGGAGTGGCTCAAGCGAGATTCCCGCGATTTTGTGCAATCTAAGCCTGGTGGCGAAGGGCTTGGAATTCCAAAACCATGACAAATCTTCCGAAGTCTCCGATCAACTATCGCAGCAGCGAGTGGTTTGCTGGCAATGATGAAGTTGCTTTAGCACACCGTGTTGTTATGGCTTCGGTCGGGCAGCAAGTAGATGCAGAGAATTCCAAGCCCATAATTGGAATTGCCGACTCTTCGAGTGACCTCAATCCCTGCAACCTGCCGCTTCGCAATTTCATCGGTGAAGTGCGGCGGGGGATTGAGGACGCTGGTGGAATTCCACTGGTCTTTCCTGTCATGTCGTTGGGTGAAGATCTGATGAAGCCGAGCGCGATGTTGTATAGAAATTTGCTCTCTATCGAGGTAGAAGAATATTTACGTTCCTACCCCATCGATGGTGTTGTGCTATTGGCCAACTGTGACAAGAGCGTGCCTGGAGCCTTGATGGGGGCCCTCAGCGCCGATCTACCCACACTCATGTTTACAGCAGGTGCCAGGCCAGCGGCCGTGTATCGCGGCAGAAAAGTTGGAACAGGAACAGAGCTTTGGCGCATGTAGTCGGATTATCGGGCAGCCAAAATCTCTGAATCTGATTGGAAAGAGTTTGAGGCCTGCCTGAACTGTGGACTTGGTTCCTGTAACACAATGGGAACGGCCTCTTCGGTCGCGATGATGGTTGAAGCGCTTGGTCTCACCCTCCCCGGCACATCCACACATCCGGAGAGTAGCCAAGCGCGCATGCAAGCCGCGTACAACACCGGTCGCCGGATCGTGGAAATGACGAAGAGTGGGTTATCCCCTTCAAAGATTGTTACAGCTGGATCCTTTCGCAATGCCGTTCGAATCCTACAGGCTTGCGGTGGATCAACCAATGCGATCATCCACCTCTTGGCTCTCTCTGGCCGGGTAGATGGCAAATTAACCCTCGACCAAGTCACCTCTCTTGGTGAAGGACTTTCAGTCATCGTAGATGTTGAACCATCTGGAGCCGAATTAATTCAGGAATTTGATCTTGCCGGTGGTGTACCCGCTCTCATCGAAGCGATGGGGTCATACTTCGAAGGTGAGCAGTTGACGGCGCTGGGGAATGCTTGGAACGAGAACCTCGTGGTGACCAATGCGGGTTCAGTGATAAAGGCTCTCGAAAATCCAATTTATCCTAAAGCGGCATTTGCGGTTGTATCTGGTTCGCTGGCACCAAAAGGCGCACTGATCAAAGTTTCGGCGGCCTCATCGCACTTGCTAGTACATACCGGTCCAGCGGTTGTCTTTCATGGTTACGAAGATATGCGAGAGAGAATTGACGACGAGAGCCTTGCGATTACAAAGGATTCAGTGTTGATTCTCAATAATTGCGGACCAGTGGGAGTACCGGGAATGCCAGAGTGGGGAATGATTCCTATTCCAAAACGCCTGCTTGCGAAGGGCGTAACAGATATGGTCCGAATCTCTGATGCCCGAATGAGTGGCACTTCATTTGGGACCTGCTTTCTGCACGTCTCTCCGGAGTCGGCAGTCGGTGGACCACTTGGTATCGTGCAAGACGGTGATCTCATTGAAGTAGACGTGCCCGCGGGCAAAATAAATCTTCTTATCGCAGATGATGACCGACAGGCGAGAGTTCACGCATGGCAACTTCCAACGTCAGAGCATCTGCGTGGTTGGCCCGCTCTCTACCGACAACACGTACTTCAGGCAGATGAAGGATGTGATCTCGATTTCCTACGCCCCACCTCACCTGAGATGCGTAGGTTTGTTCCGCCAGTTGTTGGAAGGTCATGATGACATCTATGACCCTTGCCACCCTTGCCACCCTTGCCACAAAGTTCAACAACAACTACTACAGGAGGAAGAATGCGTAATAAAAATATCCTCGTCGGCGCGCTAGCTATTGCTATGGCGTTTACGGGCATAGGTATCACCGCTTCAAACGCAAATGCTAGTGGGACTGTTATTACCATCTGGCATAACTTGGGAACAACACAGAACGCCACCGCAGTCCAAGGCCTCACAGATGCTTACACAAAGTTGCATCCAGATGTGACCTTTAAGCTGGTAAGTCAGCCCGCAGATAATTATTTCGCACTTTTGCAGGCAGCAGCGATCTCCAAAAAGGGTCCAGATATGGCCCTCATGTGGACTGGTCTCTTTGCCCTGCAATACAAGAGTTATCTTCAGAATCTCAAGGGCACCGTGGCAGCATCCGCGTTGGCAAATGTAGGTTCATTGAATTGGTCATCACCCAATTTTGATACTGCAAATGGGCCTTACGTCATGCCATTTGATCGCCAGTTCTACATCGGGTTCTATAACAAGGCCGCCTTTAAGAAGGCTGGCGTTGCCGCAGTTCCTGCCAATTGGACTCAACTTTATGCAGCCTGCACAAAGCTGAAGAGCGCTGGATACACGCCAATCGTCTATGGAAATGGCGGACAGAGCCTCGGCGCTTTGTACTACCCATGGAAGACGCTAGCTATATCGCAATCGGCCAAGGAGCTACCGGTATGAAGAGTCTCTATTCCGGCTCTAACCAATGGAACTCGGCAGCCAATCTCGCCTCTTACACCAAGTATGCGGCGCTGAAGACAGCTGGTTGTACTAATTCCGATATTCTCACCAAGACAAACAACTTGGATGAGTTCACCGGCGGCAAGGCTGCAATGATCATCGACGGCACGTGGGATACCCAAAAGTTCACTGACAAGATGGGGAGTAACGTTGCAGCCTTTGTGCCTCCTTTCTCAGACAAGCCAATCAATGGTGTTGTCGAGTTTGCTGGACAAGGTCTCAGCATGACTAACTACTCGAAGAATAAAGCTGCTGTCGCCGCTTTCATGGCATTCATGGCAACTCCAGCCGCAGCAAAAGTAGTGGACGCTGCAGGATTGATTTCGGATGTCAACGGCTCCAAGACATCGAATCCGGTGAACCAGGAGATGTTGGACTTCGCTGCCAAGGGTGGCTTCACGCGTTTTCCTATGCTCGACAATGTTCTTCAGGGAGATGTGGTCAATGCTGGTAACACGATTTTGCCGGCAATCCTCGGTGGCAAGACTTCCGTAACAGGGGGTCTTAAGCAGATGCAGCAAGTATGGAAGAACCTTGCACCTGCTAAGCGAGGAACTAGCTACCAAGGCTAGGTCGTATTACCTGTAGTAAGTCGAAATGTGAGAGCAGAACTAAAACTTTGCTCTCACATTTAGGACGAAGGTATTCCCCTGAAACGTGTATAACTAAGAGTTGAAATGGTGCGATGAGAGTTCTTAGAAAAGATCTGGGTAGGCAACGCAGACGAGTAGGTATCGTGTTCATGCTGCCTGCCCTTGCTTTGGTTGCGGCCTTCCTCGGGATTCCAATATTGCAGGCCGTCTACTACTCCTTCACTCAGTGGGATGGTCTTACCGCTACCTGGGTCGGAATAAGCACGTACACCCACGAACTGCGATACCCAATTTTTTGGCGTGTTTTTGAGAACAATGGACTTCTCCTGCTCGGAATCCCCGTTGCGATGTTGCTTCCGTTAGGTATCGCCTTCTTGCTCAATGAGAAAGTGCCGGGCTGGAGGTTCTTCCGTTCTATTTACTTCCTACCCACAGCGATTTCCTGGGTGGTAATCGGCATGGTTTCACTACGATTCTTTGCGCAACAGGGCTTACTCAATGGCATTCTCAAAGGATTTGGGCTTGGTTTTATTCATACCGACTTACTCTCATCAGAACGCGGTGCGCTTTTAGCGGTGGCGATCACTTTTATCTGGTCGATGATCGGGACCAACACAATTATCTTTTTAACTGGAATGGCCACATTAGATCATTCCCTCAACGAGGCAGCTCGTATGGATGGAGCTAGTAATTTCCGCGTCTTTCGCAGTATTACCTTGCCGCAATTGCGGCGCTTTATTCAGTTTTCATTCATCATCACCGTCATTAGCGCCTTTACCGCGCTCTTTAGTTTGATATTTGTGATGACTGAAGGTGGTCCGGGGTTTGGAACAACGACAATCGAATTCTTTATCTACGAGAACGCATTTTCTCACTCTGACTATGGCACGGGTGCCATGCTCGGAGTGATTCTCTTCTTCATGATGGCGGTATTGGGAATCGGACAATTAGCGATTATGCGGAGTAAGGATTGAAGATGAAGATAAAGATGAAAGGGAAGCAGGTCGTAATTTTTATCATCATGTCGCTACTCGCCGTTGTGATGATTTATCCTTTCTATTTTATGATCAACACCTCATTTAAATCTAATGCTCAATTTCTAGGCGCTCCAGGTCACTCTTTCTTCTCCTGGCACAAGCTATTCAAAGCCTTACCGGTCGGCCATCAACTCTTAAACTCAACAGTGGTCTGCACCGCATCGATCGCGATTATTCTGTTTGTGAGCACCTTGGCTGGATTTTCTTTGGCAAAGATGCGCTCTAAAGCCTCGCCCCTATTCTTTCTTGGAATAGTTGGAGCGATGTTGATCCCTTTGCAATCGATCATCATCAATGCCTACGTAAACGAGGCGAATCACTTCAATTTGCTCTCGGGGTATTGGGGCGCGATTTTGCTTTACTCTGCCCTCGGAACTCCATTTGCTACCTTTTTGATGACATCATATTTTCGAGGATTGCCTGATGACTTGATTGAGGCAGCTATTTGTGACGGCCTGAGCTACCCCCGGGTCTTCACCAGGATCGCAATGCCATTAGCGGTCCCCGCGGTAGTGACAATTATCGTTCTACAATTTATTCAGATCTGGGACGATTTACTTGTCGGACTCCTCTTTATTCAAGATCCAAGTTATCGAACGATCACGGTAGGTCTTGGCGCCCTCTCCGCTGGACGCACCACCGACATTCCAGTCCTCATGGCTGGCTCTCTGATCAGTGCTATTCCAGCTGTCGTCGTCTATCTCATCTTCCAGCGCCAACTGGTTAACGGATTGACCGCAGGAATTGGTAAGTAAATCACGGGCAAACCTCATCTTTCAACGCGCTGTGAATATTCTTAGAAATATCAAAACCTCTTTAACAAATTGTCGTAATGCGACATACTGAAATTATGAGAAGGATTACAGGTGCCCTTGCAATCATCTTTGTTCTTTGTGCAAATCAGGGAGTTGTTTTGGCCAGCGCCACGCCATCGAAGGTGAGGCTAGAAATCATGAGCGGTGTCCGGGTAACTGGAACAGTGACTCTATCTCCAGTCTGTCCCGTCGCGCGCAACCCTCCTGATCCAGCATGCGCTCCAAAGCCGTATAGGACTGCGCTACAAATTAGGCACCGGAGCAGCGGTACCCTCGCTAAAACCGTATCTACAAGTACCTCAGGCACATTTGTGCTCACTCTCGCTCCTGGTGCTTATGTTCTCCAAGTCAAAAAGGGAGTTAGCGTCTCTATCTATCCGCGATGTACTCCGATTGATTTTGTAGTCGCACCCAGGAAGCCTCTGCATCTTGAGATGAGTTGCGACACCGGAATCCGATAAGAATAGGTTGATTACTCTTTTGCTCTGGTTGCGACCTGATCTTGTAATTCATTTGGGCTAATTATGATCTGGTCTTTCTTGGAGACCAAAAGGTAGATAACAAGGACGAGTATGGCGGTCAAAAAAATCAGGCTCGTCTTGGTAGTACCCAAACCCCAACCTCCAAAATTAGGATCTTTCTGTGCCATCTGGTCCCCGATAGAGGCCCCAAGTGGACGGGTAACAACATATACCGCCCAAAATGCGAAGACGTGATTGATCACGTTGTACTTCCAGAGCAAGCTGATGGCAGCGATTGTTCCCGCGAAGATGAAGAAGGAGATGGCGTAACCAAGGTTAAATCGCTCCGCAATGAGATCACCGACTCCAGTACCAAGAGCAAAGGTGAAGAGAATGGTAAGCCAATAGAACGACTCCCGGCGGCTGGTATAGATGCTGTGGATCGAAAGTGTCTTCTCTGATTTGTACCAAGCAATGAATGTCACGGCAAGAAGAATTGCCCAAATTACGCTGGATGTTAGGAGTGAGATATGTAGATTGTCAGTCATATTGTCGGTGAAGAGAGTGCCGGCGATGCTTATGAGCACTACAACTACCCAGTAAAGAGCCGGGTTATAGGTTTTCGCGCGAAACTGGAAATAGAGTGCTGTGGCTAGCGCAATAACGGTCGCTATCGTGGTTCCGTTTAGTCCAAAACCCAACGTCGTGTTTAAGTAGTCTGCAAAGGTCTCCCCAACGGTGGTGCATAAGATCTTGATTACCCAGAAAAAGATTGTTACTTGGGGAACCTTCACTAGGAGGCGATTATCATGAAAACTCTTATGCAGGTGGTCTTGTACATTTTCCATCTGCGGAGCCTACCCAACCAGGTTTCGCGAAAAGTCCAGATTACCGATTTTTGTGAGAACCCACAGTAAGATTTTTTTCAAACGCCTTGGGATTAAAATCGTGGTCAAAATCCTTTCCAGTATCTTCAACTACTAGTCGCGTCTCAAATTCTGTTTGAGAGAGATTGACTTTGATCACACCCCAAAAATCGAACCCTGCCAAGGGCTTGGAGATCAAGTTATTAACCGTCCGCTCCGCGCCATCGATAGCAATTGAGACCGGGCTTTTTAGCACAAGTAAGCAGTTGATACTCACTGGTGGTAGTCGTAGCTGGCAAACGGCAAGGTTCCCCTCGGTTCATATTCAATCAGCTTCGCAGCCCGAATTCTTCCAATAATTATGTTGAATAACTAAAGCCTATTTCGAGGCGGAGCTAGGTAGGGGGAGAAGGTCGACGAGATCGCCGGCCTGCGCAATATCTGTTGTCGTAACGCCTGATTGGCCGTCCTCGGAATCCTCTGCACTTGCAACATCTGTCGAACCAGTTACCAACTCAGAGTCGACAACATCGCCAGTTTCTGCGACATCAGATTTTCCAGATACTGCTGGAGCGCTTACCGTTCCGGTTGTGATGGTTGGAACGAATGCAGGAGTAACGGAGGGTGCCGATGTAGTAGTGGAATCAGAGGCGAACGAATTTGTTGAAAATATTGCAACTCCTCCGACAAGGATAATCGCTGCTGCGAGTGCGAGAAAACGCGTATTGACTTTCTTCATTTTTGCTCCTTCTTTTGGAGCAACGGACTCCGTGCTCGCTGCATATGTTGCTGTAAGTAATTGTGAAGAAGCCGCACTCAAACTGAAGTTTTTCACATAATTACCTGTGAGTATCCCAACCAGCCGGGTGCAAGCGCAGTTCGAATTTTTCGTCACGACAGATATTGCCATCTTCCACCAAGACTGCTCAGTGCACATCTGCCGCCGAGGTGGAGGCTCTGCGAAATGGATTATCAGGTTCGGCCAGATCGATCTTTTGAGGAACAATGCCGGAGTTTTCAGCGATCATCCCATCCAACCTTGGCTACTATCGCTGATAAATCGCAAGGGGTACTGTTTTAGTCATGCGAAACGTGGATTGGTCAGAAGGAAGTTGGAGTCGTCAACCTATGACGGTAGAGACGCAGAACGGGAAGTTAGTCGTCGAGGCGGCGGATAAGAGTGATTTTTGGAGAAATACTTCGTATCAGTTTATTCACAATGACGGCCATGCACTTCTCAAGACCTTTCCTGACAAGTCTGCTCTGGAAGTCTCCTTCAATTTAGATTTCTCTGGGCAGTGGGATCAGTGCGGAATCTTTATCCGTAATACCGATGTGAATTGGATAAAGACCGGCGTGGAGTATTTTGATGGCGCGCCACATGTAGGAGCAGTGGTTACCAGAGAGAACTCTGATTGGTCAATGGCGGCCTATCCTGAATGGTTTGGCAAGGTAATCACTTTCCGCGCTAGCCGTGACGGAAACGCACTGACGATCAGGGCGAAGGCCGACGGTGATTTTCAATTGGTGCGGGTTGCACCGATTGATCCGCAGCTGAACTGGGAGGCTGGACCTTTTATTTGCGCGCCGACACGGGCCGGAATGGTTGGGGAGTTCATTTTGTGGCAAGAGGGCGCTGCAGATTCTTCGTTGCACTGACCAGGTTACCTCGGCACGAATAGAGTACGTCAATGACAAAACGTAATGTACTAATCACTGGGGGCTCCCGCGGGATCGGCGCCGCTATCGCACAGGAATTCGCTGCAGCAGGTGATCGGATAGCGATCCATTACGGCACATCTGCCGTCGGGGCGGAGGCTCTGCGAAGTGGATTACCAGGTTCGGATCACATCGCTGTGCAAGCTGATTTGCGAGACCCCGAGGCGATTCGCCTAATGGTTGAAAAGGTTGCTTCCGAGTTCGGCCAGATCGATGTCTTGATAAACAATGCCGGAGTTTTCACCGATCATCCCATTCAATCGACAACCTATTCGGAGTGGCAGGAGGCCTGGGCGCACGTCGTTGGAGTGAACTTAATAGGAGCAGCAAATGTCACCTGGTGTGCCTTGCAGTTCATGCCGAAGAACTCCACTTCTAGGATAGTTAATATTGGCTCTCGAGGAGCATTCCGGGGAGAACCGGTTAGTCCAGCGTATGGAGCCTCAAAGGCCGCTATCGTCGCATTCGGTCAATCAATTGCCCAGGCCCTAGCCCCACTACATATTGGGGTAACGACCCTCGCTCCGGGCTTCGTTGAAACTGAGATGGCAGCAAGGCTCTTAAATGCGCCTATAGGCGATGCTATCCGCGCCCAGAGTCCCTTCAATCGAGTGGCAAAGCCAGAGGAGCTAGCGAAGGCTGTCTACTTCTTGGCTTCCGAAGATAGCGAATGGGCGAGCGGGGCAGTATTAGATTTCAATGGAGCATCTTATTTACGGATGTAAATTACTTCGTTAACTTTCGCAATCCATCTACCAACCTCGTGACGTCATCGATCGTGCTGTAGGGCGCTAGACCAGCTCGGACTGCGCCGGTATCGCCAAGCCCTAAGGCTCTTGAAACCTCTAGCGCGTAGAAGTTCCCGGCTGGAGCGTTAACCTTTAGCGTAGATAGATGGCGATAAACATCTGCTGCACTAACACCTTCAATGTTGAAGTAAATCGTAGGAGTTCGAAGCGGTGCATGGCCATAAGTTTTAACGTCGGGAAGTGCTTGAATTCCTTCCTCCATAATTTTAAATAAGTGCTCTTCATATTTTTCTAACTGCTGCATGGAATGCAGAACCTTTGCTCGCCTGGTAGGAAGCTCGGTCGGAACTAAATTAGAGAGGTAATTGATAGTGGCGGTGCATCCAGCCATGAGTTCGTAAGGAAGTGTTCCGTATTCAAAACGTTCTGGAACCATAGTTGTTGATGGTAGGAGCTTGTCGTTGTCGAGGCTGGCGAGCAATTTTGGATCCGCAGCGAGCGCTGCACAATGCGGACCGAGTAATTTATAGAAAGAGAGCCCGAAGAAATCTGCCCCTAAATCCTGCATATCGATCGGGGTGTGAGGGGTGAGGTGGACTCCATCTACATAGAGGAGGGCGCCTACTTGATGTACCGCGGCAGCAATCTCTTTGATGTTGGGCCTAGTACCCAGGGTATTTCCGGCCCCCGTAACCGCAACGAGCCGAGTCCTATCACTCAATAATGTAGAGATGCTGGAAGTGAGTAACTCTCCACTATCAACTTCAAATTGGGCCCACCTCACAACTACCCCCGCGGATTCTGCGGCCTGTACCCAGGGGCGGATATTGGAGTCGTGGTCCAGGGTGGTGACAATGATTTCATCTCCTGGCTTCCACGTTTTAGCCAGTGTTCTTGAGAAGTCATAGGTGAGCTGCGTCCAACTCCTACCGTAAACCACTCCGCTTGGATCTGCGTTTATCAGGTCTGCGACCGCCTCACGAAAATCTGAAACTATCTGATCTGCATTTTTCTCCGATAGCGTGATGGAGTTTCGATTCGAAACCGGCAGAGTGATAGCACGAGAGATTTCTTGACCTACTTGAGTTGGAACTTGACTGCCTCCGGGACCATCAAAGAAAGCTAAGCCAGAGTCGAGGGCGGGGAAATCTGAGCGGATTTTATTAACGTCATAAGTCACTCTCCCAATCTAAGTCCTTCTGAGATAGATAATCAACGCTCGGGACTCCCCATCCTCCTAATCTATTTCTTTGTGGGGCTCCGCCGAGAGATTATTCAATCGGATCGGCTCCACTTTGATCTTTTAAAGGAGTACGCGCTGGCGCCTACAAAGATGACGCCCGAGGTGAGTAACCCCAAAGTGGCACCTAGAGATCCACCAAGCGTTGCACCGACCAATTCACCCATACCGACTGTGATTGATGCGATCGCTCCCACTAAAAGGGGCCACTCTGGTGAACGCGCATACATCCAAGCTGCCACTACTACGGTGAGTAGGCAGATCAAGTAGGTGAAGAGGTGTGAGTTTGCACTAAAGAAGAACTGTCCACCGAGGAATAGGAACACCATCGCTATCGCGGAGCCGAGCAGTTTGCTGAAGAAAGCCAGGGCGCTTAGAAGTAACCAAAGTGATCCTATAATTACTGAGACGAGTGCCAGCTCATGCATACCCCGAAAATGGTGAAAAGCAAGGAAGGTTCCGGCGCTGCCCGCAGCTAGAGAGAATCCAGCTAACGCAATTTCTCCAACCGCGGTGCGATTCCATATATAACTTCCCAGAGTCAGGAGCCACCCCACAAAGAGAGCAAAGAAGATTGGTCCATCGCCAGATATCCTCCAGGAAAAGATCCCCGCGGTTGTGGAGCAGGCAGATGCGACCCCGAGCAAACCAACGACTCGACCGCGCGCCGGAGTGCTTTTGCCGATCGTAAATGAGACCGCCGCCAAGAGGAGCGCAACAGTAAGAAAAAGTGAAAACTGGAGGTACCTCGAGATATGGTGCCAGCGCCCCCCGATAAGAATCAGAAGGGCAATAAAAATAAAGAGGCCACCGAGATAGCCTCCGATCTCTGAGATGACTTTCGATTTGGATTCTTCCAAGGGTGCACTCTTGTCAAACTCTGCTCTAACCTTGTGGGCATCCTCTTGGTTTAACTCACCGCGCGAAACCAAATTCGCTAGCGCCTGCTCGAGGCGTCCATCATCCATCTGGCAACCGTACTCTCGCTTAAACTCTATGGAAAGGTGGGCGGCTTTGCGAGAAGGATTTGTATCTCGTGAAGTTAGAATTACCAAATGACCTTCGACTCCGCGGAATACTGGCGCAAAAGATATGAATCGGGTGGAAACAGCGGATCAGGTTCCTACGGAGCGCTGGCGGATTTCAAGGCGCTGGCTCTAAACCAATTCGTGGAGCGACACGAGATCACTTCCGCGGTTGAGTACGGCAGCGGGGATGGAAATCAACTTAGCCTGTTGCACATACCGCACTATCAAGGGCTCGACGTTTCCGGCGCAGCGATCGCACATCTTAAAAGTAGATTCTCGGAGGATCAGAGCAAAACCTTCTTGGAGTACGACCCTGACAATTTTGATGGCGCCTTAGCTGTCGCAGCAGACATTTCGCTATCCATGGATGTCATCTTGCACCTCACAGAGGATGCCCGCTATGAAAATTATATGGAGAACTTAATTGCGAGCTCAACAAAATTTGTGGGGATTTTCAATACGGCGAC
>JANXZW010000018.1 GCA_025355305.1 Actinomycetes bacterium | reverse complement strand
AACAGGAGTACTGCTGGCAGAAGTTGTGCGAGCTGGAATTGTCGAATCCGTTCACAACGGTCACCTAGCGCTGATTAATAGCGATGGTTCCGTACGCGCGGCGCTCGGTGCTGTCGACGCCCCGATGTACCCCCGCTCTTCCATTAAATCTTTTCAAGCATCTGCGATGGTGCGCAATGGGTTGGCACTCACACCACAACAGTTAGCGATCGTCTGCGCCAGTCACTCTGGAAGCACCGAACACATTGCGGTTGTGGAATCGATCTTGCAGGGAGCAGGGCTTACGACCGCGGCTCTGCGAAATTCTCTTGATCTGCCGCTGGGTAAAGCCGAAAGGTTGGCGTGGGGAGCAAATCCACCAACCCGGTTGGCGCAAGGCTGTAGTGGGAAACACGCTGGAATGCTTGCCACCTGTGTAGTTAATGGATGGGATACCGAAACTTATTTAGAGGTAGAGCACCCCTTACAACTTGCTATCCGCCAAGAGATTGAAGGCTTGATTGGTGAACCGGTAATTTCTGCAACGGTAGATGGATGTGGTGCTCCGCTATTTGCGATTACAACCCGAAACTTTGCGCTAGGTGCGCATAAGTTGCGCCTCTCTTCAGACCCGGTTCATCAAGAAGTTGTGGCTGCTTGCCTCGCCCATCCCGATATGGTCGCGGGCAATGGACGGCTCACGACGTCGCTGATGGAGTCAATCCCTGGTCTCTTCATGAAGGATGGGGCGGAAGCGGTGGAACTGCTATCACTCCCCGATGGTCGCGCCTGCGTTATTAAAATCAGCGACGGTGGCGATCGCGCCTTCCCGACAATCGTAAAAGCGGTCCTCGAGGCTTGGCAGATCGAAGGTGATATAGAACCTGTCTATGTAAGAGGCGGCGGAGTTGTTACCGGAGAGATTCGAGTTTCGGAACCTCTCCACCAGTTATAGACTTTTCCCATGAGAGGTCATATCGCAACCCTTATGGTGCATACCTCTCCACTTGATCAAGCAGGTTCGGGTGATGCCGGTGGTATGAACATCTACGTCGTTGAGAGCGCCATAAAGATGGCAGCTGCCGGAGTCGATGTGGATATCTACACTCGTTCAACCGATCCCTACCTACCGAAGATTGTTGAGATTGCTCCGGGGGTAACTGTCCGACATATTGAGGCCGGCCCTTTCAAGGGATTGTCCAAAGAGGAGCTACCCTCCCAAATCGGCGCGCTCACGCACGGCGTCATGGAGATCTTCAATACCCTGCCAAAAAATTTTTACAAAGTCCTGCACTCGCATTATTGGATCAGCGGCCAGTTGGGATGGATGCTCTCAGAGCGTACAAATATTCCTCTGGTGCATACGATGCACACGATGGCGCGGGTAAAAAATCTCAATATGGCCGAGGGCGATAACCCTGAGCCAGCCACCAGAGCGATCGGTGAAGAACAAATTGTAAAGAATGCTGCTGCGCTCATTGCAAATACCGACTCCGAGGCAGCCAGCCTCGTCTCACTATACGACGCCTGCCCTGACAATGTATTTGTTGTTGCGCCCGGTGTAGATCTGCAGCGCTTTACCGTTGGCAAAGGTAAGGCAGAGGCGCGTAAGAAATTAAATATCGCGGCTGATGCGCAGGTGATCACTTTTGTAGGTCGCATCCAACCTCATAAGGGACCCGAAGTACTGGTTCGCGCTCTCAGTGAGATGCTGGCGCACTCCCCACAACTGCGCCCTAAATTGGCGCTCGTCATCATAGGTGGAGCATCAGGTGCTGGCGCGGCAGAGCCCGAGCGGTTAAAAGGGCTGGCGAAATTCCTGGGGGTCGAGGAGGTAATCCACTTCATGCCACCGATAGAACGCAATGAACTCCCAGATTGGTATCGCGCATCGGATCTAGTTTGCGTACCGAGCTACTCCGAGAGCTTTGGTCTTGTGGCGCTGGAGGCACAGGCATGTGGCACCCCGGTAATCGCAACTGCGGTGGGGGGCTTGCGTAGCGCCGTTGCCGATGGAATCTCTGGCTCGCTCGTTGATGGCCACGATCCGCGGGCATGGGCCGCAGTGATTGCTCGTCTGCTAGCCGATCCAGCGCGCCGCGTCGCACTCTCCTTCGGTGCTATCACCCACGCCTCTAACTTCGGTTGGGAGTCAACTGCTAGGCGAACATTGGATGTGTATGACTGGGTCTTGTCTCGGGGCGAGGAATCCGCTATTAAACTGGTCAAATGAGCTCACAATTAATCTTGCTTCGACATGGTGAATCAGAGTGGAACGCTAAGAATCTCTTTACTGGGTGGGTTGATGTGCGCCTCTCTGAAAAAGGTCAGGTTGAGGCAAGGCGTGGCGGTGAACTTCTCAAGGAGCGCGCTCTGCTTCCCAATATCGTTCACACCTCGTTGCTGCGTCGTGCGATTAATACCTCCCAGATTGCCCTTGATGAGTGTGATCGCTCTTGGATTCCGGTACATCGTTCCTGGCGACTTAACGAGCGCCATTACGGAGCTCTGCAAGGCAAAGACAAGGCGCAGACGCTAGCTGAGTACGGCGAAGAGCAATTTATGCTCTGGCGTCGCTCCTTCGATGTACCACCTCCACCGATTGCCGATAGCGATGAGTTCAGCCAATTTAACGATCCCCGCTACGACGATCTCGGCTCTGCACTTCCTAAATCAGAGTGCCTCAAAGATGTAGTGGTTCGGATGCTCCCTTACTGGTTCGATGCGATCATTCCTGACCTGACCGCTCACAAGACGGTATTAGTAACGGCCCACGGCAACTCACTGCGCGCTCTGGTTAAGCATCTCGATGGGATATCCGATGCAGATATCGCAGGGCTCAATATTCCAACGGGAATTCCATTGCTCTACGAGTTAAATGATGACTTCACACCGGTAAGGATCGGTGGCGAGTACTTAGACCCAGCCGCAGCAGCAGACGCTATTACCGCGGTTGCCAATCAGGGAAAAAAATAACTCTTAGTTTTTAGGGGCGAACTCGCCGGTCTCGGTGTAGTACACGCGTTGTGCGATGGAGACGGCGTGATCTGAGAAGCGTTCAAAGTAACGGCTTGCAAAGGCCATATCCACCGCTGCCTCAACTGTATGCACCCAACTTGGGCTAAGAAGAATTGCGATCAATTTGCGCTGTAACTTATCCATCTCATCATCATCTTTTTCAATTTCCAGCGCGCGGTTAGTATCGCGGAACTCTAGGACGACCGCCATCTTCTCAAGTATTGCGGAGGCAGCGCTGCCCATCTCGGTTATTACGTCAACGAGTTCAGATGGAACGGCGCTATTGGGAAAGCGCATGCGCGCCAACTTCGCGATGTGGTGAGCGAGATCGCCCATTCGTTCTAGGTCTGCACTGATACGCAGGGAGCTCACCAAGCGGCGCAAGTCCGAAGCCACTGGTTGTTGCCGCGCCATGATGTTGATGGTGCGCTCATCGAGGTTCTGCTGAATATTGTCGATCGACTGGTCATCTGCGATGACCTTCTCAGCCAGTTGGAGATCGGTTGTGAGCAAGGCAGTGGTCGCGGAGGTGATTGCCTGACGGACCAGAGCCGTCATTTTGAGTTGATCAGCGGTGATGGACTCAAGCTCTTCGTGGAATAGATCGCGCATTGAGGAAGGGTACCCCTAGGCGGTGGCAAGCACGGGTATCTATGTGAACTCGCCCTAAACGGAATCTGAAGATCTGGGGCTAATTTTCCCACAGGGGCCAACTTGGGAGGGCGCAGCGCCTGTGGGCTCCTACGATTAGGGGGTGAGTTGGATCAAGCGTAAGAGTGATGTGGCGGAGTACTTCAATCCGCAGGAGATCTCACCTGCCATGGCGACGCTTCTTAGCAATGTGGATGCCGAATCCATCATCGTCGGCTCTGACGATCTCATCACCTTCATGAGTGAGAACGTCAATAACTTTAACCTGCACCGTGATAACCGAATCAGTAACGAATCATTGCAACATCTGGTGCGCGCGGTGCGCCGCAGTCGCGATATCCAAGAGGCAACCATGGAGTTGCCGCGCGGCCCACTTGGCACCGGAACGCATGACTTGCTCGTGCGGGTATTTCCGTTGGAGGCCGATGGCTTGATCTGTGTCCTCATCTTTGACGATAGCGAGATGCGTCGTCTCGATGCTATTCGTCGCGATTTTGTTGCAAACATTTCACATGAACTTAAGACTCCAATTGGCGCTCTCTCGATTCTTTCGGAGGCTGTACTCGGTGCATCCGATGATCCAGAGGCAATTGTTCGCTTCGCAACTCGGATGCAGGTTGAGTCAAAGCGGCTAAGTGATCTTGTGCAAGAGATCATCAACTTATCGCGATTGCAGGATGATGACCCTTTGAAGAATGCGAAGGTCATCGATCTCAACGAAATATTACTTAGCGCAATTGATAAGTCCGAGCTCAACGCCAATGCGCGGAGTATTGAATTGATCTATAGCGAGCAGGCAATCGCGCGCATCAAAGGTGACCACGGCCAGGTGATGATGGCGATCTCAAACCTTATCGAGAACGCAATTAACTACAGCCCTGAGGGAACTCGCGTTGCGATAGCGCTTCGTCTGCGCGATGGGCTCGCCGAAGTCTCTGTCACTGATCAAGGAGTTGGCATCCCAGAGAAAGATTTAGAGCGTATCTTTGAACGTTTCTATCGCGTCGATCCAGCGCGCTCGCGCGCTACTGGTGGAACTGGGCTCGGACTCTCGATCGTTAAGCATGTCGTAACAAACCACGGAGGCGATGTCTCCGTGTGGAGTGTTGAAAATGCTGGCAGTACTTTCACACTCCGTTTCCCCATCACACCTCATCTAGCAGCCGTGGAGGCCGAGTAATGACAAAGATCCTCGTAGTAGAAGACGAAGCATCATTCTCTGATGCACTCGCCTATCTCTTAGGTCGCGAAGGATTCGATGTTTCAGTCGCCGACACTGGGACAGGTGCAATTGAGGAGTTTGATCGTCACGGTGCTGATTTGATCTTGCTCGACCTCATGTTGCCTGGACTTCCAGGAACTGAAGTCTGTCGTCAGATTCGCACTCGCTCTAACGTCCCAGTCATTATGCTCACCGCAAAAGATACTGAAGTCGATAAGGTGGTTGGTCTTGAACTCGGCGCCGATGACTATGTAACAAAGCCTTACTCCACCCGTGAATTAGTGGCTCGTATTCGTGCCGTCCTTCGCCGTCGCGGTGATGAAGATATATCCACCGATGGATTGTTGGCGGCCGGGCCCGTGCGTATCGATGTAGAGCGCCATTTAGTTACGGTCAACGGAACCCCGCAAGCCCTTCCACTCAAGGAGTTTGAACTCCTAGAATTTCTCGTGCGAAATAGTGGACGCGTGCTAACGCGCTCTCAGTTGATCGATCGTGTGTGGGGCAGTGATTACTTTGGCGACACTAAGACCCTTGATGTTCATATCAAGCGTCTGCGCGCCAAGATCGAAGCAGACCCAGGCAACCCTGTCTTTATCCAGACCGTTCGTGGCCTCGGCTACAAATTCGAGAGTTAAAATTCGAGAGTTAATTAGCCCCCGATTGCAGAGTTACTTACTTAGTCGCGCTGGCCGAGGGAGTTGCTGCTGGGCTGCTACCGACGCTAGCGAAGTAGTCGCTCTTTGCACGGACAATTGCGCTCAAAGTTACTGGAGCTGCATGTGCAAATGTCATCACAACGTTGATTCTGGTACCCGGTGTCGCCTTGAGCGCAGGGACTGAGCCGGTCGCATTTGCGGAGTCTCCGGAGAAGATCACTGGAGTGTTCTGGACCAGGGCAAATGAGGGCGCAGAGAGTTTTGCGGCGGCTCCACCTACGGTGATTCCGGTGAGCGCATCACTTGTTGCCTCTTCATTGATAAAGGTTCCAACGATCGCAGCGCTCCCATCGGGTTGCGCCACCAGGACGATATCTCGGATATAGATGGAACCGCTCTGCCCCTCGACCCCATCAGTAACCTGCTTGATAGTGCGGGTTGGAGCGTTGGAACCAGAGGCACCGCATCCCGTTAGGGCAAGGACACTGACGAGTATGGTGGCGAACCCCGCGGTCTTCTTCATCATGATGGAAGAATACAGGGCTGCTAGCGCCATTTTTATGTGACTCAAGTCGCTGGTACACTCAGTCCCTATTCCCAAGGAGCCAAATTAATGTCATTTAAGGTCGGCGAAACCGTTGTTTATCCCCATCACGGAGCGGCTCTCATTGAAGCTATTGAGACCCGGACTATAAAAGGCGAAGATAAGATTTACTTGGTATTGAAGGTCGCCCAAGGCGATCTCACCGTCCGTGTCCCGGCTGAGAATATCGATCTCGTGGGTGTCCGCGATGTCGTTGATTCGGCGGGCTTGGATAGGGTCTTCAATGTCCTGCGCCAGCCCTATACCGAGGAGCCAACGAATTGGTCTCGTCGCTACAAGGCAAATGTCGAAAAGTTGGCCTCTGGAGATGTGATCAAGGTGGCTGAGGTTGTGCGCGATCTCTATCGCCGCGATCTTGATCGTGGCCTCTCGGCCGGTGAGAAGCGGATGCTGGCTAAGGCGAAGCAGATTTTGATCTCAGAGCTCGCGCTCGCTGAGCGCACGGATGAAGAGAAGGCTGGCGTAATCCTCGATGAGGTTCTAGCTTCCTAAAGCTAGCCCTGTGAGCGATTTAGTTGCCGTCATCATTCCTGCCGGCGGCAGCGGTGAACGTTTAGGCGCCAAGATTCCCAAGGCCCTTGTGCAACTCGGGGGCAAGACCTTAGTTGAACACGCAGTGGCCAATATGGCGCCTGTCGCCAACCAGATCATTGTCGCCGCACCAGCGGGTTACGAAGCCCAGTTCCAAGATCTTCTGGGTAGTGAGGTGCTCGTCATCACCGGCGGGCTGACGCGCACATTTAGTGTGAAGAAGGCGCTGGCTCACGTCGAAAAAGAGAATGAGTTCATCTTGGTGCACGATGCAGCACGTGCCCTCGCCTCGACAGCACTGGCACTTCGGGTTATTGACTCTCTGCGTGCGGGGGAGAGGGCTGTGATCCCTGGTATTGCCGTGAGCGACACGATAAAACGCGTCGATGATGACAATTATGTGACTAAGACCCTTACCCGCTCCAAATTGCGAGCCGTTCAAACACCGCAGGGATTTACACGCAAACTTTTAATTAAGGCGCACACCTCGCCCGATGATGTAACAGATGATGCAGGACTCGTTGAAGATCGCGGAGTCGATGTCAAGGTCATAGTTGGTGAAGAGCGGGCCATGAAGATAACGACCATGCACGATCTTGCGATTGCAGAGCGCATGGTGATTCCTAATATTACTAACGAGATGCGCGTTGGCATCGGCACTGACGCACACGCATTCTCCGAGAATCCAGCGCGTTCGCTCTGGCTTGGTGGTCTCTTCTGGCCCAGTGAGATCGGTGTTGATGGACACTCTGACGGTGATGTGGCGGCCCACGCAATTTGTGATGCGCTCTTTGCGGCCGCTGCGCTCGGAGATCTGGGATCAAATTTCGGCACCAGCGATCCAAAGTACGCGGGGGCAAGTGGAGCGCAGCTGTTAGCTGAAACTCTGCAACGCGTAGCGGCCGCTGGATATGCGATTAACAATGTCTCGGTGCAGATCGTTGGAAATCGCCCAAAGATTGCAGCACGCCGTGCGGAAGCCATCTTCGCACTCTCGCAATCCTTAGGTGGCGCTCCTGTTTCAGTGAGTGCAACCACAACCGATGGGCTGGGCTTCACTGGCCAGGGCCTTGGCCTCAGCGCAATTGCGACGGCGCTCCTGCTCCGTAACGCAGGATAGAATTTGTCGATGTCAGCACAGCTCAAGTTGTATAACACCGCGACTCGTAAGGTCGCAGATTTCACCCCCCTTAAAGAGGGTGAAGTGGGAATTTACTTGTGCGGCGCTACGGTTCAAGCTCCTCCACATATTGGTCATGTACGCAGTGGAGTAAATTTCGACATTCTGCGCCGCTGGTTGATGGCAACGGGTTACAAGGTGACTTTCATCCGCAATGTGACCGATATCGATGACAAGATTTTGCATAAGGCGGTTCATGAAGAGATTCCATGGTGGGCAGTTGCGCAAAAGTATGAACGCGCCTTCACCAAGGCCTACGGCGCGCTCAACGTGCTTCCTCCAACGTACGAGCCGCGCGCAACCGGCCACATCACACAAATGATTGAGTTAATGCAATTGCTGATCGCCAACGGCAGCGCCTACGCGCCCGGTAATGGGGATGTCTACTTTGATGTTCGACAGTTAAAGTCCTACCTCACTCTTTCAAATCAGAAGCTAGATGAGCTGCAATCTGCTGAGGATGCGGATTTAACCTACAAGAAGGATCCACGCGATTTTGCGCTCTGGAAAGCCACTAAAGTCGGAGACCCATCGTGGCCAACGCCCTGGGGAGCGGGGCGTCCTGGTTGGCACCTAGAGTGCTCAGCGATGGCGCACGCCTATCTGGGCGAGTCATTTGATATTCATGGTGGCGGTCTTGATTTGATTTTTCCCCATCACGAAAATGAGATTGCGCAATCAGAGTCTGCGGGCTGGGGATTTACAAATGTCTGGATGCATAATGCATGGGTAACCGCATCTGGCGAAAAAATGTCAAAATCTTTGGGCAACTCATTGCAGGTCCACGAAATTTTGAAGCAGGTGCGTGGAGTGGAGCTGCGTTGGTATCTCGGAAGTGCGCACTATCGCTCGATGTTGGAGTTCTCCTTTGAAGCGCTGGAGGAGGCGGCCGTCAACTTTCGTCGCATCGAGAGATTTTTACAGCGCGCTACCGAACATCTTGGGCAAACCCCGGCAGGGGTGATCTCTACAGAATTTAGCGCGGCGATGAATGAAGATCTGGCGGTTCCAACTGCACTCGCAGCTATCGCTGACATCATGCGTTCGGGAAACTCTGCCCTAGCGGCTGGGGATCTTGCGGTAGTGGCAACCGCTGCCGCCGAAATTCGAGGTGCGCTCGATATTCTCGGTTGTGATCCCTTCGATCCAGCCTTCGCCACAGCCTCGAGCACTGACAACACTCTCTTGGATGGATTGATTTCACTGGCACTCGAACAACGCGCTGCCGCGCGGGTCCGTAAAGATTTTGCAGCAGCAGATGCAATTCGTGATCAAATAGCGGGGCTCGGTGTGGTGCTTGAAGATACCGCGCAGGGCACCAGATGGAGTATCAGTTAATGCGTCCAGGTAAGAAGCGTCGCGAGAGCGCAGCAGCGCCGAAGCGTGAACAGAGTCGCCGTCCCGAGAACCGTCGCGAAACCAAACCATCTTCGGATGCAGTTGCAGGGCGTAACCCCGTCGTTGAAGCGCTGCGCGCCAAGGTGCCCGCTAAGGAGTTGTTAGTTGCTGAGCGGGTCGAAATTGACGAACGTATGCAAGAGGCAATGCGCCTTGCCAAGAATCAGAACCTCATCATTAAAGAGGTTTCGCGCGGAGTACTCGATGGCTTAACCGGTACAACGATGCACCAGGGCATTGCGCTGGTGATTAAACCCTTTCAATATGCCAATTTTGAAGAGTTGCTTAAAAGGCTTAAAACGAGTGAGAAGCCCGGTCTCTTGATCGGGCTCGATGGAGTCACAGATCCCCATAATTTAGGTGCGATTGTGCGTAGCGCTGCCGCCTTTGACGCAGATGCGGTGGTAATTCCGGAGCGTCGAACGGCTGCGATGACTGGTTCGGCGTGGAAGTCTTCTGCGGGCGCCGCTGCTCGACTACCTATTTCGCAGGTGACCAACCTGGTGCGTTCGCTGGAGGATGCCAAGAAGGCGGGCTACTTCATTGTGGGCCTGGATGCGCAGGGTGATGAATCGCTACCACAATTCTCGCTCTCACTTGAGTCCATCTATGTCATCGTCGGCAGCGAGGGTAAAGGCCTCTCGCGCCTGGTGCGTGAGACCTGCGATCTGATCCTCTCGATTCCGATGAAATCAGATGTGGAATCGCTCAATGCGAGCGTAGCCACCGCGATTGTGCTCCACCAAATTGCAGCAAACCGCGCTGCGGTAACCCTGTAGTAACCCGCTGTTCATATAAATACGGCAAAATAGCGTTATGTCGCATCGAATCGCGGACGATCCGCGGGGACGTCTTATCGACCGGGAACTCTCCTGGTTAGCCTTTAACGAGCGCGTCATGGAGTTAGCCGAGGACACCGCGGTTCCTCTGCTGGAGCGCTGTCGCTTCCTTGCAATCTTCTCTTCCAACCTTGACGACTTTTACATGATTCGAGTTGCAACCCTCAAGCGCAAACTTGAATCTGGTGTAACAAAGGTAAACACCGCTGGTTACACACCTAGCCAGTTGATGACGGAGATATCAGCAAAGACGCAAGAGTTACTTGGCCGTCAATCATTTGCATTTCACAAGGTGATCTTGCCGCAGCTCGCCACTTATGGAATTGAGTTGGCCGAGTGGGATTCACTCGATGAGGCAGAACGCATTGCAGTAAATAAGGTCTTCCACACCAAGATCTTCCCCGTTCTCACCCCACTTGCCGTCGACCCTTCCCATCCATTCCCGTATATCTCCGGGCTCTCACTAAACCTGGCGGTCGTTGTAAAAAAACCAGATAGCGAAGAGGATCTCTTTGCCCGCGTAAAGGTTCCATCTAACTTGCCCCGCTTTGTTGAGACGGGCAAGGCCGGAGTGCGTCGTTTGGTTCCGCTTGAAGAGGTCATCATCGCTAATCTCCATGAACTCTTTCAGGGGATGGAAGTTAAGAACCATTACACCTTCCGTTTGACACGTAACGCAGATCTGGAGCTGGAAGAGGAAGAGTCAGAGGATCTGCTCGCTTCCATGGAGCAAGAGCTCTTGCGCCGCAAATTTGGTCCTCCGGTTCGTTTAGAGGTAGATCGCGATATCCAACCCGAACTGTTAAAGACCTTGATGGATGAACTCAATATCAAAGAGGAAGATGTGAGTCGCTACAAAGAACCTCTCGATCTTACGGGTCTGCATCAGATCGCAGATATTGATCTTCCAGAACTACGCTTTGCACCCTTTAGAAATCAAGTAGCACCTGACTTGCGCGAGAGCGATCCCGATTCGACAGATAGCTTCTTTGATGCGATGCGCCGCCGCGAAATAATTTTGCATCACCCCTATGAATCATTTACCTCAAGCGTCGTGCGCTTCTTAGAATCTGCCGCATCTGATCCTCATGTCCTTGCTATCAAGCAGACCTTGTATCGGACTTCGGGTGATTCCCCGATTGTAGAGGCGCTTATTGAAGCGGCTGAAGCAGGTAAGCAAGTACTGGCGGTTATTGAAATTCGTGCCCGCTTTGATGAACTCGCCAATGTGCGTTGGGCTCGCAAGTTAGAAGATGCCGGAGTACATGTTGTCTATGGCTTAATCGGGTACAAGACCCACGCCAAACTCTCCCTCGTTGTACGGCAAGAGCCAAATGGCATCCGCCGCTATGTGCATATCGGTACCGGAAATTACAACCCCAAGACCGCCCGAATGTATGAAGATTTTGGTCTCCTATCCTCAGATCCAATCCTGGGTGAAGATGTAAATAAGCTCTTCAATCAGCTCTCTGGCTTTGCTCCCCAGACCGCATTCACCCGCCTACTTGTTGCTCCTCGTACTATGCGTTCTGGCCTACTCGAACGGATCGATCGTGAGATCGCCAATCAACATGCTGGCAAGAGCGCTTTTATCCGCATGAAGCTCAACTCAATCCTGGATGAAGAGTTCGTAGAAGCGCTCTATAAGGCATCTAGAGCAGGAGTGCGTGTAGATCTTATTGTGCGCGGCATATGCTCCATTCGAGCTGGAGTGCCTGGGCTCTCTGAGAACATTCGCGTCCGTTCCATTTTGGGCCGCTTCTTGGAGCATTCACGAGTCTTCCACTTTGCCAATGATGGCAACGACGATCTCTATATCGGCAGCGCTGATTTGATGCATCGCAATCTAGATCGCCGTGTTGAGTCTTTGGTGCAGATCACCCAGAACGATCACAAACGCTTTCTCATTGGCGCCCTCGACAGCTATCTCTCCGACGAATTTGTGCGTTGGGAGCTCCTTCCCGATGGAAACTGGTTTGAAGTCAAAGAGAGTTCAGATGGCGCGCGATTGAAGGATTTTCACGCCTCCGCCATTGATTGGTATCGAGCGCGCGAATGACTCCAACGATCGTCGCCGCCGGCGGAGTAATTTGGCGCAGAGATATTGAGGGAGAGGTCGAAGTCCTCCTCGTCCATCGACCTCGCTATGACGATTGGTCGCTGCCTAAGGGCAAACTTGAAGAGGGCGAGGCACTTATCTCCTGCGCCTACCGCGAGGTGTTAGAGGAGACTGGGCTGAGCATCAAGTTGGGTCCGTATGTCGGAGCCGTGGAGTACTTCGTTCCCGATGGCCTTAAGCGCGTAGATTATTGGAGTGCATCCCTCGTTGAAGATAAGAGTTCTTTTCATCCCAACGAAGAAGTAGATCAGATCATATGGCTGGATCTGCAATCGGCCGCTTTCCGCGCAACGCGCGAGAGTGACAAGGAGATCCTGGACCGCTTTGCACTGACTCCCTATGACTCCTCCGCTTTAATCATGTTGCGCCACGGTAAAGCCCTGGAGCGCGTGGAGTGGCAGGGTGAGGATGAAGATCGTCCGCTGCAACTCGTTGGACAGCTGCAAGCAAAACGGATGCTATCTCTCTACCAGGTCTTTGGCGTTGAAGAGATTCATACATCAGATGCTGTCCGTTGTTTGGATACCGTGGCTCAGATGGCGAAGTCATTACAGATCACGCCGGTAATCACAAATGCCGTGAGCGAGTACACCTATAAGAAGAATAAAGAGAAGGCGATTGAATATGCCAAGGATTTAATCAAGAAGAACCGTCAGATAGTTCTCTGCAGCCACAATCCGGTGCTTCCGCGCATGATGGAGAAGTTGACGAAGAAAATTGATTTTGATTATCCTGATAATAAATTGCTACCTGGTGAAGCTTGGGTGCTCTTTCACAATAAGAAAGAGGTTTTGCAGATCGATCGAGTCGCCGCTCCCAAGGTTTAACCCTTCTCCATCCAATCCATATACCTTAAGACAATTCCTTCGCGAAGCGCCCAGGGGCAGATCTCTAACTCGCGCAGATCAAGGTTTCGCATCACGCTCTCGGTCACAAATGCGCCAGCGACTATCTGTTTAGCGCGATTGGAAGAGACGCCTGGTAACTTAGTGCGCTCTTCATGAGTCATATCAGCAAGTCGAGTGGCGATCTTACGTATAACATCAAATCGAATCACAGCACCATTAGTATCAAACCAGTCACCACTTAAACGAGCTAGCGTGCGCAAGGTCTTGCTTGTCGCAATGGAGCGATCTGAGTCCTGATGTTTCACAAGCGCTGGGAGCACTGCCTCAAGTTGTGACTCGATATGTTCGCGCATCTCATTGATTCCCTTTTGTATGTAGGGGTTACCATTGAGAAATTTCTGAGTCAGGCGAGATGCGCCGAGAGGGAGGGAGGTCGCCACCTCGGGAGACTCATCCACCCCAACGGCGATCTCTAGAGAGCCACCGCCAATATCAATTACCAGTAGTCGTCCGCTCGACCAGCCGAACCAGCGGCGCGCTGCCAGGAAGGTTAGCTTCGCCTCTTCATCGCCAGAGAGAACTTGCAGATCAATCTTAAATTCCTTGTTGAGATCGGCGATAATTTTTTCACCGTTACTTGCCTCGCGCAGCGCTGAGGTGGCAAAGGGAAGAAACTCCTTTACCTGAACGGTGCGGGCCTGAAGTACCGCATTGCCGATAGAGCGACGCAAGAGTCCAATTCCCTCTGCACTGATCTCATTTTTACTATCAAGGAACTCAGTGAGGCGGAGTTCCTCTTTGTAGTTAAAGGTGGGATTAGGGCGAGCTCCCATATGCGTATCGACCACTTGTAGATGGATGGTATTTGAACCAACATCAAGGACTCCGAGGCGCACCTGCGAAACCTACCCCGAAGTGAGCAAGTTCGCTTCCACCATTGGTCCGTGCCATAATTGCCCTTCGCGCAAATGCCACCTTCGGTGGCCCGCCTCCCTAGCTCAGTGGTAGAGCATCCGCCTTGTAAGCGGAAGGTCGTCAGTTCAATCCTGACGGGGGGCTCACAGCTTATTTCATGCCGTATCTAGGCCCGCTATCTCCAAGCGTTCAATAAATCGCTGGCGCCTAAGAGTCGAGTGTTGGTATTGGTAGTGGTTGATAAATTAAAACCAGAACGTGAGACCAATACCATGGGGGTACGTGAGTCGGCTCCAGGTAGTTTTTTCATATGAGATAGAAGCTCATACAAGTCATGTTGGTCAAATGAGGACTGCTCTTTCCACTTTATCGACCCGCATTCGACGATGGAATTTGCAACGGGCCCACGATCGCCTATCACTATGTCCACTTCTGGGTTATTGGTCCTCGTCCAGTAAGCACCCACAACGGGGGTGATCACTAGCGCGTGAGGGTTTGGAATTCTTTCAATACTCGCGCGGATAACCGGTTCGATCGCCCGTCCGCGCCAAGTGCCGTATCCATTTTGTATCTTTTGTAGCACTCGATCCCCTCGACCACGTTCAAGCTCCTGCATGTTGGGATCAATAAAACTTAACCAGAATCTCAGATATGAATCGGTAACGCGGTAACGCGTCTCACTCGAGGTGATAGTCGAATAAGGCCTTTCGACTGCTACAACTCTTTTCTGCTTAAGTAGCTCTAGGCTTCGATTTACTGTTGCGCCGGTTAGCCCACCTGCAGCTTTTCCAATATTTCCAAAGGTCCGTTCGCCAGTCCCGATGGCCGTGAGGATATTTCTTGCCACCACTGCCTGGGGAAATTCCGCTGCGAGCGATCGTTCACCACTGACAATGAGAGCGGATGTCGAAGAGCTCAGCGAGTCCTTTAGAAAATCCAACGTTGTTGCCCTTGGGCTCCAGTCTTGGCAAATGAGAGGCAATCCGCCAGTGATGAGGTAGGCATCGAATGCCGCTTCGGGGCTTAGTTCTAACATATCAGCGACTTCGGCAGGACTGAGTGGGGGGACCACTAGCTCGGTTGCCCGCTGATGGAATGGCCGACCATATTCATTGAGCGCTTCCATCATCGCAAGGTCAGAGCCGATGAGGATAAGGAGTACAGGTTTTTTGGCCAGTTCGCGGTCAAATACCTTTTGCAAGGTGCCCTCAAAGGATTGGTCAGATTCCATAAGGTAGGGCAGTTCGTCGATGACAATAATTGTTTCGATATCAGTGGGCAGCAACCTGGCTAGGGATGTCAAGGCTGCCTCCCAAGTCGCGAAGGTCACTCCATTGAATTCTTCCCTGTCTGGGATGTTGGACTCCCGTACAGCTTGGACAAAATTGTTTAACTCATGCTCCCTCTGCTGCTTGGAGGCCACGAAGAAAATTCCAGGTTTACCTGACTTTTCCAAAAACTCCTCTGCCAAGCGCGACTTTCCGACTCGCCTGCGCCCCCTCATAATGAGAGCCTTACCTGGTTTTCCGGAGGTGTCAGATTGGATTCTTTTGAGCACTCTCTTCATCTCAGCCATTTGATCCGCGCGCCCTATAAATCCCGCCATGCCAACCCCCATATAAGTATCACTAATGATAGTATCATGAATGATAGTATTATCAACAATAGTGAAGTTAGTAAAAACTAGAAATGAGTATCTGGATTCAGCGACGATCGGCTCGTCAGCCCTGCCGTTTAGAGCAGTCTGGTCAGAGCACCTGGCTGGCAGAGGGGAGCACGCGAGACTGGAATCCGGTGAACAGAAATAGCGAAACAGATATGTAGAGGGCGAATGGGAGTGAGGTGAGTTGTGAGACCCCGCCAGTAAGAGTGGGTCCTATGAAGAAGGCCGAAAGTCCGATGATGTTGATGCGCGCGAGAGCGACTGAAGGTGCAATCCCCGGGACTTGCGCCGCCGCGTTCATGAAGGCTGGCACCATGGGTCCAATACCCAAACCTGCGGCAGCGAAACCCACGCAGATGATGATGACTGCCGGGATCTTTGCATGCGCCGAGAGTGGAACTGCGATAGCGATCGCTAGACCCCAAGTTAAACCTCCAAATAAACCGCCGGTGCGAACGGTCTTGCGGGGGCCATATTTTGCGAGCCAATGATCCCCGAGGAATCTGCTGGTGATCATGGCAAGAGCAAATGTTGCGAAGGCGATGGCATCTGCGCCCTTTCCAACTCCCATATGGTCGTGAAGTAGAACCCCACCCCAGTCACTCGCTGCTCCTTCGGGAAGTAAGCAACCAAGTAGACCCAGGCCGATTGCCCAAAGTGGTAGCGATGACTTATCAAAGAAGGCGAGTTTGCCCACTGAATTTTCATCTCCGCCTTTATGCCCATCCTGCTCGCCTCCCAGTAGGAAATAGATACCTGGTGCGTAGAGGAGCAGAGCAATGGCTGCGACAAATTTGAGCTCTGATTGGGGAGAGATGAGGTGAGCTACCAAGCCGCCGGTCACGGTCGTGATAAATGCGCCGACGCTCCACATTCCATGAAAGCTCGACATCCAGCGCTTATTAAGAATCTTCTCGACCGCAACCGCCTGTGTATTCACAGTTACATCGAGCATTACATACCCAAAACCCATGACGAAGAGAGCCAAAAAGAGTTGGAGGATTTGATGCGCGCAGCCCATTGCGAAAAGTCCGGTAGACATTATTGCTGCCCCAGTACCGGCAATCCGTTGCGAGCCGAAGGTGTGTGTCAGGCGACCAGCTACCTGCGAACCTATAAGCGCACCGCAGGTACTTCCCAAGAGAACGAAGCCCAAGCCGCCATCACTTAATCCAAGTTGCTGCTTGATCTCTGGGATTCTTGGCACCCATGCCATGGAGACCACTCCCATGAGCAGGAAGAGATGCCAGAGCGCGCTCCGAGCGTTCCTACCCTCGTTCTTTGCCACCGGTGAATCTTAGAGAGGATTTTTAACCTTCGTGCACCGTTGCCATCAGGATTATGCTCTCACTATGACCACACATCGCTCAGAAATATTCGCCATCTCCGATGAATACATCGACACTTTGGGTCGCATGAGTCCAATGGGTGCGACCGCTCTTGGAATTCCAGGTTATGACCACCTGTTGGATGACTTTTCTTTGGCAGCGCAGAGCAAGGTCGCTGATTATCGCCGCGATGTGCTCAACCGGATTAAGGCCATGACCCCGATCGATGAGATTGATCGGATCGCTAAGGAGGTCCTGATTGAGCGAGTTGAGTCATCGCTGCAGTTATTTGACTCGAAGGAGTCCTTTATAACCTATGGCCCGATCGCAAACCCGGTAGCGGAGATTCGATCCATCTTTACCCTGATGAACACTGAAGGAGATGAGGCAATTGCAAACATCACCTCTCGCCTCAACGCAATCGGTGGCGCACTTGAGTCATGGAAGTCGCTGATTGAAGATATGCAGGCGCTCGGTCTTGGAACTTCTCGTCGCCAGGTTTTAGGTGTAGCAGACCAACTCGAAGTTCACGGTTCGGGCGGCTATGCCGATATGACGCGCTCTATCGATTCAGCGGGTAAGTATCCGGATCTGCATTTGGCAGCGCAGAACGCCCAAAGCGCGTGCCTTGAGATGGCCGCGTGGATGATGGATATCCATGCACCGCGTTCACTCGATGTCGATGGCGTAGGCGCCGAACGTTATGCACCTTGGGCTCGCTACTTCACCGGTGCCGATCTCGATCTTCGGGCTACGTATGAATGGGCAGTAGAAGATCTCAATCAAATCAATGCTCGGATGTATCGTGCTGCCGACAAGCTCGGACTTTCAGGTAAAAGCCTTAAGGAAGTTGCGGAGTATTGCGAAGATGCCGAACTTCATCGCATCGAGGGTGAAGATAATCTCTTGGCAAAGTTAATTGAATTCACCGAAGAGGCCGTTGCAAAACTCGATGGCGTTTACTTCGATATCGATCCGCGCATTAAGTTCTGCGATGCACGTATCGCTCCAGCGGGTTCGGCTGCCGCTCCTTATTACATGGGACCGAGTGAAGATCTCTCTCGTCCAGGTACGACCTGGTATCCAACTCTTG
This sequence comes from Actinomycetes bacterium, assembly GCA_025355305.1. Classification (GTDB taxonomy): domain Bacteria; phylum Actinomycetota; class Actinomycetes; order Nanopelagicales; family Nanopelagicaceae; genus PALSA-747. The sequence goes on along the minus strand of JANXZW010000018.1, from coordinate 17,645 downwards.
GACATACAAGATTTAACTTCTGGCACATCGCTTCGACCTGGTATCACGAAGCAGTTCCGGGTCACCACTTGCAGGTTGCTACCGCAACTATTGAAAAGGATCGCCTCTCCCGTTTTCAACGTACGGAAGCATGGATCAGTGGTTATGGTGAGGGCTGGGCACTTTATGCCGAACGATTTATGGATGAGTTGGGTGCTTTTGCAGATCCGGCCTACGAACTGGGATATCTATCGGGTCAAGCGATGCGCGCAGCTCGCATTGTTGTCGATATTGGAATGCACTGCGGCTATGAAGATTTCGATGGAAAAGTGTGGAACGCGGATTCTGCTTTCGATCTGATGGTCAATCGTGCTTTACTCGCACCAGACTTTGCTAAGTCGGAGATCGATCGCTATCTCGGTTGGCCCGGACAGGCTATTTCGTACAAAGTCGGGGAACGCGTCTGGGTGCGCGCTCGCGAAGATGCCAAAGAACGGCTTGGCGCTAAATTTGATATCAAGGCTTGGCATAACTACGCGTTAAAGATTGGTCCTATCGGACTCGATCCCTTTGAACGCGAGATGGCTGCTTACAACGGTTAATTAGCTCAGGCCAGGGCAGAGGGGCTTTGGACCACCGTTGGTATTTCCATAACGATGGTAGGTAATACAGACGCTCTGCTCAAGTAGCCAGCGTGGAACTTCAATGTCGCCACGCTGCGCGATTGGACGAGTGTCAAGGCTGATGCCCTTTGCAAGGAGCGCCGCGCGCGGTGGCTCTTCATGGGAGAGCCACCGCACCTTGCCCGTAGCACGCTCGACCAACTGGGCGACCGTCTCCTCTTTGCTGCTACTGAATTCGACTTCGGCGCCGGTGAGGTCAGCGATATATTTTGCGAGGGCGGTCTCATCTCGCGCCGTATCACTATCAAAACGCACGATGATAGGCGCCAGCGGGCGGCGATAGCGGTGGTAATTGCGCTCAACATCTAACCCGGCGTGATCAATAGCTTGTGAACCAACTTCTTTCCACCACTTTGTGGCGCTGCGCTTGCTGAGATCAAGATGTTGAATCGGGGCCCAATTGCGCAGAGTATTTACATAGTGTCTACCGCCGGCCTTGGCCGTGGCACCGACACTGCTGCGCTTCCACCCCCCAAAGGGTTGGCGATTGACGATCGCTCCGGTGATACCTCTATTTATATAGAGATTGCCCGCCTCAACGCGCTCCATCCAGTAATCGAGTTCAACGGGATCGAGGGAGTGAATACCCGCGGTCAATCCAAAGTCGGTGGCGTTCTGCCACTGCACCGCTGTTTTGAAATTCGGTGCGACCATCAACGCTAAGACAGGTCCAAACCACTCATTGCGATGGCTCCAGGAGCCAGGTTTTACTCCCACCTTTATGCCGGGACGCCAGAGATGACCAGAGTGATCAAGTTGCTCTGGCTCAACAAGCCAGCTCTCACCTTCATCGAGATGATGCAGCGCGCGCGAGAGATTTCCTTCAGGAGATTTAATAATTGGGCCAACAGATGTGCCCAAGTGATAACTCGCTCCGACCTTAAGGCTAGAGACATCATCAATGAGTTGGCGGATGAAGGCCGGGTCGTTGTAAATACTCTCCAGAACAATTCCAAGGCTTGCCGCGGAGCATTTTTGCCCAGCGTGACCGAAGGCAGATTGCACTAGATCTTTCACGGCGGCATCTATATCAGCACATGCGGTGATGAGTAGCGCATTCTTACCGCTCGTCTCTGCAAGTAGGTTTAAATCATTGCGCCACTGCACAAACATATTTGCAGTGTCAAATGCTCCAGTGAGGATGAGCGCTTTCACCTCTGGGTGAGTCACGAGATACTGCCCGTTCTCATCATCAAGGCTGGGAAGAAATTGCAGCGCATCCTCTGGAATTCCTGCTGCCCAGAGTTGTTGAGCCAACTCCCATCCCGTCGCAACTGTTTCAGGTGCCGGTTTAAAGAGAACTGGATTTCCGGCGGCGAGGGCGGCGAAGAGTCCACCAGCGGGAATGGCGTAGGGAAAGTTCCATGGAGGAATAACGAGCACGGGTCCGATAGGGGTGCTCTTCTCATCATCGATCATTGATGCGTAAAAGCGGGCGAAATCGATGGCTTCGCTGACCTCGGGATCTGCCTCTGAAACAGTCTTGCCCGCGTCGCGCGCCATCACGGCGATACTCCGCGCGCGCTGATCGGACATATGAGAAGCCACATTCTCCAAGATGGCGCGGCGATCTGCAGCGCTCTTGCTGCCCCACGTCGAAGAGTGCGCTGCGCTAATTGCCTTCTCCACCAGCGCCTTGTTAATTACAGAGTACGAGTACCACTGCTCGCCATTAGCGCTGGGATCGGTGCCGAATCCCTGCTCCTTGGTAGTCGTAGCTTTGCCCTTAACAACAACGGGAATTTGTAGGGAATTATCCAGCTGGACCTTCGTAATCTCTGCAGTGACGGCGTGAATGTACTTTGTCTCGGTGGGATCCCCAGAAGGTTCGTTAGAAAATCCATCGCTGCGCGCAGGTTTAATCAGATGGCGCCTGGAAGATGTCGTGATGGTGTGGCGCTCGCGTACCGAATTTTCAAAGCGCAATTTCTGCTCTGCAAATTTCTTTGGGTTCTTGGCGATTTCAAAGGCTGCCTTTAAATAATTTTCATCTGAGGTATTTTCATCGAGACGGCGTACGAGATAGGCCACGGCCGATGCAAAATCATCACGCCGCGTTACGGGTGCGTAGAGCAGAACTTGATGTCCAGATTGTGTGACGGCGAGAGCTTCGGCGCTGGCCATCCCTTCCAGCATTTCAATATCGAGTTGCTTTAGTACGTGGCGCTTGCGAGCAACCTCAATCGCCCAGGTGAGGTGAAATAGATTGTGGCTAGCGATACCAATTCTTATCGCCGCCGCATTTTCGGGTCGCAGCGCGGTATCAATGAGTCGTGAGTAGCTGGCATCCACATCGGATTTCGTCGTATAGGGAGCGGGGCTCCAGCCGTTGAACTCCGCCTCGGCGCGTTCCATTGCCAGGTTGGCGCCTTTTACTAGCCGAATCTTGATGGTGCCACCGGTTTTTAAATGGCGCGCATTTGCCCACGCGGCGAGTTCGTGGAAGGCGGCATGTGACTCCGGAAGGTAGGCCTGCAGAACGATCCCCGCGGTCATTGCTGAGAACTCCGGTTCGGCAAGTACTTTTTTAAAGGCAGCCACTGTTAGAGCGAGATCGCGGTACTCCTCCATATCGAGGTTTATGAAGGTCTTATTTTCCTGCGCGGCGCGATAGAGCAAACGCAATCTTTCGCAGACTTTACTGAGCGAGCCAGTGTGATCAATCGTCACCATCTGCGCTACGACCGCCGAAAGTTTGACCGAGATGTAGTCGACATCTGGACGCGAGATCATCTCTAAGATCTGCTTGAAGCGGGCGTCGGCCTCGTGCTGCCCGAGAACGGCCTCTCCCAAGACATTTATATTAAGCCTGATTCCCTCTTTTTCGCGTTGGCGCAGGATCTTGGTAAGCGCTGGTGCCTCGTATGGAAGGATCATTCCGCGGGAGAGAGCACGCACCCGTTGATGGACAAGTGCAATGACAGCGCGTGGGAGGACCCGCGCCAGTATCCGCAACTTGCGCAATCCAACTGCATTGAAGAATCCGAACCCTCTGATCGATGCCCTAGAAGCAGCACGAGCGAAGATCGCAACAGCCTCTTTCGTAGAGTGAATTCGCATTACCTCGTCGGTTAAAGTGATGGTTACCTTGAGTGCTTGGGGATCTCTGAAAAGTCGGGCAAATCTCTTTCTATTTGCCTTCTCTCCCCGCGTCCGCAACGTCTCTGCGGTGTGAATCAGATTGCGAGCCTGCGCTACAGAGGTAATGGCGGTTGCATCGATTTTGGGATCTGTCGGAAATGTAGGCACCTGAGCATTCTTCACTGCTCTGGATAAAAATTCACCTTTACGCCACCTGCTAGCCTCTTAATTCATCTCCTCGTATGTTCTCATTTGCCAATGAAAGCAGTCGTGGTTGGTGGCGGAATCATTGGAACCATGCACGCGGTGCTCGCAATTGAGGCGGGACATGAAGTGGTTCATATTGAACGCGATTCACGCCCACTCTCTGCCTCTATCCGAAACTTTGGATTGATCTGGGTGAGTGGCCGCGCCGCCGGAGCAGAGTTGGAGATCGCGCTCCGCGCCCGTCGGCTCTGGGAGGTTATTGGAAGTCGCGCCGCGATCGGTTTTCGAGCTCAAACCTCCTTGACGATTGCCCAGAGCGAGGCCGAATTCAATCTGATGTTGGCTGCTGCAGCGATGCCCGATGCACCCGCCCGCGGATTTCGCGTTCTAGATCGCGCTCAAGTGCAGGCTCACGAGCCGGTTCTGCAAGGGAAATTTTTAGGAGCCCTGGAGTGCACGCAGGATGCCGCAGTTGAACCGAACCTTCTCTTAGGCGGCTTACGCGATTATTTAGCCCGCCACGACCGTTACACCTGGAGACCAAACTTTGAAGTCGTTGATTTTTATCACGATGAGACCGGGAACCACGTTACAGATCTCACTGGCCACAAAGTCTCTGGCGATCTGCTGGTTATCTGCCCAGGCTCTGCGCAGCAAGGATTCCTCTCTGAATTTCTGGAGGGTGCGCCGTTGCGCCGCGTTCACCTACAGATGGGAGCAACGGTCCCCTTTGCGGCAAACCTTGGCCACTCCATCGCAGATGCTGATTCCATGCGCTACTACCCGGCTTTCAAGGATCTGGCACTAGATACCCTGGCCCCTCAAGATCCCATCGCCGCGCAGTTCAAGATGCAGCTCTTGTTGGTGCCGCGCTTAGATCGATCATTCACCATCGGCGATACCCACGAATATGAAGAGCCGTTTAGCCACGAGATCCTAGAGGCGCCATATGACCATCTGCGCAGTGTGATCTCTGCAATCTTTGGAGCCCCCACTCCCGCCATTGAGCGCCGTTGGTCAGGTAACTACTCACAATTCGTGGGCGATGGCATCTATTACCGCCGCGAGTTGGCACCAGGTGCGGTTGTTGTTACGGGAGGCGGTGGGCGTGGAAATACCATCTCGCCAGCGATTGCAGAGGAGACCATCAACTCATGGCCGAAATAAAGTTAGTCGTCTTGGATGTGGCCGGCACGACCGCGCAAGATGGTGGCCTTGTTGTGAAGGCTTTTCAGATCGCCATGGAGCCGACAACTCCAACTGTAGATGAATTGCAGGCAATGACAGAGCATGTGCTTGCCACGATGGGACAGCGCAAGATTGACGTCTTTATGCATCTCTGTAAGGGGGATTTCGCCGCGGCTTTTGCAGCGCACGAGCGTTTTGTCATTTCCTACACCGCTCTGGTAGCCGAAGGTCTACTCGCAGAGTTTGATGGCGTGAGCGATTTCTTCCGAGAACTGCGCCGGCGCGGAATTGGAATCGGAATTACAACTGGATTTCCTCGTGAAATATTAGACCCGATTATTTCCGAGTTGGGATGGAGTGAGTTGATCGATGTATCTGTCGCGGCTTCAGAGGTAGACCAAGGACGCCCCGCTCCTGACATGATCTTTCGCGCGCTGGAGCAGTACAACAAGTCCAACGGCTTAGAGATTCACGTCGATGAGGTCGCCGTTGCAGGTGACACCGAATCAGATATGAAAGCTGGAGTTACGGCGGGTGCGCCAATAGTCCTCGGAGTGAGGAGCGGTGCACATTCTGAAGAGGAGCTGCGCGCAACCGGTGCGACGCATGTTTCTCATACCGTGATCACTTTACTGACGCTCATTTAATGATCTCACGTCCGGTCCAAGGGATAGCAAGACGAGCGCTGTTAATTATTAACTTGTCGTACACCGAATTGACCTCCAATTCTCCCTTTCCCGTTAACCACTATCAGTTGGATTTGGCTACCAATCCTTAAGGGGGATACATGCGCAAGCGCCTACTCACTGGAGCTCTAGCAGCCACAATGGCTGTAACTTCATTGGTTGCAATAACAGCAACATCTTCAGCAGCAACGAAAGCCGCTGCAATTGACTACACCAAGTGTGCCAACATCACCGCTTGCGGTGGCATGGATGCACTCGTCAAGGCAGCTCAAAAAGAAGGAAAGTTAAATGTAATTACGCTTCCTCGCGACTGGGCAAACTACGGCGAGGCAATTGATCTCTTCACAAAGGCCTTCGGAATCAAGATCACAGATGACAATCCGGATGGCTCATCTGCCTACGAAATTCAGACCATCAAGACTGCTCCAGCATCTAAGGTTCCAGATGCCGTTGACGTCGGTATCACTTACGGTGCAGATAACTCAAACCTCTTCGCTCCTTACAAGGTCCAGAACTGGAAAGACATCACACCTACCTACAAGGATGCTTCAGGTCGCTGGTACGGCGACTATGCCGGTGTGATCGCACTTGCATACGACACTTCAGTGACAAAAGCTCCAACATCCTTCAACGATCTTAAGGATCCTGCATTTAAGAACCAGGTTGCTATTGGTGGAGATCCATCAGGCGCACAGGAGGCTTTGATGTCGGTATTCGCAGCAAACCTCGCTAACGCTGGAACAACTGCCAACGTCCAGAATGGTATTGATTACTTCAAGACCCTCAAGACATCGAGCAACTTCGTTACCGCTTTGGCAAACGGCCAGAACCTTCTCGCTGGTGCATACAAGGTCTCGTTCTCATGGTCCTTCAACGGTCCAGGAGCTGTAGCAACTGCAGCAAAGGCTGGAAAGACCCTGAAGTATGTAATTCCTACTGATGCTGTGATCAAGGGAACTCCTTACATCATGGGAATTCCATTTAACGCTCCACACCCAGCGGCGGCTCGTCTCTGGACAGAGTTCCTTTACTCCGAGAACAAGGGCAAGGGTTCAACAACGCTCGGCTCAACAAAGGGTATGGCCGGATCGAAGATCTTCTCATCAATCAATGGCGGACAGAACATCTGGATCGCCGGCGGCGCACTCCCAATCGAGTACGACGCGATGGTTGCTAAGGGAACAAATGCGGCAGCACCAGCTGGTTACGGAATTCCAGCAGGGGCAAAGATTGTGACACCAAGTCCTGCAGACCAGGATGCGGCAAAGGCACTTCTAAAGACACAGTGGCCAGCAATCGCTGGTAACTAGGTCTGTGCTGACTCGTTAACAATTAATTGAAAGAAATGGGAGTAGTGAGAACACGTCTTCGGCCTGGTTCAAAAGGTCCAAAAGGTCCAAAAAGTCCAAAAGGTCCAAAAGGTCTAATGACTGACGCGCTACCACTGCTCCCATTCTTTCTCTTCACCGGATTCTTTCTAATCTGGCCGGTTGTCGCAGTAACCCTGCGCAGTTTTAAAGGCAATAGCAATGAATGGACTTTGGCTAACTACCGCCCCATTCTCCACTCTGGTCCATACGCACATGCTTTCTTTGTCTCCCTCAAGCTCTCGCTAGTCACTGGTGTTATTGGCGCACTCCTCGGAGCTTTTTTCGCCTATGTCATCGTTAAGTACGCCCACGGAAAATTCGGGGCGGTCATCGACTCCATCTCCGCTGTCTTCGCCAACTCTGGAGGTGTTCCGCTCGCATTTATGTTTGTAGCGGCCTTTGGCACGGAGGGCATCGTTACTAAAATTTTGAAGGATCTCGGTTGGGATATTTACGCAGGCCACTTCACTATCTTCTCCTTCACGGGCGTCGTTATGGTCTACTCCTTCTTCCAAGTTCCACTCATGGTCTTAGTCTTCAAGCCCGCGATCGCAGGTTTGCGACAGGAGTGGGTGGAAGCGAGTATTAACCTGGGAGCGAATCCGTTTACTTATTGGAGACGAGTGGGTATTCCAATTTTGGTTCCCTCATTTGTCGGCGCCTTCTTCCTGCTCTTTGCAGGTGGATTCTCGGCCTACGCGACGGCTCGTGCTCTTACTGTAGGAACGGTTCCACTTGTTCCGATCATCATAGGAACTCTCGTTGATGGCAACGTCGTCTCTGACCAAACCAATCTCGGCGACGCGCTCGCCGTCGGGATGATCGTTGTAGCGACAATTGTCATGGCTGGATATATCTGGGCACAGCGCCAGGCCGCCAAATGGAGGAGCTAGTGAAAAAATTCCCCCTGAAGTGGCCCCTCGTCGGTTCTGCAGCTTTCTTCGCCTCTCTGATGTTCATCGTTCCGCTGTACGGGGCGACGGTTTATAGCTTTAAGGGCAATGGTGGCAAGGGGCACTCGTGGGCAAATTATCAATGGCTCATTCACCAAGATGGTTTCTACCCGGCTCTTTTTACCTCGCTCAAGTTGGCGGTACTAGCAGCCGCGCTTAATTTGGTACTGATGGTTCCAACGATGGTTTTTCTCAATCTCAAAGGAAAGCGCTACAAGTCACTTGTCGATTTTCTCTGTATCCTGCCTCTCATCATTCCTGTCGTCTCCTTGGCAATCGGGGCACAGGTCGCAATGCCAAAATTTCTGCAGAACACCCAGTACGAACTGGTCTTCTTCTTTGTGATCATCGCGCTTCCCTACACGTATAGAGCGTTGGATACCTCGCTACAAACAGTGGCGTTAAAGACGCTGGTTGAGGCTTCCCGAAGTTTGGGAGCATCGTGGGCGAGCACCATCATCCGTGTAATTGTGCCGGCTATACGCAGCGGTATCACCGGTGCGCTCTTTCTGACCTTTGCACTTTCAATCGGTGAGTACACAATTACTTCACTCCTCCACTGGGAGACTTTTCCAACGTGGACGGTTGTAGCGGGTCAACAGAATATCTTGGGCGCCATTGCAATCTCAGTCTTTAGTTTTGTCGGCGCAATCGCGCTCTTGTCCATAATTGCGCTCCTTCCTAAAAGGAACGCAGAACGCGTAGAGGTGGAAGAATGAGTAAAGAAGCACGCGAAGGAGCTACTCTCGAACTAAAGGGAGTCAGCCGTCACTTCGGTTCCGTTAAAGCGCTCGATGGCCTCGATATTACGGTCCATCCCGGGGAACTGGTTGCGCTTCTCGGTCCTTCAGGTTGTGGCAAGACAACCGCACTTCGCATTGTTGCTGGTCTTGAAGTAGCGACTTCAGGAGAGTTACTCGTCAATGGTGAGCGGTATAACGAGACACCGGCAAACCATCGCGACATGGGAATGGTCTTCCAGTCCTACTCCCTCTTCCCTAACCTCACCGTCTCTGAAAATATTGATTACGGCCTGCGCGTACGCAAGATTGATAGCGATAAGCGTCATAAGCGAGTGGATGAGATGCTTGAACTGGTCTCTCTTGAAAGTAAGGGCCAGTCCTATCCTCATCAGTTATCTGGTGGGCAACAACAGCGCGTAGCCTTGGCGCGTGCGCTTGCGATCCAACCTCGAGTACTTCTTCTGGATGAGCCGCTCTCTGCCCTCGATGCACAGGTGCGCGGTCAGATTCGCGAAGAGATACGCCGCATTCAACTCGATTTGGGAATCACGACTCTCTTCGTCACGCATGATCAAGAAGAGGCTATGGCGATATCAGATCGAGTCGGCGTTATGAGCCATGGCCGCTTGGAGCAGATTGATAAGCCAATAGTTCTCTACAACTCACCAGCGACATCTTTTGTGGCCTCATTTGTCGGGCTAGCAAATCGCATTCCAGCGGAGATAACCGCAAAAGGTAAGGCGCGCGTTCTAAATCAGAAAGTTAATATTTTAGATAGCGCAGCGCCATTTGCCGAAGGTGCAAAGGTAAACGTAATCATTCGTCCAGAATCTCTGGAGCTTGTGAGTGAGAGCGATCTTGATGCAACTCGCGGAATCGTTGCTCTTAAGTCGTTCCTCGGACCGATGACTAAGGTGGGAATTGCCGTCGAGGGAGCTCCGCTCATTCATCTCAATGTTTCCAGTCGTGAGGTTCGTAAGTTAGAGATTGGCGACAAGGTCGCATTTAAAATTTCTAGCGATGAAGTGATGGCGGAAAGTGTCTAGTACACGCGATGGCCGAATAGTTCGGAGCCAACCCAATGAGAGTGGTTGGACAGATCTTGAATCCGTGGCAGGAGAAGAGTTGTTGGGGGAGGCCCCCTCAAATTCTGCGCTTGCGATATTAACTCTGATCCATATCTCGGATCTGCATATCTGCGATGCGCAATCGCCGGCGCGAGTTGAATTGATGGATCGCTTTGCCGATCCCCATCATCCGATGTCAGAACATATTTCGCTAGTGGGTGCCTATCGAGCGCAGGAGTTAATGACGGCGCAGACCTTGGAGACGATGGTCCAAACCGTGAACACCATAAAGACCGGACTTTTCTCCAACCGGGCTATTGATGCAGTGGTTGCCACCGGTGATGTAACGGACAATGCGCAATCCAATGAATTGCAGTGGTACATGACGCTTATGGATGGCGGTGAGGTACATCCCGATAGCGGTGATCTCTCTCAGTGGGAGGGCGTTGCGCAGAAGGACCCCACTTCTTATGATCGCAGTTACTGGAATCCCGAGGGGACGCCAGAGGGGTGCGAAGATGATTACCCGCGGGCTCTCTACGGATTGCCCACTGTTCCCGGTTTAACGGATGCGGTGCGCAAACCATTTACTGCGGCGGGATTAAGTCACACTTGGTTGGCAACTCACGGCAATCATGACGCTCTAGTACAAGGCACAGTTGCGCCAGACGAAAGGTTGCAGTTGATCGCAACAGGTGCAGTGCGTTTGATCGATATCGGTTCAGATATGGATCTGCAAGAAGCCTTTAGCGGTTGGGGAATGGTAGGCCCAACAAAGTTAGCGGATCCCAGCGGCGGCGTTTATCGCCAGACGAGTGCTGACCAGCGTCGTCGTCTCAACGCTGCAGATGATTGGGCAAAACTTCATCTGAGCTGTGAACACGAGGGCCACGGCCTCACTGAGGCCAATGCGGCAGCTGGGACAAAGTATTGGTTTAAGGATCTAGGTGACGTTCGTTTGATCTCGCTCGATACCGTCAATATCAACGGCGGTTGGCAGGGATCTCTGGACGAGACACAATTTAATTGGATGAAGAGCGTCCTAGCAGACCCATCTCCAAAGTACTTCACACTTCTCTCGCACCATCCGCTGCATGCACTCTTTAATGATTACGCACCCGTTGAGGCTGATCGCCGAGTCGCAATCGAAGAGTTAACGCAAGAGCTTCTTAAGCACAATCGCATCATCGCCTGGCTTGCCGGTCATGATCACGACAATCGCGTGAAGTACATTGGCGAAGCGGGAGTTAACGGCTTCTGGCAGATCATGACCTCCTCGTTGATCGATTGGCCGCAACAAGGTCGTCTAGTTGAGATCTTGGAAGATCAAGGTCGTGTTGTAATTGCGACTTCACTTATTGACCATCAGAGCCCTATTGAACTTGATGAGGCAATGAGTAACCTTGAGAGTCCAGTACACCTAGCTGGGCTATCACGCATCCTCTCTGCCAACCATTGGCAGCGTCGCCGTGACAATGAGTTCCACGTCGAGTTAGCAGCGGGCGAAGTTACCGATCGAAATCGATTCCTCTGGATTGATTCGATTCCTCTGGATTGATAAGGTCTAGGCGCTCCTTTAACTCCCTGATTACCTCTGGATTCGTTTCTGATGCTGCCTTGGGCAGTACACTTTGAGTATGGAAGTGTCTGTTTACGATTCCATCAGCGCCGCTCCCCTTTACGGTGACCCCGCGCTCCAAGGCTCGGCCCTGGCCCCAGTCATCCTCGTCTACTCTGATGATCAGAGCGTTCGCGCAGCGATTAGCGCAGCCCTGGGAAAGAAGCTACCCGGCGAAGAGCGTGAGCATAAGGTGGTGGATTTCGCCACGGCTGATGCCCTGCGCCTCTATCTCTCCGAGAAGCGAAAGGTTGACCTTTTTATTCTCGATGGCGAAGCGGTTCCGGAAGGTGGCATGGGTCTAACCCATGCCCTCAAGGATGAGATTATCGATTGCCCTCCGGTCATGCTGATTATCCAACGCCCCCAAGATAGTTGGTTGGCAAAGTGGTCTGGCGCTGATGCGGTTATCTCCCACCCAATTGACCCATTTACCTTGGGTTCTAAGGTGGCGGAGTTCATCAAGTAGCCCTATGAAAAACTGTGACGGTCAACACACCTCCTATTCTTACGGCTTATCCACCCGTATGCTCACAGCATGAATCCTTATGTCCCGATTCTTGCGATAGGCGGGATTGGCTTCGGATTTGCGGCATTTTCCGTCATTACCGCCGCTCTCACGGGACCAAAGCGCTACAACCGCGCCAAATCTGAGGCTTATGAGTGTGGAATTCAGCCCTCACCAGTTGCTCAAGGTGGCGGACGATTTCCTGTGAAGTATTTCTTAACCGCCATGCTCTTCATTGTCTTTGACATTGAAATTGTCTTCTTATATCCATGGGCGGTCTCCTTCAATCAACTCGGCCTCTTTGGTCTCGTTGAGATGGTGATCTTTATACTTACAGTCTTCGTTGCATATGCATATGTGTGGCGCCGCGGCGGATTGGAATGGGATTAACAATGGGTCTAGAAGAGCAATTACCTACCGGCATTGCCCTCACCACAGTTGAGAACCTTGCGGGTTATATGCGCAAGAGCTCGCTCTGGCCAGTGACCTTTGGCCTTGCCTGTTGCGCAATTGAGATGATGGCTGCAGGTGGCGGTCGTTACGATCTAGCGCGCTTTGGAATGGAAGTGTTCCGCCCATCCCCACGCCAAGCTGATTTAATGATCGTGGCTGGTCGCGTCTCGCAGAAGATGGCACCCGTTGTCCGCCAAATTTACGATCAAATGCCTGGACCGAAGTGGGTTATCTCGATGGGAGCCTGCGCTTCATCAGGTGGAATGTTCAATAACTACGCGATTGTTCAAGGTGTTGACCATATCGTTCCCGTTGATATCTATCTGCCCGGTTGCCCGCCACGCCCTGAAATGTTGATGGATGCCATTTTGAAGTTACACGAGCAGATCAGTGATACAAAGTTGGGTGCAAATCGCGAGGCAATTATTCGTGAAGTTGAAGCTGCTGCGCTCGCCTCCAAGCCGACCTTCCAGATACAAGGACTACTGAAGCAATGAGTGAGGAGCACGGACTATTTGGAGCTAAGGGCAGTGGAGATACCTCCGGTTACGGCGGCCTGGTTCGCAAGCGCCACAATGATCTCTCAGCACAGCGCCCCTACGGTGGATATTTTGATGAGTTGGTCGATGAGTTAGAACGCGCCTATCCAGAGTTCAATGATGATATTGAGCAAATCGTCATTTACCGGGGCGAGTTAACACTGCATGTAAAGGCGGCTCGTCTTTTCCAGGTTGCGCAGGCGCTTCGCGATACTCCCGCGCTGCGTTTTGAGGTCTGTCTCGGTGTTAGTGGCGTGCACTACCCAACCGATAAAGATCGTGAATTGCACTGCGTCTTTCCATTTCTCTCCATGACCTTCAACCGGCGCATCAGGCTTGAAGTGAGCGTTCCAGATAGCAACCCGCACCTACCTTCACTCGTTGAACTGTGGGGCGGAAACAACTGGCATGAGCGTGAAACCTTCGACATGTTCGGGATCATCTTCGATGGCCACCCCGCACTTACTCGCATTTTGATGCCAGATGATTGGATCGGTCATCCGCAGCGAAAAGACTATCCACTTGGTGGAATTCCGGTTGAATATAAGGGTGCCACTGTGCCACCTCCAAATGAGCGGAGGTCATACCGATGACAACTCAAGATCCCTACGCATCTTCGCGCGAGACTACTGAGGGTCGCGTCTATTCGGTTACTGGTAACGATTGGGACTCGCTCGTCACTGAGATTGGCGCAACGAAGGAAGAGCGCGTTGTTGTAAACATGGGTCCGCAGCATCCATCCACGCACGGAGTCCTGCGATTGATCCTTGAACTTGAAGGCGAGACCGTTACCGAGGCACGCGCTGGAATCGGTTACTTACATACCGGCATCGAGAAGAATGCCGAATACCGCACTTGGACTCAAGGAACCACATTCGTTACCCGTATGGATTACCTCTCACCAATATTTAATGAGACCGCATACTGCCTAGCTGTCGAAAAGTTACTTGGGGTCACAGAAGATATTCCAGAGCGGGCCAGTGTAATTCGGGTCTTGATGATGGAGTTCAACCGCATCTCCTCGCACATGGTTGCCCTTGGGACCGGAGCGCTGGAACTTGGCGCCCTGACGCCAATGCTCTTTGCCTTTCGCGAGCGCGAGAAGGTTCTTGATATATTTGAGCTGGTAACTGGGCTCCGCATGAATATGGCCTATATCCGTCCCGGTGGAGTTTCTCAAGATCTTCCCGTGGGTGCTCTTACCAAGATTCGTGAGACCGTAAAAGAGTTGCGCCATAACTTTAAAGACAATGCGAAACTTTTGATTGGTAATACGATTTGGATGAAACGCACTCAGGGCGTGGGGTACTTAGACCTCGCTGGATGTATCACACTGGGTGTTACGGGTCCGATCTTGCGTGCGACGGGCATGCCGTGGGATCTGCGCAAATCTGAACCGTATTGCGGTTATGAGAACTACAACTTTGATGTCATCACCAATGACGGGTGCGATACCTACGGTCGCTTCTTGATCAAGATGGATGAACTTGAGCAATCGCTGCGCATTATTGAGCAATGTGTTGTGAAGCTCGAAGCCCTGGAAGGTGCTCCGGTGATGATTGAAGATAAGAAGATTGGCTCACCTGCCGATCTCAAAGTTGGTCCAGATGGAATGGGTAACTCGCAGGAGCATATCGCTCACATCATGGGCCAATCGATGGAGGCTCTCATCCATCACTTCAAGATTTCTACCGAGGGTTTCCGCGTTCCAGCTGGTCAGGTGTACTCCACAGTCGAATCTCCTAAGGGAGAGATGGGTGTGCATTTGGTCTCTGATGGAGGTTCCCACCCTTACCGGCTGCACTTTCGCGAACCATCTTTTAATAATCTGCAATCTCTTGCCGCCATGTGTGAAGGCAGCATGATCGCTGATGTAGTTGCAGCTGTGGCTTCAATCGATCCAGTGATGGGTGGGGTAGATCGCTAATGTCATTTACTGCTGAAGAACTCGCCGTGATGGATACCATCATTGCGCGTTACCCAAAGAGCCGCTCGGCGATCATGCCGCTGCTTCATTATGTGCAATCTATCGACGGCTACGTCACTCCACGCGGCATTGAAACTATTTCAACGAAATTGAATCTCGCTGCTGCTGAAGTTACCGCGGTCTCTACATTTTATACGCAATATAAGAGCGAGCCTGTAGGTGAGTACCATGTTGGCATTTGTATCAACACCTTGTGTGCGGTTATGGGCGGAGATGCCATTTACGAATCAGTCTGTGATCGCCTAGAAATTAAGAAGGACCAGACGACTCCTGATGGAAAGATTTCATTAGAACGCATTGAATGCAATGCGGCCTGCGACTATGCGCCCGTCGTGATGGTCAACTGGGAGTTCTACGACAACCAGACCCCGGCATCGGTCAATGAATTGATTGATGGAGTGCGCGCCGGCAACCCACCAGCACCCACGCGTGGACCTAGAGCGCTTCGCACCTGGAAAGAGAACTCTGCTGTCCTGGCTGGTTTATCAGATGGCTTAGCTGAAGAGGGCGTACAGGCTGGCCCTGCAACGCTTCTCGGCTTAAATATTGCGAAGGCGCAGGGATCCAAATGAGCATATTGAACCCAGTCCTTTCGGCACATTGGGATGAGGCAGATTCCTTCACGATTGCAGGTTATCGGCGCCACGATGGTTACCAAGCGCTGGCAAAGGCGTTGCAGGCAACCCCGGATGAGGTCATTGCGCAGGTAAAAGAGTCGGGGCTACGTGGCCGTGGCGGCGCTGGATTCCCCACCGGAAATAAATGGAGTTTCATTCCGCAGGGCGATAACAAGGCGCATTACCTCGTTGTAAATGCCGATGAATCAGAGCCAGGAACTTGCAAAGATACGCCGCTCTTAATGGCCAATCCGCACTCTTTGATTGAAGGAATCATCATCGGTTCCTATGCCATTCGCGCTAACCACTCGTTCATTTATTTACGCGGAGAAGTTGTTCATGTCTTTCGTCGTGTCCAGAAGGCGATCGATGATGCCTACGCAGCGGGCTTCCTCGGCAAGAATATTCTCGGTAGTGGATTTGATCTTGAACTTACTCTGCACGCTGGTGCAGGTGCCTATATCTGTGGTGAAGAGACTGCGCTCTTGGATTCCTTGGAGGGATTCCGCGGACAACCACGGCTACGTCCACCTTTCCCAGCGATTGCTGGTCTATATGCGATGCCGACCGTTGTGAACAATGTGGAGTCGATTGCCTCGGTCCCATCGATCATCAACCACGGGGTTGACTGGTTCCAAGCAATGGGTACCGAGAAGAGCAAGGGCTACACGCTCTACTCACTCTCTGGACACGTCACTAACCCTGGTCAATTTGAAGCTCCCTTAGGTATTACTTTGCGTCAGATCTTGCAACTTGCTGGCGGAGTTCGCGCAGGACATGAACTTAAGTTCTGGACTCCTGGTGGCTCTTCCACCCCGATGTTTACCGCAGAACATCTCGATGTACCGCTTGATTATGAAGGTGTAGCAGCAGCTGGCTCGATGCTAGGAACAAAAGCGCTACAGATCTTCGATGAGACGACATGCGTTGTGCGCGCAGTTCTTCGTTGGGTGGAGTTCTATAAGCACGAGTCCTGCGGGAAATGTACGCCTTGTCGTGAAGGTACCTGGTGGTTGGTTCAGATCATGAAGGATCTAGAGGCAGGTAAGGGTGGCGAAACTGATCTCGAGAAGCTCTTGGATCTCTGTGACAACATCGCTGGTCGCTCATTCTGCGCTCTCGCTGATGGCGCAGTTGCCCCGATCATCTCATCACTTAAGTATTTCCGTGCTGAATATCTCCTGCACCAGACCAGCGGGGGTTGCCCCTTTGATCCAGTTGCATCGACGCTCTTTGAAACGGCAGGTGCTTGAGTGAGCTCTGAACAAACCGTGGCAGCAGTAGATACCGTTTCGGCGATCATTGATGGCGTTGAGCTAACAGTCCCTAAGGGAACGCTGATCATTCGCGCTGCCGAGCAACTCGGGATCGCGATCCCGCGTTTTTGCGATCACCCACTCCTCGCGCCAGTAGGTGCATGTCGCCAATGCTTGGTTGAGGTAGAGATCAACGGCCGCGCCTTTCCGAAGCCACAAGCTTCCTGCACGATGCCCGTTGAAAATGGCATGATCGTTAAGACTCAACTCACCTCTCCCGTTGTGGCTAAGGCGCAAGAGGGAATCATGGAGTTCTTGCTTATTAACCACCCTCTCGACTGCCCCATCTGCGATAAAGGTGGCGAATGCCCATTGCAGAATCAGGCCATGTCCGCGGGTCGTTCAGAGACGCGCTTTGAAGGTGAAAAGCGCACTTTTGAGAAGCCCATCAATATCTCTTCACAGGTCTTACTAGATAGAGAGCGCTGTGTTCTCTGTGCGCGTTGCACTCGTTTCTCGGAAGAGATCGCAGGCGATCCATTTATTACACTCAATGAACGTGGTGCGCTGCAGCAAGTTGGTATTTACGAAGAAACACCTTTCGAGTCTTATTACTCCGGCAATACCGTGCAGATCTGCCCAGTTGGCGCTCTCACTGGAGCCTCCTATCGCTTCCGCTCTCGTCCCTTTGATCTAATCTCGATTAACTC
>JANXZW010000016.1 GCA_025355305.1 Actinomycetes bacterium | reverse complement strand
TAAGACGATACACAATCGCAGAAGTTGCCATTGCTCCGAGTACCACAACGGGGAATGGCAATTTTGCTGTTAGGGCGGCGAGGGCCACAGTAATGCCCGCTAGGCGGTGATCGACCATGAACTTGGTTTTTGTTGTGAAAGCCTGCATAGCCACCAGAGCACTCAACAGGACAATTGGAATTAAGTTGGTGATGCGCTGTACGCGCGGGTGAGCCAGCCAAACCTCAGGAATTGCATGCCCAACGTACTTAATTGCGTAGCAGAGCAGGCTGGTGGCGATCACTGCTATCCATTGCGAATTCATTTACTTCCACCCTACGAGCGCCGCGATAATTACGGTGGAAATTATGGGAACTCCTGCCGGCACAAATTCTGTGATGGAAAGTGCCCAGATAAACGAGAGGATGCAAGCAAAGAGAAGTTTGCGCTCTTTGAGGCGCGGGAAGAGTACTGCACAGAAGATTGCGGGGGAGGCGACATCAAGTCCCCAGGCTGAGGTATCGCCGATGGCCTTTGCGCCCAGTGCGCCCAGCAGTGTGAAGATATTCCAGAAGAAAAATACCCCAAAACCGGTATACCAAAATGCGGTGCGCTGATCCGCGAGATTATCTTGGGCGATCGCGACGCCAGTCGATTCGTCAATAGTTATCTGCGCCGCGAGTGCGCGCTTGACGCCCTTAAGTTTCAAGATCTGCGCCATACGTACGCCGTATAATCCATTTCTGCTACCCAGAAACGCTCCAGTGATTATCGCGCTAAGCGCGCTGCCTCCTGAACTCATTACCGCGACGAGGGAGAACTGAGATGCCCCAGAGAAGAGGACGAAGGAGAGAAAGCAGGCCTGTGCGACGGTGAAATGGTCTGCGACCGCGACCGCCCCGAATGCGATACCAGCCGCCCCGACCGCGAGGCCAACACTCAAGGAATCGCGCTGCACTGACACGCCGATATTCTGCCTTAATCCCGAGGGTGTTGGGCGCCAATAGATAAGGTCGCCATATGAGCGAGCAGCACTTTGAGATCAACTTTCGTGACGATGTAACTGTTGAACTGGTCAAAGCAAGCGCTAGCGATTCCGATGTCGTCTGGGCGGCACGCGTGTCGACCGCCGGTGAGAACTCCCTCGATGATGTCAACGCCGATCCCTCGCGCTCCGAGGGGTTAATTAACTATTTAGCGCGCGAACGCCATGGTTCACCCTTTGAGCACACATCTATGACCTTCTTTATTTCAGCTCCTATCTTTGTTTTTCGCGAATTTATGCGCCATCGCATCGCCTCCTATAACGAGGAGTCCGGTCGCTATCGTGAACTTCGTCCCAATTTTTATCTTCCGAGCCCAGAGCGCAAATTGGTACAGATCGGCAAGGCAGGGGCATACACCTTCGTTGATGGCACTGACGAGCAGTACGAGGTCACCGTAAATGCGATCAAGGAAAGTTGCACTGTTGCCTATGAAAATTACAAGAAGATGCTCGATGCGGGGGTTGCCCGCGAAGTTGCCCGCGCTGTGTTGCCCGTTGGTTTATATTCAACGATGTATGTAACGATGAATGCGCGTGCACTGATGAATTTTCTATCCCTGCGTACATCCCGTGAAGGATCGCATTTTCCTAGCTACCCACAACGGGAAATTGAGATGGTGGCCGAGAAAATGGAGCGTTATTTTGCGGAGTTGATGCCGCTTACGCACGGTGCATTTGAAAAGTCAGGGCGGGTAGCGCCATAGGCGCGGTAGGGTTACCCCTATGTCCAGCTCGCATGAACAGACCACCCAGATCGAGGCGCCTTTTGGCCGCTTGATCACGGCAATGGTGACCCCCTTCCTCGCGGATGGTGCGATTGACTGGGATGGCGTAGCGAAGATTGCCGAACATTTGGCAGATACTGGCCATGATGCAATTGCTGTAAACGGCACCACGGGAGAAGCTCCTACGACGAAGACTTCTGAGAAACTGGAAATCATCCGGGTGGTGAAGAGCACCGTTGGCGATCGTGTAAAGATTTTGACTGGTGCCGGCGATAACGAGACCGCTTACACCGTAGAACAGGCAAAGCGTTGTGCGGAACTAGGCGTTGATGGCCTGCTTATCGTCACTCCCTATTACAACAAGCCACCGCAAGAGGGCATCGAAGCCCACTTCAAAGCGGTCGCTGCCGCTACAGACACACCCATCATGATGTATGACATTCCAGGTCGAACAGGTGTTCCCATTGAAGAGGACACTCTCTGCCGCCTTGCTGAAGTTAAGAACATAGTTGCACTCAAGGATGCCAAGGGAAATCCCGCATCTACCTCATGGGTTATTAAGAGGACCGGTCTGCCTGTGTATTCAGGCGATGACATTCTTAATCTTCCACTCCTCAGCGTTGGAGCAGTTGGTTTTGTTTCAGTCTGTGGTCATACCGTCGGAAATCAACTCAAGGCGATGCTCGATGCATGGTTTGCAGGAGATACCGTTCGCGCACTAGAAATACATCAAGAATTGTTACCGGTATTCACCGGAACCTTCCGCACTCAAGGTGCCATATTGACTAAGGCCGCTCTCACAATGATCGGTCTACCTGGTGGATTTACGCGTTTGCCACTTGTCGATGCCACCGCTGCGCAGAAAGCGCAATTGCGGGAGGACCTTCGACAAGGCGGAGTTGTACTTAAATAATGAATCACCCACATCCAGATTTACCCTACCCCGCGAAATTAGCTCCTAAGACCCTGCGCATCGTTGCGCTCGGTGGCCTAGGTGAAATCGGTCGCAACATGACCGTCTATGAAATAGCCGGAAAACTTTTGATTGTTGACTGTGGTGTTCTCTTCCCGGAAGAGAGCCAGCCTGGCATCGATTTAATTCTTCCTGACTTCTCCTACATCCGTGATCGTCTGCACGACGTTGTTGCTATTGCGCTAACGCACGGACATGAAGATCATATTGGCGCAGTTCCTTACTTGCTTAAAGAGCGTGCCGATATTCCGGTTGTTGGATCTAGGTTGACACTGGCCTTCACAGAGGCAAAGTTGAAAGAGCGTCGCATTACCGCGCCGCTGATTGAAGTTAAAGCGGGAATGAAACAAACCTTCGGCCCCTTTGAACTTGAGTTCATTGCCGTGAATCACTCAATCCCCGATGCTCTTGCTATCGCGATTCGCACTGAGGCTGGTCTTGTTCTAGCTACCGGTGACTTTAAAATGGATCAACTTCCACTTGATGGTCGCATCACCGACCTCGCCACATTTGCGCGCTTGGGTGAAGAAGGCGTGGACCTATTCATGGTCGACTCCACCAACGCTGATGTACCTGGTTTTACTACTTCAGAGCGCGACATCATGCCGACGCTAGATCTGGTATTTCGCGCAACTGAGCGCCGCGTCATCGTGGCATCCTTTGCATCGCATGTGCACCGCGTTCAACAGATCATGATGATCGCGGCGCAACACCAGCGCAAGGTCGCCTTTATTGGTCGCAGCATGGTTCGCAATATGAAATTGGCGCAGGATCTGGGTTATCTCCAAGTCCCAGAAGGTCTTGAGATCATTGATGCCAAGAGCGTTGAAGATGCTGGAGATCGCGTCGTTCTGATCTGCACAGGGTCACAAGGCGAGCCACTTGCCGCGCTCTCTCGCATGGCCAACGGTGAGCACCAGATCCGCGTTGGTAAGGGTGACACCGTTGTACTCGCCTCTTCGCTAATACCCGGAAATGAAAACCCCGTCTTTCGCGTAATCAACGAGCTCACTCGTTTTGGAGCAACCGTCGTGCATAAGGGCAATGCTTTGGTGCACGTCTCGGGTCACGCTGCTGCGGGTGAACTCTTGTACTGCTACAACATTGTCAAGCCAAAGAATGTCATGCCCATCCACGGTGAGTGGCGCCATCTGCGCGCGAACGCAGAACTCGCGATTAAGACAGGCGTTCCACGTACCAACACAATCGTCGTTGACAATGGAGTCGTAGTTGACGTTCACGATGGATATGCAGATATCTCGGGTGCTATTCCAGTTGGATTTGTTTATGTTGATGGTCAGAGCATTGGTGAAATCACCGAGAGCTCTCTCAAGGATCGCCGCATCCTGGGTGAAGAGGGATTCATCTCGGTCGTAGTTGTTGTTGATTCGCAGAGTGGAAAGATTGTTGCTGGACCTGATATTCACGCGCGTGGATTTACCGAAGATAAAGCGCTCTTCGATGAGGTTAAGGGAATGATTGAGAAAGCTCTCGCCACTTCAGTTGCAGGTGGTATCAATGGAACGCATCAACTCGCACAGGTGGTTCGTCGCACTGTGGGAAGTTGGGTAGGCGAAGAACACCGTCGCAAGCCAATGATCATCCCAGTAGTTATTGAGGTATGACGGCGCGCCGAAGGGCGAGGCCACTTTCTTTTCTTTAGTCTTAGAGTGCTATGGCTAAAAAAAGAAGGTCACCGTCTACTAAGGCTGCAAAAAAGCGCCCTTCGATCATCGCAAGGATCGTGCGCGCAATTGTTGCCCTTTGGCGTTTCATGGCCAAGGCGATCGGAAGCACCGTTCGCTTCCTCTTCAAAGAGGCGCGCGAACTTGATAGCGCTCACCATCGCGACGGCTTGGCCTTTCTGCTCCTCATATTTGCCCTAGTAAGTGCGGCGGGTAGTTGGTTCCACCTGAACAATCCCATCGGTCGCTTCATGAATACGCTCTTGCTCGGCGCCTTTGGCAAGATCGCGTTCATTACCCCTCTCCTTTTTGTTTACTTTGCCTTTAGGCTATTTAAGGCTCCCGACGAGGGTCGGGCCAATGGTCGAATAACCATTGGAGCAATCCTCTTGGTCTTGAGCACCACAGGGTTGTCCCAGGTCATGAAAGATTCAGAATTTAGCGCTATTAAAAGCGCTGGCGGGGTCGTCGGCTATGGTGTCGGTCGCCCGCTCACCAATCTGGGAACCTCGCTTATCGCCGTACCGATCTTGCTGCTACTCCTCTTCTTTGGCATCTTGATCGTGACCGCTACTCCGGTTTCTGAAGTCTTTGCCAAAGTGCGAGGGCTCTTCACTTGGTTCGCAGGGCGCCGCCGCGCAGCCCGGGAGCGCAACGAAGAGGCCTTTGAGATTAGCGATACGCCTCCCTTTGAAACTCCATTGGTGCAAGCTTTTCCTGAACCAGAGCCCGAAGAGGTGCCCCCATATGAGGGTGAAGAGACGGTCGCGGTAGCTATAGATCGCACCTCAACTCCCGCCCCCAGCTTCACCCCTAAGAGCGTGCAGAGCGCTCCAGCGCACCAGATGATCTTGAGCGCTGATGCTCCTTACCTCTTGCCATCCTTGGATCTTCTTAAGAGCGCTCCTGCCTCTAAGGCAAAGTCGAAGGCAAATGATCTAGTTGTTGCCGCCCTAGGACAAGTCTTTGAACAATTCGGCGTTGATGCACGAGTCACTGGCTTCATGCGCGGTCCAACAGTTACTCGTTACGAAGTTGAGCTTGCCGCCGGCGTAAAAGTCGAAGCAATTACCGCTCTCTCCAAAAATATTTCCTACGCAGTTGCTAGCGGGGATGTTCGCATCTTGTCTCCAATTCCTGGAAAATCCGCCGTGGGAATCGAAATCCCAAATACCGATCGCGAAATTGTTGCGCTAGGAGATGTCTTGCGCTCCTCCGTTGCGATCAATGAAACGCATCCAATGGTGATTGCACTTGGAAAAGATGTTGAAGGAAACTTCGTCTGCGCAAATCTCGCCAAGATGCCACACCTTCTAGTTGCTGGTGCAACTGGTGCGGGTAAGTCCTCGATGATCAACTCGCTCATTGTCTCGATTCTGATGCGCTCAACGCCAGATGAGGTACGGCTAGTGATGATCGACCCTAAGCGCGTTGAACTAACAAGCTACGAGGGAATCCCTCATCTGATCGCTCCGATTATTACCAATCCCAAGAAGGCCGCCGATGTTCTTGCTTGGGTAGTACGCGAAATGGATCAGCGTTACGACGATCTCTCACATTTTGGCTTTCGACATATCGACGATTTCAACCGCGCGGTAAAGGCGAAGAAGGTCGCATTACCCGCAGGCAGCGAACGAGTCCTTGAGCCTTATCCATATCTGCTCGTCATCATCGATGAGTTGGCGGATTTAATGATAGTTGCAGCACGCGAAGTCGAAGAGAGCATCGTCCGTATCACCCAATTAGCGCGTGCCGCAGGGATTCACTTAGTGATTGCAACGCAGCGTCCAAGCGTTGATGTTGTCACTGGTTTGATAAAGGCAAACGTTCCTTCGCGTCTCTCCTTCGCAACTTCTAGCCTCGCCGACTCACGCGTCATCTTGGATACACCCGGCGCGGAGAAATTAGTTGGACAAGGCGATGGTTTGTTCCTGCCTATGGGTGCGAGCAAGGCGATGCGAATTCAGGGTGCTTACATCTCAGAGCGCGAATCTGAAGCCGTGGTCAACCATGTTAAGTCGCAGGCACAGCCCGTCTTCCGCGTTGACATCAACGCACCGGCGGTGAGTAAGCAGATCGAAAATGATATTGGCGATGATATGGATCTCTTGTTGCAGGCGATTCAACTGGTAGTTGGAACCCAATTTGGCTCGACATCGATGTTGCAGCGCAAGCTGCGCGTCGGCTTCGCCAAGGCCGGTCGTCTCATGGACCTCATGGAGAGCCGGGGAGTAGTGGGACCCTCCGAAGGTTCCAAGGCCCGTGAGGTACTCATCACAGCCGAAGAGATGCCCGACCTGCTGGAGGAGATTCAAGGTTACATCTAGGTGAATTAGTTCCCCAGATAACCCTCAAATCCAGAGTCTAGAAAGAAAAGATTTGGTAGCCAGGAGAACCTAGGTCTACCCTAATGACCTCACCTTCCCCCAGATTGTGGGTTCCCCGCCCAGATTTCAGTAATGAGGCTTTGATGTCAGTAGGCATACTTCTTCGCCAAGCTAGAGAATCTGTTGGCATGTCAATTGAGGAGCTCTCTGAACGTACCTCTGTGCGTCGGGCAATCTTGCAGGATCTTGAGGATGACAATTTTCAATCCTCTGGCGGTCTCGCATACGCGCGCGGACACATTCGCATTGTGGCGAAGGTGTTGAATGCCAATTCCGATCTGTTAGTCGAAGCGTTCAACTCCATGAATCAAGATTTCAATCGTCCGATGATTGACCTCTTGAGTGAGAACAGCGTTACTCCTGCTAAGCGTCAGGAATCGAAGGTCTCTTTCGGAGTGATGGCTAAAGCGGCTGCGGTGATGGTGGCGCTGCTCATCGCTGTTCCCACTGCTGCATCCTTTGTGCACTCCTCAAAGAAGAGCGTTAAAGCCGCAACGACCGCAGCGGTGGCCCCGCAATCATCAATTACAACCGATACCAGCACTGGACCGGGTGCTAGCGCCGCTACTAATTTGGGTTCGACCGCGGTCGCAACCAAGACTTCACCTGTCGGAGTTGTTGTAACGGCAAATGCCGGTTCCACGTGGTTGGCGGTTTCAGATAGTTCGGGCGCAGCGCTCTTCAGTGGAATGTTGGCCAAAGGAGCGTCGCGCTCATTCGATGATAGCCAACTCATCAATATCACCATTGGAAATGCTGGGGCCGTGAATCTCAACGTAAATGGCAAAGATGCCGGCACCCCAGGCGGCACTGGTGAGGTCCTACATCTGCAATTTGGGCCGGGAGCCTCTTCGCAAGGCTAAAAGCCAGCGTTGAAAAACGGTAATTCCCTTCTCGCACATTCTCACGAAGGCGACAGGTACGATGCCTCTAGTGAGCACCCCGTCAGCTAGGACGCTGAACCTTCCTAACGCGTTAACGGTCTTGCGTCTTCTCGCGCTCCCTTTTTGCGCCTACGCCCTCTTCAAAGATGGAGGAGACTCCTCCCTGTGGCGCGTCATCGCCTGGAGTGGATTCTTCTTTGTTGGTCTCACCGATTTGATGGATGGCCGGCTAGCGCGTTCACGCAATCAAGTGACGAGTTTTGGAACATTCTTAGATCCAGTCGCTGATAAGGCGGCGATAGGTACCGCCATGATCGCTCTTTCGATACAAGGAAAGTTGTGGTGGTGGGTAACCATCGTTATTTTACTCCGAGAAGTTGCCGTCACGCTTCTGCGTTTAGCCGTCATTAAAGGCGGGGTTATTCCTGCAAGCAAGGGCGGCAAGCTAAAGACAATGATGCAGGGATTTGGTATCGGTTTCTATATTTTGCCTCTGCCACATTGGCTGCATATTCCGCGGGATATCTTTATGGCGGCAACAATCACCGTCACAATCACAACTGGCTTCGATTACTTTAAGAAGGTGTTGCAAGGTGAAAAGCAACCCTGAGATCGCCGCGATCATCAAGGTTATGAAACGCCGTGGGTTGACACTTTCGACCGCCGAATCAATTACCGGGGGAGGACTTGGCGAACTCTTTACATCCATCCCCGGCTCCTCGGGCGTCTATCAAGGTGGACTCATTACTTACAGCGATGTAAGTAAGACAAAGTTTTTAGGAGTTCTAAAGAAGACGCTCAATAAGTACACCGCCGTCTCGGAAGAGGTTGCAATCGCTATGGCACAGAGCGTGCGAGCCCAATTCAAAACCGATTATGCGATTTCTACTACAGGAGTGGCGGGTCCAGGCCGGGCCTACGATCAAAAAGCTGGAACTGTCTGGATCGCTATCGATAGTCGCGATGGAACAACCACGGTAGCGCTCGCCTTGACCGGCGATCGGGCTGAAATTCGCCACGCAACATTAGAGAGCGTAATAGCGACCTTTAGCCGTATCCTTATCCCGTGATTCTTCTGCGCACCCACATAGGTTCTGCCTTGCGTACCTCGCGCATCGCCCAGGGCCGCACACTTCGCGATGTTGCCAAAAGTGCTCGCGTATCTTTGGGTTATCTCTCTGAGGTGGAGCGCGGACAGAAGGAAGCCTCCTCCGAACTTTTGAACTCGATCTGCAGCGCTCTTAACATCTCACTGGGCGAGGTATTGGTTCGAGTATCAACTCAAGTGAGAGTAGCCGAAACCCCGATCTTGACCGTTGTGGATGACGCCGCGTAATTAGCTGCAGCGCGAGCTAATTCCTATGCTCAACTAGATCATGGCAACCAATCAGCGTTCGCGTACCGCAATTCTCTCCGGCGCCAAGATTGTTATCACTGAGGTTGGCTCCTACGAGTCAAATATGAACGATATTGCTGCTCGAGCGGAAGTCTCACGCGCCACGGTTTACAACCACTTCAGCGACAAAGAAGAGATGATGCTTTCGCTCCTTGAATCTGAAATCTTGCGTCTCATAGACCTCGCTCAAAGAGCGCCAAGTAAGCGAGATGCGCTCTACCTGCTTTCAGTGGAAATATCCAAGGATCCGGCTCTGCGCAAAATGGTCGAGACCGATCCGCTGGACATTGCCAAATTTGTACGGGTCTGTGAGCATCCGCTCTGGACTCTCATTAATACAGCGCTCATCACCACCTTTGGCGACTCATCGGGAGTGGTACTCCACTGGCTTATCGGACAGATCGCCTCTCCGTTAGCACCTGCTGAAAGTTCCAAGCAGGCTGATCAATTGGCTCGCGCTCTTTAACAAGAATGATGCGAATAACTGAACTACGTTCCAGAATTTTCGACTACTTTGGCGATCCAGATACATACGCCCGTGACATCGTCCACTCCGAATTAGGTGGTCTCACCGTTAACGAGGCGCTCGCCAGAGGTTTTGAAGCCGGCGATATCTGGAAAGCGGTCGTTGCCCACAATCCAGAGATGCCAGCAAGGTTCCGTTAAATCTCAGGGCTGGGCGTGTCCTAGCCATTCGAACAGATGTTCGGTACGATTATCTCTTCCGAGAGGTCCCGATCGGATGTGAAAGTAATGCCCAACCAGAGCGGTTCCACACCTCCGCGAGAGTTCGCCTCCCGCCGTCGGTGGTCTTCCGTACCTTCTGGACCGTACAGATCAACTCATCTGAGTTAAGAGAGAAAGGCAGAAAATGGCAACAGATAAAGCCGATAAGGCATCTGAAAAGCAAACACTTGATCGCACCAAAGCCCTAGATACCGCCCTAGCCCAGATTGAGCGTCAGTTCGGTAAGGGCTCAGTGATGAAGATGGGTGATCGTGGCCCTGTAGTCCAAGAGGTAATCCCTACCGGATCTATCGCTCTTGATATCGCTCTCGGTATTGGCGGATTGCCGCGCGGGCGTATCGTTGAAATTTATGGCCCAGAGTCTTCGGGTAAGACAACGGTCGCGCTCCATGCAATCGCAAATGCGCAGAAGAACGGTGGCATTGCAGCATTTATCGATGCTGAGCACGCTCTTGACCCTGAGTATGCCAGAAAGCTCGGCGTGGATATCGATGCGCTTTTGGTTTCGCAACCAGATACTGGTGAGCAGGCTCTTGAGATCATGGATATGTTGATTCGCTCCGGCGCACTCGACATCATCGTCGTTGACTCCGTTGCAGCGCTCGTTCCACGCGCTGAAATTGAAGGAGAGATGGGCGACTCACACATGGGTCTACAGGCTCGCCTCATGTCGCAAGCGCTTCGTAAGATCACAGGTGCGCTGCACCAATCAAATACCACTGCCATCTTTATCAACCAGCTTCGCGAGAAGATTGGCGTCTTCTTCGGAACTCCCGAGACAACTACTGGTGGCAAGGCTCTTAAGTTCTATGCCTCTATCCGCTTGGATGTTCGCCGCATTGAAACCCTTAAGGATGGCCAAGAAGCAGTCGGTAACCGTACCCGCGTCAAGGTCGTCAAGAACAAGATGGCTCCACCATTTAAGCAGGCTGAGTTCGACATCATCTACGGTGTTGGAATCTCACGTGAGGGATCACTCATTGACCTCGGTGTTGAAGTTGGCGTCGTTAAGAAGTCAGGGGCTTGGTATACCTACGAGGGCGATCAACTCGGCCAGGGTAAAGAGAACTCTCGCAACTTCCTTATCGACAACCCCGACCTTGCTAACGAGATCGAGAAGAAGATCCGCGAACATTATGTTCCGGTGGTAATCGATCCAGAACTTGTTGCGGCAATCGATGAGGCAACCTCTGAGGTTGATTTCTAAAGAGTGGTTGATAAAGCAGATATAGCGGCTGATCCCTACTCTGAGGCTATGTCGCTAGCGCTCTATGCGCTAGCGCCGCGTGCCAAGAGTAGGGCTGAGCTACATACTCAACTTCTCAAGAGGGGTGTTGCAGCCGAGATCTCTTCCTCTGTTCTCGACTCACTCGAACTCCAGGGATTACTCAATGACCTCGAGTTTGCACAATTATGGACGCAATCGCGCCGTCGCCAGAAGAAGTTGAGTAGCAGCGTGATCACCCAGGAACTCCGAGGTAAGGGGGTAGCTCCCGACATCATCGAAGAGGTGATGCAGGGATTGGATCAGGATGCTGAATACCAGATGGCCTACGAGATGGCGGAGCGTAAATATCGTTCCTGCGCTCACCTCGATCACATGGTGATCTATCGCCGGATTTACTCGCTATTGGCCCGCAAGGGATTTAGCCATCAGATTACCGAACGGATTATGCGGGAGCTACAAGCCTCGTAAGATTGCCCAATGAGCAGACGCACTTTCGTCGTAGAGACATACGGCTGTCAGATGAATGTGCACGATACCGAGCGAATCGCTGGCCTGCTACTCGATGCTGGATATGAAGCGGCGCTAGAGGACTCAACCCCTGATCTGGTTGTCTTTAATACTTGTGCGGTCCGAGAAAATGCCGACAATAAGTTGTACGGCAATCTCAGTTTCCTCGCCCCGTTGAAGAAATCAAATCCCAACTTCCAGATTGCGGTTGGCGGATGCATGGCGCAGAAGGATCAAGAGTCGATTATCAAGCGCGCGCCTTACGTTGATGTGGTCTTTGGTACCCACAATATTGGCTCTCTTCCTGCCCTGCTAGAAAGGGCGCGGATCGAGGAGGCCTCTCAGGTTGAGATAAAAGAGTCCCTCGAGCATTTTCCTTCCACCCTGCCGGCGCGTCGTCATTCAGCCTTTAGCGCTTGGGTTTCGATTTCGGTGGGCTGTAACAACACCTGCACCTTCTGCATCGTTCCTTCGTTGCGCGGAATCGAGAAGGACCGTCCCAAGGTGGACATCCTCACTGAGGCCAGGGCGCTGGTGCAGCAGGGCGTTGTTGAGATCACGCTGCTCGGTCAGAATGTAAATGCTTATGGAGTTGATCTAGGGGAGCGCGGCGCCTTTGCGCAGTTAATTCGCGATGTTGGTGGGATCGAGGGCTTAGAACGGCTGCGCTTTGTCTCCCCGCATCCGCGCGACTTCACTCAAGATGTCATCGAAGCGATGGCTGAGACCAAGGCGGCGATGCCCCACCTGCACATGCCTTTGCAATCGGGATCAGATCGAATACTGCAGGCAATGCGCCGCTCCTACCGCTCTGAACGTTACTTGAAGATTATCTCGGATGTAAGAAGTGCAATCCCTGAGGCGGGAATCACCACCGATATCATCGTGGGCTTTCCCGGCGAAAGTGATGCAGATTTTGCCGACACACTAAGTGTTGTACGCGAAGCACGTTTTACCGCGGCCTACACATTTCAGTACAGCAAACGTCCAGGTACGCCGGCTGCAACGATGCCTGATCAAATCAACGATCTGGTGATGGCTGAGCGTTACACCGTGCTTCACAAACTGCAGCAAGAAATATCTGGCGAGTTGAATCGGGCTTCACTCGGCGAGAGTTATGAAATTCTAATCTCGGATCACGAAGGTCGCCACGATGTAGATCGAGCGCGACTCAATGGACGCACTCCAGATTTCCGCCTTGTGCATGTTGAAGGGGCAGAGCTACGTGCCGGCGATATTGCGGATGTCACGATCACGGAGAGTTCTCCGAACTTCATGGTAGGTAGCCTTAATGCGGTGCGTTCAACCCCAGGCGGAGATGCCCATGCCGCCCGCCACAAAGAGGCAGGTCCAACGCCAATCATGATCGGTATGCCTAGCCTGCAGAAGCTCAAGTCTCTATGACCCTCGTTGTTATTGGCGGCGCGACTGCCACCGGCAAGAGTGAGTTAGCAATTGCCGTAGCAAAGAAGATCGATGGCCAGGTAGTTAACGCTGATTCAATGCAGCTCTATCGCGGAATGAATATCGGCACGGCTAAACTCCCTTTAGAGGAACGTCAGGGCATCCCTCATCACATGATCGATCTGGTGGAAGTCAGCACTGATGTGAATGTTGCCTGGTATCAGGAACAGGCACGGGCCACAATTGATGAATTACTTGGCCAAGGTGTTGCAGTGGTCGTCGTTGGCGGGACAGGTTTTTACATTAAGGCGATTCTTGATGATCTGAACTTTCCAGATACAGATCCTCTGGTTCGGGAGAAGATTACTTTGCAAGCTGAGAAGATCGGCAACGATGCGCTGCATCAGCGCCTTGCCATACTCGACCCTGCGGCTGCTGCTGCAATCCCCAAAGAAAATCTCCGTCGCGTCATTCGCGCACTTGAAGTAATTGAAATAACTGGCAAACCATTTACCGCAAACCTGCCCCGTGCTGACTCGACCCGTTATCCCAGCGCGCGCCAATTTGGATTAACGATGGATCGCGATCTACTTGACACACGTGTTGATGCTCGAGTGGATCGAATGTTCGAATTGGGCTTGGTTGAAGAGGTTGACACCCTCATCCAGCAAGGACTACTGGTAGGTAAGACGGCACGCGCGGCGTTGGGATACGCGCAAGTTGTTGCGATGCGAAATGGGGAGATCAGTGGTGATGAAGCAATCTCTCAGACAAAGCTCGCCACCCGGCAATATATCCGCCGTCAAGAGACCTGGTTCCGTCGCGATCAGCGCATAACTTGGCTTGATGAAAGTTCAGAGCGCGTAGCCATTATCGAAAAGGCTATCCTGAGTACATGATCGGAACCTATGGGCATGGCACTCACAATGATTTTGTGTTGCTCTTTGATCCCGCTGAGGATTTCACGATCACGCCAGAAACAGTCGCGCGCATTTGTAATAGAAGCTCGGGAATTGGAAGCGATGGCTTTATCCGTATTACTAAGCCACAGGGCAAGTGGTTCATGGACTACCGAAATCAGGATGGTTCAATTGCCGAGATGTGTGGCAACGGAATCCGTGTGATGGCCCGTTACCTGGTCGAACGTGGACATCAAGGAGAAGGTATCTTCGCGATAAATACGCGCGCTGGAACCAAATATTTAGCCGTTCCTGCCGCTGAGGACATTTCGGTCAACATGGGGCAGGTCGGTGAGGTCTATGACAATGCATTTGTACGGATCGGGGATCACTCCTGGAGCGCCCTGCATATTGATGTTGGTAATCCTCACGCCGTTGTCTTTGTCGAGGAGTTAGATTCAATTGGAGACCTTTCAGCTCCGCCAGAAGTTGATGGCGATTATCCCGACGGGGTCAATGTGGAGTTTGTAACTTTCCTGCCCAATGGAGAGCTCGCGATGCGAGTCTTTGAACGGGGAGTTGGCGAAACTCAATCTTGCGGAACGGGCACCTGCGCTGTGGCCCTTGCCGCAACTTTGCACCAGGGTAAAAAATTGCCGGCGCGTTGGGTGATCAACCCACCTGGTGGTCGCCTGATCGTCGATATCGATGGCCATAGCAATGCGACTCTGATTGGTCCCGCAGTACTCGTGAAAGATATAGAACTGGATGTTTTTTTGTGAGCCTGGGCGAAGATCCACTTGATATTGATATCGATCAACTCCTTAGGGAGAGCGCACGCGTAGCCGCTGATTTTGATTACGCAGAGAGCGCAGAGAGCGCCGAGAGCAATCAGCAGGACTTACAAGATCGCCAAGCGCTCCGTCGTGTCTCAGGACTATCGACTGAATTACAAGATGTTAATGATGCTGAATACCGACAACTCCGCCTAGAAAAAGTTGTCTTGGTCGGAGTTTGGACCGAGGGCACAGCGCAAGATGCGGAAAACTCGATGAAAGAGTTGGCGGCACTCGCCGAAACTGCAGGATCTGAGGTGATGGAAGGCTTCGTGCAGCGCCGCGATAAGCCTGATGCCTCAACATTTATCGGCTCCGGAAAAGTCGCTGAAGTAAAGCAATCTGTCATTGCCACGGGCGCAGATACCGTTGTCTGCGATGGCGAGCTATCTCCAGCGCAGCTACGTACCTTGGAGTCCAAACTCAAGGTAAAGGTGATTGATCGCACCGCGTTGATTCTCGACATCTTTGCCCAACATGCAAAGTCACGTGAAGGTAAGGCCCAAGTCGAACTCGCCCAGATGAGTTATATGTTACCCCGCCTGCGCGGATGGGGTGACTCGCTCTCGCGCCAGGCTGGTGGTATCGGCGGCCGTGGACCCGGTGAAACAAAGATTGAAACTGATCGACGTCGTATCAACGACAAGATGGCCAAGCTCCGCAAAGAGATTAAAGAGATGAAGGTCGCGCGCGATACCAAACGTCAGGAACGAACCAAGTACAACGTTCCCTCTGTCGCAATTGCTGGATACACCAACGCCGGTAAATCCTCCCTCATGAATCGGCTAACCAATGCAGGTGTGCTGGTTGAGAATGCGCTCTTTGCGACTTTGGATCCAACAGTGCGCCAGAATAAAAGTTCTGATGGACGCATCTACACGCTCGCCGATACGGTGGGATTTGTGCGTCATCTTCCTCACCAACTAGTTGAGGCATTTAAATCCACACTAGAAGAGGTGGCGGCGGCAGATCTGATCGTCCATGTTGTTGATGGCTCCCACCCGGATCCACAAGAACAGATTCGCGCGGTGCGCGATGTGATCAAGGATGTTGGCGGCGGAGATATCCTGGAAATCATTGCCATCAATAAGGCCGATATCGCTGCGCCTGAAGTCATCATGCAACTTCTTCGCCAAGAGCCCAATAGTTACGCCTTCTCTGCCCGCACTGGTTTTGGCCTCGAAACGCTGATTAAGGCGATTGAAACCTCACTGCCCAGACCCCGCGTTGAGATAACGGCGGTGATCCCCTTTAACCGAGGTGAGTTGGTTTCGGTGATACACGAGCGCGGAGAGGTACTCACTGAAACTTACTCCGAAGAGGGAACCCGGATCCATGCAATGGTAGATGCACATATTGCCAAGCGGATCGAGGAGATGATTGAAGTGGGGGCTGTGAAGCCATGACTGAAACCGTGAAATTAACGACGCGCAACAAAACTGCGTTGCGTGACCGCTCTCTGGTTGCGCTCTTGCAAGGGGAAGTAGTCGTCGTGGCTGGCGAGCATGGCTATCTCTATATCTGTGATGCCTTCAACCCCACGGCGGTCATCAGGCTCCACCAACTTCGCGGTGACGCTCTTGGGACTGCCGCCCAAGTCTTAATCGGAAAGGTCACGGCGGTCAGTGGTCTGGCGACCGACTTCGACTCCGATTGGCAGAAGATCGCGAACGCCTTTTGGCCTGGACTGCTCACCATTCAACTCGCCCCTCAGAAGGCGCTCAACTGGGACTTGGGGGATGGGCGGACGCTCACGGAGTTCGCGGTTCGAGTTCCGCAGCGCGAATTCCTCCTCTCAATTCTTTTGCGAAGTGGCCCGCTTGCCGCCGCAAGCGCCTCCCTTGCAGGGCAACCCCCTATCCGCGATATCACCGAGGTGAGTGCCTCTCTCTCGGAGGTGGGCGTTGCGATAAACGAGGGAATCCTCCCTGAGGGGCCGGTTTCAACCGTCTTGCGCACTGCAAAGTCAGGTACTGGCATAGAGGCCTCGCGGCTGGGGGCGATCTCCCTGGCGCAGTTGCAGGCAGTGGTGCCTACGATTTCCACGCCGAAGCCATAGGGTTCGGTTATGTCTACCGATACTTTTTATGGACCAGATTTCGATGCTCTCAGCGCACAAGATCCCGATATTGCGGCGGTGCTCCTCAGCGAACTGGAGAGGCAGCGAGAGAACCTCCAGTTGATCGCCAGTGAGAACTTCACATCTCCCGCGGTTCTCGCGACTCTCGGTTCAACCTTGAGCAACAAGTATGCCGAGGGCTATCCGGGCAAGCGCTACTACGGCGGTTGCGAAGAGGTCGACAAGGTCGAATTAATCGGAATTGAACGCGCTAAGGCTCTCTTCGGAGCCGAGCACGCCAACTTACAACCTCACTCTGGCGCTAGCGCCAATATCGCTGTCTATCAAGCCTTTACCAAGCCCGGAGATACCGTCCTAGCAATGTCGCTGCCGCATGGCGGACATCTCACTCATGGTTCCAAGGTCAACTTTTCAGGTAAGTGGTTCAACATCGTTTCCTATGGAGTTCGCGCCGAGGATGAACTTATCGATTACGACGAGTTACGTGATCTCGCACTTAAGAACGCTCCGCGCATGATCTGTACTGGAGCTACTGCATATCCAAGTCTGATCGACTTCGAAAAGGTGCGCGCCATCTGTGATGAGGTTGGCGCGATCATGTGGGTAGATGCAGCACACTTCATCGGACTCGTTGCTGGCAAGGCAATTCCTTCACCTGTTCCCTACGCAGATGTTGTCTCCTTTACAACACACAAAGTCTTGCGCGGTCCGCGCGGTGGAATGATCGTCTCAAAGGCCGAACATGCCGCTGCCATTGATAAGGCGGTCTTCCCGGGTATGCAGGGCGGGCCGATCATGAGCGCAGTTGCAGGTAAAGCCGTGGCCCTCAAGGAGTGTGCAACTCCTGAATACCAGGCCTATGCCAAGCAGGTTATTTCCAACTGCCAAGTTCTCGCTAAAAGTTTGGAAGAGCAGGGAATGCGAGCAGTCTCTGGCGGCACTCAAACCCACCTCGCTTTAATCGATATTCGCTCGACCGGCGTGAACGGCAAAGTAGCTGACGAACGCTGTGGCCTCTCTGGAATCACTCTTAACAAAAATGCAATTCCTTACGATCCAGAGTCACCTGCCGTAACCAGTGGCATCCGTGTCGGCTCCGCGGCGACAACGACGCAAGGGATGGGCGCAGCTGAGATGACCCAGATTGCGGGCCTGATTGCGCGCGCTATTAAAGATGGCGCGGAACCTGTCAAGGCAGCAGAGATCCGCAGTGAGGTGCACGCCCTCACCGCGCAATTCCCGGTCTACCCTCGTAAATTAATTAATTAAATAATTAGTTAAATAATCGAGCGACAATGCGCGAGTACCTACTGACGGCGGCGTTAGCGACGATCTTCTGCTTCATGCTGACCCCGGTGGTACGCCGGCTCGCAATGATCTCAGGCGCCTATATCCAACTACGCTCACGTGATATGCACACCGACATCACTCCACGATGGGGTGGGCTCGCCATGTGGGCATCAATGGCAATTACCTTCTTGATCGTGAGCCACCTGCGCTTAGTAGGTGCCGCGTTTGGTCGCGAACTCACGGGAATCTTTCTCGCTGGCACTTTTATCATGCTCCTAGGCGCCCTCGATGATCGCTTTGATTTAGATTCACTCACAAAGTTTGCTGGCCAAGCACTCGCCGCGGGCATCTTGTTACTCCACGGTGTGCAAATTTTGTGGCTACCCATTAATGGCATTTTGACGCTGCCTTCCAACATTGGAGCGGTACTCACCGTTGTCTTTGTCATGCTTGTGATCAACGCTGTGAACTTTGTTGATGGACTCGATGGACTTGCCTCCGGCATAGTCGCAGTCTGCGCGATCGCTTTCTTCGCATTCTCGTATATCCTCGCAGTCGATAATGGATTTAGCAGAGCCGGTGCCCCTTCCCTTGTGATGGCTGTTGTCATAGGACTCTGTCTCGGCTTTTTGCCGCATAATTATCACCCTGCAAAGATTTTTATGGGCGACTCTGGCGCAATGTTCCTCGGACTTTTGCTTTCGGCATCGGCGATAACGTTGACTGGGCAGATTGATGTCAATGCGATCTCAAATCAAAATTCGCGCTCCACATTTGTTCCGTTGATCTTGCCCTTCACCGTTCTAGCAATCCCACTCCTTGATTTGGGAATGGCGGTAGTTCGCCGCCTGCGTGCGGGTCGTTCACCATTTGCAGCAGATCGCGAGCACTTACATCACCGACTCTTGCGTCTCGGTAATTCGCAACGAGAGGTTGCCATCATCATGTATCTGTGGACTGCGATGTTTGCCTTTCCAACTGTTATTGCCGCCTTCTATCCACTGTGGACAGCTGCGGCAGTTGCCGGGGCGATAGCGCTGACATCGATCGCCAGAATTTGGAGAAATCGCCGCACTTTCAAGCGCGAGCAATCTGAATTGCAATCAAAAGAATTAAAAGAGGAGTTAATTGATCATGAGTGAAGATTCCACAACCCTGATGTGGCGCGGGGCGATCATCCCTTCGACGCTTGTGGCGATCGCTGCCATTATTGGTTCGACCGCAATCCGACATAAGCCCGGCTTCTTAGGAGCCCTTATCGGCAGCGCAACTGTGATCATCTTTCTCGGAATCCACCTCTTGATCTCAGCTATCTCCAAAAATCTCGACCCTATCGCGGTCATGGGAATGGCGATGTTCTCTTACTTTGCCAAGGTACTGGTGATGGGAGCACTGCTCCTGATCGTTTCGCGGGCAACCGCTCCCGCAACGGTCGATCGGACTACCTTCGCCATCGCGGCGCTGGCCATCACGGCCGCCTGGCTGGCCGGGGAGATCCGTGCCTTTTTCAAGTTGAAAATCGGGTTACCATTGCCCCCTGTTCAGAAGGGCGAATGACCCTCCTCTGACGCTAGCGATTGACGCTCAAAGGAGAGTTCGCATTGATGGCTTCGAATAACGAAGAGGGCGCCCTCTGGTCGATTATGGGTTACCTGATCTCAGGGTTGCTCATCTGGGGCGGAATTGGCTTTGGTCTGGACCACTGGCTACATACTCACCATTACTTTTTCCTCGGAGGGCTTCTTCTTGGAGCCGGTGCCTCCATCTACCTTGTCTGGCTCAGATTTGGTCGCCAATAACACATAGCGTCCGGCGAGCGGAGTTTTGGATTTATCCTTCTTCCCAATAGGGTTGCGACGTCTTAAATTGGTTCTCAGGGTTTTGCTACCTAAACTTTGAGCAGAAGAACTAGCCAGCGTTGGCGAAAGGTGAGTGCGAGAAGTGCATATAACTGGCCATCTTGTAGCCAGCGGCCCGGGCTTCGTCCCGCCGAGTACGACCGACTTTAAGTTGCCATCCATTATTGGGCAGAGCGACTACACAACCAAGCCTGTTGCTCTCGTCTTCTTCTCAGTAATCCTGATTTCAGTCTTCTTCATTCTCGCCTCTCGCAAAGCTGCCGTAGTTCCCGGGAAGTTGCAATTTGCCGGTGAGTCGATCTACGGCTTTGTCCGCAAGGATCTGGCACAAGAGATCATCGGCAGTGGATTCCTCTCCTATGTGCCATTCCTCTTTACCCTCTTTGTCTTTGTGCTGGTCAACAACCTCTTTGGAATTGTTCCCTTTATTCAATTCCCGACGATGTCCCACGTCTCCTTCCCATATGTGTTAGCGATTTTCACCTTTGTGATCTTCCATGCTATCGGCATCAAGAAGCAAGGTCTCATCAAATATCTCAAGGCAATCGCCTTTCTACCTGGTGTTCCTAAATTTGCTTACATCCTGCTCACCCCGATCGAAATCGCAACTTATTTCTTGATCCGCCCAGTCACTCTCTCACTCCGGTTATTCGCAAACATGTTCGCCGGTCACTTGTTGCTTCTCGTCTTTATCGGTGGCGGTAATTACATGCTCCATGACACCCACCTCTTTATGAAGATCTTGTCTCCGTTCTCCTTCGGCTTTGGCATCGTCATGACATTCTTTGAATTCATGGTCCAGTGCTTGCAGGCCTACATCATCACTCTGCTCTCGGCGCTCTTCATCGCGGGAGCGCTAGTAGACGAGCACTAATTTTTCCCACAGTTCACCGGACTCCCGTCCGGTGAATCCCAAACAATGGAAAGGCAACAAAGATGCACGGCACACTCAACCTGGTCGGTTATGGCCTATCTGCAATCGGACCTGCAATCGCGACTGGTTTGATCTTCGCCGCCTATATCAATGGCGTCGCTCGTCAACCTGAGTCACGTAACGTCCTACAACCAATCGCATTCCTTGGCTTCGCTCTTGCAGAAGCTTTGGCGCTCTTTGGTCTCGTTCTCGCATTCGTCTTGAAGTAAGAAGTAAGACTCGACAGGTATGAGAATTCATCTGGAGGCCACAACCACCAACCCACTAATTCCTAATGTTGCGGAAATAGTCGTTGGTCTCATCGCCTTCTCCCTTCTTTACATCGTGCTGCGCTCGCGCGTGGTTCCGATGTTCGAGAAGGCTTTCGCCGCACGTACCGCAGCCATTGAGGGTGGCATTGCTAAGGCCGAGTCAGCACAGCGCGAGGCGCAGGCTGCTCTCCAGGCATATAACGAACAACTCTCAGATGCTCGCGGTGAAGCGCAAGCGATTCGTGAAGAGGCGCGCGTACAAGGCGCTGCCATTCTCGATGATCTTCGCGGCAAGGCGCAAGAAGAGGCGGCTCGTATTACAGCTGCTGCCCATGCATCAATTGAGGCCGAGCGCCAACTGGCGATCTCCTCACTGCGGCATGAGGTTGGCACACTCGCAACCGAGTTGGCTTCAAAGATCGTGGGAGAGGCGCTGGAAGATCAAGTGCGCCAATCTGGCATCGTTGATCGCTTCCTCTCAGATTTGGAGCAGAGTAAAAAGTGATCGATCTCGGAGGAAATAGCCGTCAGTCATTTGCCGCCATGCGCGGTGTTCTCGATGGGAAGCTCGCTGGAGCCTCATCGGCAGATTGCACTGCCATTTCCGCTGAACTCTTCACCGTACTCTTTGCTCTCAACTCCGCAGTCGGCTTACGCCGCGCCTGCACAGATCCTTCGCGCGAAGGCGCCGCCAAGGCCGTCCTTATAAACGATCTCTTTGGGAAGAGCGTTTCGAGGAAGGTACTTGATCTCTTGATTGAGGCGGTTGCCTTGCGTTGGTCGTCATCGGTCGACTTTGCAAGTGCTTTCGAGCAACTGGCAATTGAGGCGGAGGCGACCGCCGCAAATCAGGATGGTGATATCGATCGCCTACAGAACGAGCTCTTTGACATAGCCGGAATTCTGAGCGAGAACCAAGAACTGCGTCGCACTTTAGGGGCCCAGACAGGTTCTACCGAGGGCAAGGCGGAACTCGTTCGTTCACTTCTGGTAGGAAAGGTCGCTCTCTCGACGCTTCGTCTTTTGGGCTATCTCGTTAATGACTTAGCGGGACGAAATATCGATCACGTTCTGGAGATATATGTTCAAGCGGTCGCGGCCAGGCGTAATCGTTTGATCGTCTTGGTACGTTCGCGCTCGGCGCTTTCAGTAGCGCAAGCAGAGAAGTTGACCGCGCTGATGATTCAAGAAGTTGGGCAGCCTGTACATCTAAATTTCGAACTCGACGCATCAGTAATCGGTGGAGTCAGTGTCCGATTCGCTGATGAACTTGTCGATGGAACTATCAGCACCCGTTTACTTGAAGCAGGACGCGCACTAGCCGTATAGAAAAATTAATTTTCTCACTTTGGCAAATGTCTGAAGTGGGGTTTAGTTAGAGGAGAAGAAGATGGCCGAACTCACGATCCGTCCCGAAGAGATTCGCGATGCGCTGGCGAAGTATGTTGAGGCATACAACCCTGGTGCAGCAGCCCGCGATGAGGTCGGAACCGTTACTGAGGCAGGAGATGGCATCGCACGAGTTGAGGGCTTGCCTTCCACCATGACGAACGAACTTCTGAAGTTTGAAAATGGCACACTGGGATTGGCTCTGAATCTAGATATTCGCGAGATCGGTGTAGTTATTCTCGGTGAGTTCACTGGCATCGAAGAAGGAACCTCTGTCCGACGTACGGGAGAGATCCTCTCTGTTCCAGTCGGCGATGGTTTCCTGGGTCGCGTAGTAGATCCACTTGGCCGTCCTATCGATGGCAAGGGTGAGATCGTTGCTGAAGGTATGCGCGCGCTTGAACTCCAGGCCCCCTCAGTTGTACAACGCCAACCTGTTAAAGAGCCAATGCAGACCGGTATCAAGGCTATCGATGCAATGACGGCTATCGGTCGCGGACAACGCCAGTTGATCATTGGTGACCGCCAGACCGGTAAGACCGCTATCGCAATTGACACCATCATTAACCAGCGCGATAACTGGAAGTCAGGTGATCCAAAGAAGCAGGTTAAGTGCATCTATGTCGCAATCGGGCAGAAGGGTTCGACCATCGCATCTGTGCGCGGCGCTCTCGAAGAGGCTGGTGCCATGGAGTACACCACGATCGTCGCATCTCCCGCATCAGATCCAGCTGGTTTTAAATACTTGGCTCCCTACACGGGCTCTGCTATCGGACAGCACTGGATGTACTCTGGGCAACATGTATTAATCGTCTTTGATGATCTCTCCAAGCAGGCCGAGGCCTATCGTTCAGTCTCCTTGTTGCTACGCCGCCCACCAGGTCGCGAGGCTTATCCTGGCGATGTCTTCTACTTGCACTCAAGGCTCTTGGAGCGCTGTGCCAAGCTCTCCGATGAGCTGGGTGGTGGTTCGATGACTGGGCTTCCCATCATCGAGACCAAGGGCAACGACGTCTCTGCCTTCATTCCTACCAACGTCATTTCGATCACCGATGGCCAATGCTTCCTTGAGACCGACCTCTTTAACGCTGGTGTTCGCCCAGCTATCAACGTAGGAATCTCGGTATCGCGCGTAGGTGGATCGGCACAGACCAAGGCAGTTAAAAAGGTTGCCGGTCGCTTGCGTCTTGATCTCGCGCAGTACCGCGAACTCGAAGCCTTCGCAGCTTTCGGTTCGGACTTGGATGCGGCTTCAAAGGCGCAACTCGAGCGCGGTGCACGCATGGTCGAACTTCTGAAGCAAGGTCAATACTCGCCTTACTCAGTAGAGCGCGAAGCGGTGTCAATCTGGGCTGGCACAACAGGCAAGATGGATTCGGTTGCAGTTGCCGATATTCGTCGGTTTGAGACCGAACTCTTGGATTTCATCGCTACTCGCCACCCACAGATCTTCGAAGTAATCGCCGCAACACGTGAACTCTCCGACGATACCCTCGCGGCGCTCACCAAGGTTGTCGACGAATTTAAGCTTGAGTTTGTGGCAGGACAGTAAGTAAAAAATGGGTGCTCAACTTCGAATCTATCGCCGCCGAATGCGTTCGGTTAAGGCGACGAAAAAGATAACACGAGCGATGGAGTTGATCTCTGCCTCCCGCATCGTGAAGGCGCAGCAACGAGTGCATGCCTCGTCGCCATACTCCACTGAACTCACCAACGCTGTGCGCGCAGTTGCACTTTCATCAAACACTTCTCATCCGCTGACATCTGCCGCTCAAGATCCCAAGCGTGCTGCGGTACTTGTTATCACCGCCGACCGCGGAATGGCTGGCGCCTACTCCAACGCTGCGATCAAAGAGGGAGATCTTTTGATCGCCTCTTTGAAAGCTCGCGGCCTACAAGTTGACGCATTCTTGGTTGGTCGCAAAGCTGTTAACTTTTATCGCTTCCGCGACCGCCCCATCAAGGCCTCGTGGACTGGTTTCTCCGATAACCCCACCTTTGAAAATGCTCGTGCGGTCTCCGCCGCGCTCATCACCTCATTCTTGAGTGATTCTGCAACCCCTGAAGGTGTTGATGAACTCCACATCATCTTTACCCGCTTTAAGTCAATGATTCTGCAAGAGCCGATCGCAGATGTGTTACTGCCACTTGGCAGCGCTGGCGCGTCTGAAGTTGCGGGATCTACCTATGAATTTGAAGCCAGCGCTGAAAGCGTTCTTAACGCACTTCTTCCGCGTTATGTCGAAGCCCGAGTTTTTAATGCGATGTTGCAATCTGCTGCCTCTGAGCACGCAGCGCGTCGTCGCGCCATGAAGTCAGCAACCGACAATGCTGATGAGCTCATCAAGTCGCTCACCCGACTTGCGAATGCGGCCCGTCAAGCCGAAATTACTCAAGAGATCAGTGAAATTGTTGGCGGCGCAGATGCGCTTGCCTCAGCTAGCGCAGGGAGCGAATGATGTCAGAGAGAACCACAATGGCAGGAAAGCAAGGTCGCGTGGCCCGAGTTATCGGTCCCGTCGTTGACATTGAGTTCCCAGCAGATGCGATGCCATCAATCTTCAACGCACTCACCGTTGAGGTCACGCTATTGGGTGAAGCGCGCAAGCTGACCCTTGAGGTTGCACAGCATATCGGCGATAACGTCGTACGCGCGATCTCGATGCAACCTACTGATGGAATGGTCCGTGGAGCAGAGGTGACTGATACTGGTTTACCCATCATGGTTCCCGTCGGAGATGTCACGAAGGGTCACGTTTTTAACACCCTTGGCGAGTCACTCGATGTTCCAACATCCTCCCTTGATATTAAAGAGCGCTGGCCTATCCACCGCACCGCACCTGCCTTCGATCAACTTGAGTCCAAGACGGAGATGTTCGAGACTGGTATCAAAGTTATTGATCTTTTGACCCCTTATGTAAAGGGTGGGAAGATCGGCCTCTTCGGTGGCGCCGGTGTTGGAAAGACCGTTCTCATCCAGGAGATGATCTACCGCGTAGCTGAGAATTTTGGTGGCGTATCGGTATTTGCCGGAGTGGGTGAGCGTACCCGAGAAGGAAACGACCTATTCCTTGAAATGACCGAAACCGGCGTTATCAATAAGACCGCCTTGGTGTTCGGGCAGATGGATGAACCACCTGGGACACGTCTGCGCGTTGCGCTTTCAGCCCTGACCATGGCGGAATATTTCCGCGATGTGCAGAACCAAGATGTACT
This sequence comes from Actinomycetes bacterium, assembly GCA_025355305.1. Taxonomy (GTDB): domain Bacteria; phylum Actinomycetota; class Actinomycetes; order Nanopelagicales; family Nanopelagicaceae; genus PALSA-747. The sequence continues at coordinate 2,462 of JANXZW010000016.1, read as the reverse complement.
GCTCTTTATAGACAACATCTTCCGCTTCACACAAGCAGGCTCTGAGGTCTCTACGCTGCTAGGGCGCATGCCGTCTGCTGTGGGATACCAGCCAACACTTGCCGATGAGATGGGTCAGTTGCAGGAGCGCATCACCTCTACTCGCGGTCACTCGATCACGTCTATGCAGGCTATTTATGTTCCTGCCGATGACATCACTGACCCTGCTCCACACACCACCTTCGCCCACCTCGATGCAACGACGGTTCTCTCTCGTCCGATCTCAGAGCTCGGTATCTACCCAGCTGTGGATCCACTTGACTCAACTTCTCGCATCTTGGATCCGCGCTATATCGGTGAGCATCACTTCCGTGTTGCAAACCGCGTGAAGCAGATCTTGCAGCGCTACAAGGATTTACAAGACATCATCGCTATCTTGGGTATCGATGAACTCTCTGAAGAGGATCGCATTTTGGTAGGACGCGCTCGTCGTATCCAGCGCTTCCTCTCCCAGAACACCTTCGTCGCAAAGGTCTTCACCGGTATTGATGGTTCGTTTGTGCCACTCTCCGAGACGATCGAGGCATTCGAAGCTCTTGCTGATGGAAAGTACGATCACGTTCCAGAGCAGGCCTTCTTTATGTGTGGAGGTCTTGGCGATGTCGAGGCCAGGGCAGCTGAGTTGGCCAAGGCTTAATAATGAGCGATATCAAACTCACCGTAGAAGTAGTCTCACCTGAAAAGCGCGTCTGGTCGGGTGAGGCCACTTCAGTATCTGCTCGTACAGTTGACGGTGATATTGGAATTTTGCCGAATCACATTCCCTTACTGGGTGTATTAGTTCCTGGAGTGGTGACAGTTCATGCCGCTGATGGGTCAACTCCCGATTTTGTTATGGCAGGTGGATTTATCTCAGTGAATCATAATCGCGTATCGATCCTCGGCGAGGAGATCGCTAAATAACGGTGATATCTGCGCCCAGAGAGCGCAGATCTGCGGCAAAGTTTGGGTAGCCGCGTTCAATATGGAATGCATCCTCAACGATCGTAACTCCATCAGCAACAAGTGCTGCTAGCACCAATCCTGCGCCTGCCCTGATATCTGTTGCAGCAACAGGTGCGCCTGAAAGCAGTGGGACCCCTGAAATAGCGGCGTGGTGGCCATCTACCGTGATATTTGCGCCTAAGCGTCGAAGCTCGTTGACGAACATAAAGCGCGCCTCAAAGACATTTTCAGTGACCATCGCGCTTCCGCGTGCAATGGAGTTAAGCGAGATCGCCATCGGCTGCAGATCGGTAGGAAAGCCTGGGTAGGGGAGGGTTGCTATGTCGACGGCGAGAGGGCGTTGATCCATGCGCACTCTGAAACCATCGCTCGTGGATGTAACAACCGCGCCAGTGGCAACCAACTTATCGAGTGGGATCTCTAAGTGATCTGGGCGGCCACCTTTGATGGTGATGTCTCCCTGAGTCATTGCCGCCGCGAAGGCCCACGTTCCGGTCACAATGCGGTCAGGCAGGGTCGAGTGAGTAGCCGCGTGCAGTTCGCTCACTCCTTCGATTGTGAGCGTGGAGCTCCCAAGACCCGAAATCTGTGCACCCATCGTGATTAAGTATTGACCGAGATCGATGATGTCTGGTTCGCGGGCGACATTGTGCAGGGTGGTGGTTCCTTGAGCGAGAACAGCAGCGCTCATCAGGTTCTCGGTCGCCCCAACACTGGGGAAGGTAAGCTCAAAAGTTGACCCGACCAAACCATCTGGCGCAGTAGCGATGATGTATCCATGTTCAAATGTGATCTTTGCACCCAATGCTTCTAGCCCTGCGATGTGAAAATCTAGGCCGCGCGATCCGATCGCGTCACCGCCTGGCAGAGAGATCTCGGCGATACCAACTCGAGTCAAGAGGGGTCCAAGGACGTTGATGGAGGCGCGCATCTTGCGCACTAATTCATACTCCGCCCTGTGGCCCGGTTCTTGAGGAACGACAATCTCCATGGTGTGCGTTGCTCGATCAAAGAAGACGACACATCCCATGCGGGTTAGAAGTTCGGACATGATCTCAACATCTTTGATCTGCGGGACGTTGTGGAGGGTGTTCTTTCCAGGTGCAAGCAGGGAGGCGGCCATCAACTTCAGGGCAGAGTTTTTAGCCCCCGTAACCGTGACCTCTCCGGCGAGGCGAGTGGGTCCTACAATGCGAAGCGCAGATGAATTCTCTGCCACACAACACCCCCGCACGTATCGATGAGAAAATTTGAGTGGTCTCATTCTAGTTGCTCCAATAGGCTCAACCCATGGTCAATTTAACGCGGATTTACACAAAAACCGGTGATGATGGCACGACCTCTTTGGGGGATATGAGTCGCACCTCGAAGAACGACCCGCGGCTGGAGGCATACGCAGATGTCGATGAGGCCAACTCGGCTATTGGAGTAGCGCTCTCACTCGGTTCCATCTCGACCAACGATGTGACGGCGCTTCT
>JANXZW010000041.1 GCA_025355305.1 Actinomycetes bacterium | reverse complement strand
CCTTGGCAAGTACCTCTTCGGGATTCAACAATCCGTTGTTTAAATACGGGCTGAGTAGAGAGTGGTGGATTGCCCAATTTTCAGTACTCATGGCGTCTTCGTAAGGACCAAAATTATCTAAATGATGTACAAGAAAGTAATCGAGTTGTTTCAAGGCACCAGCTCGAGTGGTAGCCCAGGTTCCGTCAGGTTCATCTCCCCAGCAGTTGAACTCTTGCAACTCGCTTAAAACCTGTTGATCGATTTCATCATAAGGATGATTCAAATAAGGTTTGAACTCATAATCTTTTGGTAGCGAGAGTCGATTCTCCTTGTCAAAATTCCAACTACCACCTTCTGGATCCCCGTACTCGTCCACCAGCACTTCAAGTCTCTGCCTCTGGAAGCGGTAAAAATTTTCCATCAATAACTTCTTCTGCCCTTCAGCCCATTGGGAGAATACTTTTCTCGGAGTAAGAAAGAAATCGTTCTCAATAAAGGTGACATCACTTTTTAACTGTTCTAATAGCCTGTGGCTTGATGGTTCAGTGGCCACCACAATTGTTGCTCCTGTGATCTCACGCACGGAGAGGATGCCCTCAAGAGTGGTGGGAGCTTTTACATAGTGGACATCAAATCCCTCTCGGGTTAAGTCTGCGGCAAAGTGCCTGGCGCAAGAGAGAAGAAAGAAGAGCCTTTGCAGATGCCACTCTTGGGAATTGAGTAAATTCTGACTTTCCACAAGAACTATGGAATCTTCTTTAGGGTTTGCTGAAGCTAGCGCGCCACATTCCCTATGGAGATTATCAAATGCCAGATAAATAAGCCGTTTCACTCCACCAATGTAGGTGGATTTCGCATCAGCTGCTACCCGAAGAACAATCGTTGAGCGATCATCGTTGCTTGCTTTCGAATCTCTGGAATTGCAGTGGTCTCGAACGCTTCACCGGAACGAAGAGGGCCAAGAGCATAAATATTTGAATAGGAGTCCCCGTTTGGTTTCAAAAGTAGACCAGTTGATACATCAACCGAGAGGCCCATCCCTAAAGGACCCCGACTTGTTTTTCCATCTGCCAAAAGATTGAGAGTGAGTGGGTCAGACAATTCATAATCGCGACCAATACATAAGGCTAGGTAATCCCCGACAAAGACATGGCCATCTTCAAGAGTTAGTGAAACCTCATCATCTACAAAATTTATTTTGGATACTTTGCCACTCCTGACGGTGATGCGACCGAGAGCCATTTCCTCACTCACTCTATCTGCCACATCCGGGGCGATACGGTGTCGACGACGAGACCAAAGTGACCCCTCGGTTCGCAAGAATTCATCTCGCTCCTCAATGCTAAATGAGCGCCACACTGCCTCCATGATTGGACGTAGGCCATCTGCTGCTTCTCGCCAGGAATCCCCCGCCTTTGCAAAATAGAATCGCAATTTCTCCAAGGAATCCACCTCCGAAAGCGTAGGTGCAAGGGGTGCGATTTGAGATTTAGCGTGCGGCTCCGGCAAATTGCCCGATCCGGATACGGCGATCACGGTATTAAGTGGACCTCTGGCTAAGTGAGTCATCGCCACGTCTACAAAGGTAAGTCCAGTGCCAAAGCAAAGAAGATTGCGACATTGGGGCAGATCTCCTCCATCCCATACATCCTGAATGATGCGCGGAGAGGCGGGTAAATCCATTAAAAATTCTGGGATGCGCGCCTTACCATGACCCATGGCAAGCAACAAAGCCTTGTAATTCTTTGTTATCCCCGATGCAAAAGTCACGTTGACTTGATTATTTGGCTCTATTGCAAAATCAACAACGTACTCTTTAATATGTGAGATTCCCACATCCAGTAAATTGCGGAGGTAGGTGCCGTACGTGCCGCGCGGCATAAATGTGTAGCTGGGAGCACCTGACCATTCCGCAAAGTTTGTAGGCAGCTCTTCAATAGCGCTCATTTTTTCCGCAGGAACATTGAGTCGATGTAGTGGGTCGCGAGTTTGGTAAGCAAGACCTTCACCAAGTAGTTCACTAGGCTCGGCGATGTCGATCTGGGTAGAACGAATACCCGCTTGCTGCAGAGCAATTGCAACTAAGGCTCCCGAAGCGCCTCCGCCAACAACCAAGACTCGTCCCGAGAACTCACTCACCGCAAAATAGTGCCACTTTCACGAAATAAACGCTAAACGAACGGTGCTTAAAAAAATCGTTCATAGTCTCTTTCAACATTAGCTACTAATGGTTCATGTCGGAAAAGAGCGCAGCGAACAGCATGTATTTGAGCACTCGACTTCGATGAGGGGAGCCCAGCCGCTAAATCCTGTAAATGACACCTCGTCTCTTCCCCCGTATGCCTCAAATATTTCACCCAATAGCCCTTTACTTAACTAATTAGTTAAGTGTACTTTTTAACCCTCCGACCAGCAAAGGATTTGAAATGGCTCAATTACTAGTCTCGCAATTGATCGACGCTCCAGTAGATGCCGTCTGGCCCTGGATTGCAGATTTAACTAAGCATGCCCAGTGGTCCCCTAAGCCTTTCGCAGCCAACCTCACCTCGGGAGAGAATGGAGCGGTTGGCAGTAAGTACAGCTCCGTTGGCCATGTTCCACCTGCCGATAAGAATCACAAGAATGAAGTCGAGATCACCCAAGTCGTACCTAACTCGAAGTTCGTTTTCCGCGCTCACGATGAGAATGGCTACTTTGTAAATATGTTCACCCTCGAGCCAGCTGGCTCGGGAACCAAGGTAACTTTCCAACATGACTTCCCGAAGATGGTCGGAATGGGACGCATCTTGGTACCCCTGCTTCTACCAATCGTGGGAAAGAAGGATGCGATGGTTCGCCTTGGTCTCCTGAAAGATAAAGCTGAAGGAAAGTAATCCTTCTACTTTTTCAAAAGCGTAAATCCGGTTGGGCAACTCATGATGAAGCCCTTTACTATCTTGGTTGTCGTCTTGGCTCCTACTTTTTGAACGCAGGTAAAAGTCTTCTTAATGACCCCGCCAGGTTTGATAATGAAAGCGGGCGTGGTGGGGGCCGCGGTTGCGGTTGCTGTTGCGGTCACCGTGACCGTAACCGTGGGAGCAGGAATTGCTTTAACGGCCGCCGCTGAGGCTTGTACTTCGGTATACATCTTGCTAGCCGCGGCTTGTACGCTGGCATAATAATTTGAGATTGCTAGATTGGCCTGCGATACCAGCGCCGCGAACTCCGAATTCAACATCGATACATAACCCGAAAGATTGCTCGGCATCCCTTGATATTGATTAGATTCAGATTGAACCTGGACTTGTAACGTTGTCAAGGTACTGCGCGCAGCAGTGAGTGAGGATGCACCACTATCGGGCTGCACCTTCGACAATGAGGAGAGCGCAGCTGCGATCTGCGAGCTGTAGACCGTAAAATTTGGAATAGTCGCAACTGTGAATGGTTGGAAACTTAATGGAGCAAAATATGGAACGACCACTCCACCGGGACTGGTAACGGGGCCGGGAGGCGTGATGGAACTCTGCGTGGCTGTTGCAGATGGAGCTGGGGTAGTTCCGCCAGGTGTTGGGGTACCCGCGCTCGGTGTTGGGGTTGGTGCTGCAGCAACTGAGGCCTGACCAATTGTTTCTCCACCGGCGGCGGCGGCGGCAATCGCGGAGGAGAGTGAGGCCGTCCAAGCCGCCGAAATTTGCGACGCGCCAGAGACGCCATTAATTGCCGCGCTCTGCGCGGCAAGTGCTTCGCTCGTCAAAGTCGGGATCGCATAACTTGCGTATGAGGAATTCTGGCCAGTTGGCTGCACTGGCGTGGAGATACCAGTGATTCTGTACGTTCCGCCTGCACCATCCACGGTGATCGCAACTTGAACGTTTCCGCCATGCGGGTTTGCGTAAGTAGAACCAGTGAAAGTCACCGGAGTCGCGCTAGCCTGTTGAAGATGTAGGAGTTCCACGATTGAGATCGCTCCCAGCGCCGATGCTCCGACGATCTTATTCAATCTAGTAGCCACAAATAACCCCTATTGCTCTTAGGAGTTAAGGATAAAGGTGCGGGGTCTTAGGACGCGCAGGACTATCGGTATTCCCGTGAAACTCTAAGCACTTTCTATTATTTGGATTTGATCATTTATAAGCCTGCGTTAGCGATTGCGCTCACCAGGGAGTCATACCACCCCTGTGAGGTATAACTTGCTCCGCTCACTCCTTGAATATCTGCTGAGGAGGCGGCGACGGTTTCACTGATCAAAATCGGAATTGCTTGTGAATTGATATCTAAGTCACGCTGCGTACTTTGCGGCAGCTGCAGCGCCCTAGCGGCGACAATCTTGGAATTCTTCACATCAATCTGAACTTGTACGGGGCCATAGGCCGTCTGCGCCGTCGAACCGCTAAAAGTTCCGTTAATAAGTGCGGGAGCGGCGCTCTTCTTAGGTGGTGCTGGTTTAGTCGCTGGCTTACTAACTGGCTTACTAACAGGCTTGCTAGCTGGCTTACTCGTCGGCTTTTGGACAGGCTTTGCCTGCGTCGGTGTTGAACTCTCTTTCGGCGTGGCCACCGAGGGAGAGGTAGGAGTAGGGGACGAGGTCTGCGCGGGTGTCTGCGCTGGTGTCTGCGCTGGTGTTGGGATTCCCCCAGCTCCACCTCCGAGGTTTCCGCTCAAATTTCCACCCAGCACCAAACTCTTGTGTGGTGGAGAGTAGGCCAGGACAGCCCCAAGCCCCCCAAGTGTTCCAACCACTATCAGCGTTGCCTTAGCTGCGCCCATTATTTCACCGCTCTTTCATTGTGGATATTAACTCGCATGAAATTCAAATATCTCTGCATGGAATCGCTCCCTTGGTACACCACAAGCGGCTGCAGCTTCACGAACGGCCTCTACAAGTGGCGTTGGTCCACAAACATAAACATCACAGTAACGAAAGGCAGGAACATACTGCATGATGTCTTTTGCGGTCATGGGATGTTTCTTCCGTGAGCCAACTAAGTAGTGCACAGTCGCATCACGTTTCCTTGCCAATACATCTAACTCACGATTTAACACAATCTCTTCTTCTGTTGAAACTCTAAAGAGAACATCAATCTCAACAGAGTCGTCGAACTCATCCATCAAAGCGAGCAGAGGGGCTATGCCTACTCCTCCTCCAACAAGAACGACATGCCCTAATCCTTTTGTCACCTTTCTTGCGGTGAAAACACCATACGGTCCTTCAAAAAAGACGCGAGTGCCTAGTCCCAAATCCCGAACTGATTCTGATCCATCACCTAAGTTCTTCACCGTAATTTTAAATTCATTGTTGGTTGGGGTCGCAGAAAGTGAATATGGGTGGGAGACCCAGATATGTCCAGCCTTAAAAAAACGCCAGGTGAAGAATTGACCACCCTGCGCCTGCATGCGATCTAGATCGCGACCGCGCATGAGCACCGAGACCATGCCCGCACCTTCTTCCACGATTCCATGAATGCGAAGATCGTGGCGATAAAAACGATAAATGGGAACGATAAAGCGCCAAAATAAAACGATGGAGCCGGCCAGAATGTATAAGCCTTCCCAGTACCACTGGTTGAGGGGGTGACCGATGAACATTGGACCGGTTCGGATCTGATGCATGAAGCTCAGAGCGATGGCTAAGTAGGTGTATAGATGGACGGTCCACCAAGTTTCGTACGACATCTTCTTGCGGACTTTTTTATATGAAGTAATCCCCGCAGTTATGAAGAACAAGAATCCAACGGTAGCCGCCAGCATCCAGTCATAGGTCCAAGTGAAGTGCCAAATTTCGCCACCAATTCGCGAGCCATCATTTCCTGCGTAGCCAAGGGAGACGAGCAGAACATGTAACCCGATAAGCATTAGTGAGTAAGGACCTAGTTTGCGATGCCAAAAAATAAGACGGTCATGCCCAACCGCCTTCTCTATCCAAGAAATCCGAGAGACCATTACCAGCCCGACTAGCGCTAGATAAGTGCCAACCAGAGCAAAGATTCTGGAGAGCGAGATAATAATCGGGTAAGGCCAAAGCAAATCGGCGTGAGTTGTTGTCTTGGCAAAAACTCCCAGGGTCAGACCGAGGCCAATTCCAAGAATGAGACTTGCCCACCGCGAGTGCGCTTCGGCACGCGTCAAGAAGCTAACTCCCGCTTCTCACGAAATGCCGTGGGAACAACATGGCAAAAGAGTACAACGACACTCCTGAGATTAGTCTGAGTTTTTAATCTCCAACACCTTCAAAGTCAGCGAATTCCCAGAGATCAATTGCGTCGAGATCAACAATCTTCATTCCATGCGAAGAGAAAATCCCTGCGATTTGCGCGCGATGTTCGGTCGCATGGTGAATCGATTGCGCCAAGATCGTCTGCCGCGCTCGCCGAATTATTTGACCATCACGCGTGGACTCAACAAATCCCTCGGGTTCGTGCGCTGCCAGTCGTAACCGGGCATCCGCCTTTCTAGAAAGTTCTTTTAGAATTAAGACTTCTTGTGAACTCTTCGGAGTGGGCGTCTCTTCCTCACCCAAATCGTCGAGTCGGAGCGCATATCGGGTGGCGGCCGAGACTAAATGCTGCGCGATTGCCGCGGCCGTCCACTCATCTTCCGGAGCGGTAAGTTGCAACTCCGCCTCGGTTAATTCGGCGAGACGATCAAAGAGATATGCATTTGCCCATGCCATGTGTCGAAAGAGACGGTCAGTGATTATTTCCATATGTAGAGCCTAATTGGATTAAGCCTTGGGGTGGGATAGGAGAAAGTTAATTATTTGGGTATCAAAATCGGAAGAGATGGTGGGGGTATGACCAGATCCGTGAATTTGCCAAAGATCCACCGCACTACCGGCCGGGCATTGTTGAAACTCTGTCAGGGATGTCTCATTTCCCAGAACCTTGGTATCTAGATCCAGCGCGTTTGGCGTTGTCACCGTTGTTGGTGAACAGCGATCGATGGCGCCCCAGGTATAAAAGATTTGTGTGGCCCCTGGTATTGGTTTTCCGCGAATGTGGTTACCAGCGAAAGTTGGGTCTTTAGAGCCCCAAATTTCTAAAATACTCACCGGCGAGCGCGGCTTGCAGGCCGCTGCAGTCGTGTAACTCGCTCCCGCCATACTCACAATTGCAGCGATTCGATCAGCGTGATTGCAAGCAAGTTCACTTGCTAGAAATCCCCCGTTGGAGTGACCCAGAATAAATATTCGCTTGGGGTCAACGGCATATTGCGCAGAGACTTTATCGATGATGCTCATGATGTAAGCATCGTCATTTACTTTAGGGGATTCAAAGTCACAACACTCCGGAGTTCCATTCCAAAATTGCACTCCGCGCGAATCCTTGGTGCCGTCGGGATGCACATAAAGTATTCCGACGGATTGCGTAAGTGACTCCAGATTTAAATATTTTTCTAAGGCAGCTCCCGATTGGTTGTACCCCGTGAGAGCGATGAGCAATGGTTCAGGTATCGCTGCGTTATAACTAGGAGGAACAGCTAGAGTGAAAGCACGCCTTCCTGGAAATGGTGTCGCTGCTGCAGAGCTGCTGACTACTCCCAGAATTGAAAGAACTACTGTCAGAGCTATGAGTGGGCGTAATCTCATGTTGAGTAGACCACGTGAAATTTAACCGGACTTGCATCATCGATTCGAGGATGCGCAAAATTCAATTCGGGGCGCTCGTGCAACCCAATCTTTCTCATGACATTTATAGAGGGTAAATTTTGAGCCGCCGTGAAGGAGAAGATCTCCTTCAATCCCACCTCGCCGAAACCGAAATTGAGCACTACCTGCGCCGCCTCGGTGGCGTATCCCTTTCCCCAGTACTTCTTATCGAGGCGCCACCCAATCTCGTGGCAAGGCATAAAGGAGACACCTGGTATCTCCTGTCTAGCCAGCCCGACAAATCCCATGAACTGGCCGCTGGATCTCTCCTCAGCAGCCCAGAGCCCAAAAGAATTTTCGTTGAGTAGATCACGGATCCGCGTATGGCTAGCCCGTGATTCCTCAGCCGAGTAGAGGCGGGGGAAGAAACGTAGATTTTCTGCATCAGAGTTGAGGGCCACCCAAGGCTCCAGGTCACCCTCGCGCCAAGCACGAAGGAGGACACGAGGAGTTTGAAGTTCAACAGCCAAGGTATTCCCTTCCCTTAGAAGTCAGCATTTTATCCTTGAAGTAGGGCATTCCCAAGGCTAACCTCAATCCATGAGCACTCAGGTAGAAACCCACATCGACGTTCAACTTACTAATCGCAACCGCACCACAGTCTTCTGGCGCGGAGTCCTGGTCGTTCCCTTTCTATTTTTCATTGGTTCATTTGAGGCAGTGAGTAGCCATTTTGCATGGAGCGCTCCTGCAGTTGTTGCGCCAGTATTTTTAGCTCTGATCTTCCGAGAGGTTTACCCAAGTTACCTCCTCACTTTTAACCACGCAGTTATCGAACTCTCCACGCGTGGATCTGCATATTTCTTCCTACTCACGGATGAGTATCCATCCATCGAACGCAATCCCAATATCGCGGTAATTTTTCCTGACATTGAGGGTGGTAAGAAACTCAACCGCTATCTGCCGGTCGTTAAATGGTTTCTTGCAATCCCGCTTTACATCGTTGGTGTGGCCTACATCTTCTTAGCAGTAGTAGTTACTTTTCTGGCGTGGATCATCACATCTGCTACCGGTAACTATCCAGAATGGGCGGCGAAGATTGTTCTGGGAACAATTGATTTCTGGAATCGCGTTTGGGGCTATGCAATCCTGCTTGTCACTGACGAGTATCCATCCTTCAACCTTTAACCTTTAAGGTTTTAAGGGCTACCAACGCGATTTGATCGCGCTTGCTAATGACTAGGTGGATACCGCGCGCCAAAATTAACGCACGAAAGGTGCCTTGCCCCCGATTGCTCGGCAAACTCCCCCCAGAAACCCTTGCCTTACGCAGGGGCGGGGAGAATCATTGAACCTACTAGAACAGAGGAGTTCTTATGAAGGTATCTGCCCTTATAACTGGAAAAGCGGTCTATACAATTCCCGCTGAAACTTCAGTAGCAATTCTCGTTGAGAAATTGGCTTCGTTAAAAGTTGGTGCTCTTGTCGTCTCACCCGACGGAATTCGTATCACTGGGATCGTATCGGAACGCGATATCGTCGCGGCTCTTCCCCTGCACCTACACGAATTGGGGAAACTTCACGTCCGAGACATCATGACTGTAAACGTAACCACCTGCACCCCAAACTCCACCGTTGCGGATCTGATGATGATCATGACGGAGCGACGTATTCGCCATGTACCCGTTGTTAATGATGCAGATGAATTACTCTCGATCATCTCAATTGGAGATGTCGTGAAGTCACATGTTAGCGAACTTGATTCTGAACGGCTGGCACTCGTCGACTACGTGCAAAATCCCCGCTAGCAGTTACCTCTCCAAATAACTTACTAGCTTGGCTGCAAGTTCAGGGGAGCTTGTGAAACCAATTTGTGGCAAGAAAATATCCCGCCGTACTGAGGGCGATCGCCCAAATCAATCCAATTACAACGACGAGAAGAGCAGTGAGAAGAAGAGTGGCGGCATCTAGTCGTGTTGTCTTCAACAATTCCCGTAAGTTCGCCGGGCTGGCAATTCGATAGGAGGTACCTAGTAATACGGCGCCTAGTGCCGCAGTCGGAATATGTCCGATCACCGGATTTAGGAAGAGGACGACCACAGTCAAGAAGGCCGCATGTGTGATCCCCGAAATCCGGCTT
>JANXZW010000049.1 GCA_025355305.1 Actinomycetes bacterium | reverse complement strand
ATTCGTTTCAGCGCATTTTCAACTGTCTGCGCCAGGTGGGGTGAGGCGTTTGCAATCTGTCGCAAGAGATCAATGATCTGCTTCATTGAGCGCACGAAATCTCCCACGGTGAGTTCGCTACCGCGAAGAATTGCTGCCAAGGAATGCCCACTAGCCCAGCGGTAAGAAGCCCAGCAAAAGGCTAGATCTGGCTCGCGCATCGGCTGCAATCCAATTTCAATCTCGTTGCTTTGGATTTGCGACCACTGATGGATCATGTCATTGAGCGCCTCTTCGACAGCGCCTTTGGGGATCTTAGGTGATTCATCACGGCGCGCCTCAAAAACTAGCGCCGACAAGACGGAGACCAATTCTGCTCCTTCAAGCATATCGAAGCTCCCGCGCTTGATTAGTTCGGCAATGAGAAGATCCGTCTCGCCATAGATCTTCGCCAAAAGTACTCCCCATTCGGTGATCTGCCCACCCTGCAAATATCCCGAGCGTTCCAGCATAATCTGGACTCGATCAAATCTTTTTGCGATGAGGTCTGTGCGGTCACTGACACGTTCTTCGAGTCCGCGGGTTTCACGCTCTAAGCGATCAACCTTCTCTGCGATTCGCAAATGCGATTCGCGATCTCCGCACGAATGGCAAGGGTGGGAACGTAGCGCTTTGCGGGCGGCAATAAGTTCCTCTTCGGCAAGGATTCTCTTAGCTTTCGTGAGTTTTGCGAAAGACTTCTCGACGGCCTTAATTTCAGATCGGATCTCTGCATACTCCTCAAAATCGCCGGCATGGCAGATCATGGTTTCCCGAAGTTCCGAAGTGGCTTTCTCGTTGCGTTTAATCTGGCGAGCTAATCCAACAACTGCCTTATCGGCTTGGTACTGCGCAAAAGATGATTCGAGAGATTCGCGGGCACTGACACTTCCAAAGCGTGAAATAAGATTAATTGTCATGTTGTAACTCGGCCTAAAACTACTTTTCAAAGGATATGTACGAGTGGATGCCAGTCCAGCAACGGAGCCAGAGTCGATATCTTTGCTCCACAAAATAACGGCATTTCCTTCGATATCAATCCCGCGGCGACCCGCCCGGCCGGTTAACTGAGTGAACTCCCCCGGTGAAATAGCCACGTGCGCTTCACCATTCCACTTCACCAACTTTTCGAGAACTACCGTGCGTGCTGGCATATTGATTCCAAGGGCTAAAGTTTCGGTGGCAAATACACACTTAACTAATCCGCGTTGAAACAACTCCTCGACAGTCTCCTTAAAAGATGGAAGTAATCCAGCATGGTGCGCTGCAATACCGCGCTCTAAACCCTCCAACCATTCGGAAAAGCCGAGTACGACGAGATCTTCCTCGGGAATATTTGCGGTAGCACGAAATACCACCTCACGGATCTGGCTGCGCTCCTCGGCATTAGTTAGCCGAATTCCTGCAACGAGACATTGATGAACGGCGGCAGTACAAGCATTTCGAGAGAAGATGAAGGTGATGGCAGGTAGCAACCCTTCACGATCCAATTTCTCGATTACCTCAGGCCGCGACATTTGCTTGACGGAGGGACCACGATCATTCCACCCCGAATTTCGACCCTGACCCTTATGGCCCTTATGGCCTGAAACTGCACCTCGCGTATTTCGAAAGCTCTCCTTCTCCAAGCGGACGATCTCGGGGTTGACACGCCCATCATCCACGAAGAGGTCAAGGAGGCGGGTGTTAAAGAGAACATGTTGATAAAGCGGGACAGGGCGATTTTCCGAGACGATAACATCGGTATTTCCACGGACTTCATTGAGCCAATCCCCAAACTCTTCCGCATTGGAAACGGTGGCAGAGAGTGAGGCAACCTGGGTTGCTTCTGGAAGATGAATCAAAATCTCCTCCCAAACAGCTCCCCGAAACTTATCCGCTAAATAATGGACCTCATCCATGACTACAAATTGCAAATTACTCAAAGTACGCGAATCTGCATAAATCATATTTCGGAGGACTTCGGTGGTCATGACAACGATATTGGCCTCAGAGTTGATACTTGTGTCACCAGTTAATAGCCCTACGTTCTTCTCCCCGAACATCTCTTTGAAATCAGCGAACTTCTGATTTGAAAGGGCCTTTATAGGGGCGGTATAGAAACATTTTTTGCCCTGGGACATCGCCAGATAAGCAGCGAACTCGCCCACAACAGTCTTTCCTGCGCCGGTTGGTGCAGCTACAAGGACTCCCCTGCCTGATTCAAGTGAGTGACACCCACTGATCTGAAAATCATCTAATGGAAAATCAAATTTTGCGGCAAAAGCTGTTGTCTCCTTGAAGGAATTCCGAAGTTGCTCCGCAGCATACCTCTCAGCTGGCGTGCTCATGCGCGAAATACTTGCAGCGAGCGATCAGAAAGCCGCACATGGATAGGCAGGTCGGAGATACTCTCTCCATCGGCATAAGCTTTTGTCTTACCGGTAACGGTGATCTCACTCCCAGTGAAGAAGTGCACTTTAGGGTGATTCACGTGTCTGCCAAAGAAGACACGTGGGAAGACCATCAGTAGACGCAATGGGTTCACCTGGTCAACCACCATGACATTTAACAGGCCGTCGTCATCTACAGCTTGTGGAACTATCTTCATGCCCGCTCCGTAGCTGGAACCATTTGCGATACAGACCAACATGGCTTGGCGCTCTTGCTTTATGCCATCGATGGTAATAGTGAAATGAATTGCACGAAATTTCCAGACCATTGCGAGCACAGCGATCACGTACTTATTCTTTCCCGAGATCATTTTAAAATTATTGGCACGTTCATTGACGACGGAATCAAAACCGGTACTGAGTATCTGAACAAAGGGAGTCTCGCGGCCCTCATGGGAGATAATTCCTACATCAATGCGTGAAGGAGGCCTAGTAATTGGAAGGGTTAGTGCCTCTTCATACTTCAAATTATAAGTTCCTAAAGATCTTGCAAAATCATTGCCGCTACCAGCAGGAAGAACGAGGACTGGCAGGTCAAATTTTAGGAGTAGCGGTAAGAGATCGTGTACAAATCCATCGCCTCCAACTGAGATTAAAAGCTCAAAGTGCTGGTGATCGAGAGCGTTTTCTATCTCTAAAAGTGATTCTTCACGCGATCTCGCTTCGACAAAGGTGATCTCATCGGCAGAGTTAGCGAAGTGGCGGCGAAGTCTTGCCCCGAACTGCGCTCCCTTGCCATTGCCCGATTTGGGATTAATGGCAACTAGCGCCTTCACTCTTCTCTCTTGGCGGCGCGGCGACGATCATTCAAGAGCGCAATCCCACCGGCTAGGAAGTAGAAGCCAACGAGAGGTAACGCGAGCACGCCCATCGTAAAAGGGTCACTAGTGGGTACGAAGGTGGCCGAGAATAGAGTGATACCAAAGACCGCGATACGCCACGGCTTCAAAATTGATCTGCCGGAGATTACGCCTGCAAAATTGAGGGCCACTAGGAATACGGGAAGCTCGAAAGCCAATCCAAAGACCAAAATAAGATGAAGGACGAAGGTCAGGTAGTCGCTAAATTTGATCAGATTGGTCAACGTAGTAGGCGTGAATCCCAAGAGAACCTTGATTGCCACGGGAAGAATCCAGTAGGCGAGCGCGGCTCCCGCGGCGAAAAATGGAGTGGCAGTTGCTATAAAGAGAATCGAGTACTTTTTCTCGCGGCGGTGCAGTGCGGGAGCTACGAAAGCCCAGAGTTGGTAAAGCCAAATTGGAGAGGAGAGTATTACTCCGGTGACAATGGCAACAGATATTTGTAAATTGAGAGGTCCGAGTACCCCATCTATATAGAGAACTCCGCAGTGGTGCGGCGTTGAAGCAGCACGAGAGAGATCACACACTGGTTTGGTGAGTATTCGAACGATCTTGGGGTAAAAAATCCATCCAAGAACGCCGAAAATGGCAATTGATAGCGCAGCACGGACAACGCGCTTGCGGAGCTCTCGAAAGTGCTCCAGCAGCGACATCCGACCACTATCTTCAGTGGTCACTCACTACTTCCTAGTTGGAAGGAGTTGAAGAAGAACCGCCATCTGATTTCTTCTCTTCAGGGGTCTTTATCTCATCCTTAAAAATTCGGAGCGATTTAGCTACCGATTTGGCTGAATCGGGAAGTCGCTTTGCTCCAAAGAGAACAACGAAGACAACAACGATAATCAGGATGTGCCAGGGCTTAAGGTCTCCCATTTATTTTCCAATCTCGAGGTGCGGCAATCTTACTGGTAATTGGCCAGCGCGCTGGTGATTCGTTGGCGCAACTGCGCGGCAAGGTCACTGGGCCGCACAACGGTTACGGGGCTTGACCAGGATAAAAGGGTGCGGATGATCCACTCCCCTGGAGTTACTCGTAGCACGATTCGGTATGTCTCACCACCCTCGGTGAATGAAGTAACGATTTCGTTATGTTTTTCAATAAAAAAGAGGCCATCGCTGCCCATCTCGACCTCGAGATCCTCATGTCCACTCGCCTGACCTAGACCGGCGTACTTGGTTAGATAAGAAGTATCAATCCCATCGAGGGAGAGCCCCACAATGCGATCTATACGGAAGGTGCGCTCTTCTCCCTCCCGCACTGCAATGGCTCGCAGGTACGCAATTCCATTGAGAAATGAGAGTGATAACGGAAAAATCTTGCGAGAAGTGAGAGAGTCACTCGAAGCAGAGTTGTACTCAATCGTTAAGAACTGACTTACAGCTATCGCAGCGGCTATCGCGGCTATGGTAGGTGTCGCCGACTCCTCGATCGCGTCGGTGATAGTTATCTGCGAGGCTATCTGATCTCCAGCAAGTGAACCGATACGCATTTGCAAACTCGTTATAGCGGCGCGCTCCTCTTGATCAGTGGACAATTCGGAGAGCACCTGAAGTCCTAGAACGAGAGTCAAGCTTTCAACCTGCGTTAATGAGCGCGGTTGATCTAATACCTGCGCATCTTTTACCGAAACGTATTCGGGGTCCTCGTAATCAATATCTAGGAGTTCTAGATGGGTGTAACCGGGTAACCCGCACATATGCAGAAGTGACAAATCTTTTGAGATTTGTGCAGGTGTCGAGTTGAACCTTTCGGCAATTTGTAGAACCGAAAGCCCAGGATTGTGAGAAATAAAAGGAATCAAATTGAGCGCGCGCGCTACCCGATCCAGGGCGCCTTCTTTCACAACTTGCTCCGCAAAACTTCTATCAACTCTGCGACGCAGTCGGCTGGACTCTCCAAAACCAGATCTCCACCAAACCAGAGAAGTTGGTCGAGCCAGTTGCTACCCAAGGTAAACTGGATTCGATCCCACTCGCCATCAATATTCGTTACTTGGGCGCTGCTCCGCAGAGTTTGGCAGCGCCCCACCCGTACTCGCGCCGTGAAGTTGGTGGATTCTCGGGTGTTTAACATAATCAAATGATCTGCAATGGAGAAGCCATCTGGAATCGCAAATGATTGAGGCGGCGATTCAAAGATGATTTCAGAGGTGATCCGTGAGACTTTAAAGACGCGGATCTCGACCCTGTCGAGGTCTAATCCAACCAAGTACCAAGAGCCATGCCAGAGAGTCAGACCGTAGGGTGAAAGCCGCCTCTTTGAAATGGTTCTGCTCCGATAGGTAAAGGAGATACTGCGAAGGCTTGTTATCGCCTCCCAGAGGGCCGGGAACAACGGTGTCTCATTTTCGAGCGTGAGCGTTGCGTGACCGAAATCTTCGCGGAGAGCAGTTCCTGCTAGCGCGTCAACTTTTAGGAGGGCCTGTGCGCCGCTCGTTGCGAAGAGTTGATTTCGCCAGATGGTGGCTGCCAAGGAGAGATATGAGAGTTCGCTCGGAGTTAATGGCCCTAACGCTAACTCGTACTCGTTTTCAAGGATTCGGTAGCCCAACTCATCCTCAAATAGGGGGTCATGGCTCCCCACGTGAATAGTGATTCCAAGTGCACGCAGATCATCCTTGTCACGTTCAAACATCCGCTCCATGGTCTGCATATTCCCGGAGTAGCCAGCAACGGTTGCAAAGATCTCACTCTTGCTGAGAAAACGCTTAGTGGCAAGCAGGGCCATCGTGAGATTGATGAGGCGCTCTGTCTTCTGGTCTGACACACCCATACTCTAGGCGTTTGCTAGTATCCCCACAGTGCATTTCTCGCTGTTCTATCCAGATTATGAAGGAGCAAATCATGAATTTTTACCCTACAACTCGCGTGCGCTTTGGCGCGGTGGTTTTGGCCGTTCTCAGTATCGCAGCGCCTTCCATCGCTAGCGCTTCCCCTGTCTCCTCTCACATGACCGGAAAGGCAAAAGTGACTACCAATCTTCCGACGGTTTCTAACCACCCTGGTGTTGCACCCGTTATCGGTAAACCAACTGGTGCCGCACCTACCACTTTGATCACCAAAGAGATCATCGTGGGCAAGGGCAAGGCCGCCCTCACCTCCTCGACGGTCACCGCACAGTATGTTGTCATGTCGTGGAAGACTGGGATGGTTTATCAAACCTCTTGGACGAGTCAACCTTTCACCGCTCCCTTGAGCAATCTGATTCTTGGTTGGCAGAAGGGAATCCCGGGCATGAAGATCGGAGGACGCAGACTCTTTATCATTCCTCCAGCTTTGGCCTACGGCGCTCAAGGGGCAGGGAATATTCCAGCTAACGAGACTCTCGTCTTTGTAGTTGACCTACTCGGCGTCAAATAGTTAAATAATGGCTTCATCCTCTGGAAGTCCATAAGCACCCTTCGAGGGACGGCGCCTTCGTAACGGCGCCGTGACGCCGGGCGCAAGGCGTCTTGCTTGAATCAAAAATCCAGTGTGCCCGATCATTCTATGGACTGGGCGAACGGCTAAACCTTCGTGATGCCATTGTCGAATAATTGACTCGCTACTCTCGGGTTCAGTAAATCGACCCGACTCTTTGATCGCCTCAGCCATTGCGGATAGCTGGGTCGTTGTTGCCACATAGGCAAGTAGCACTCCTCCTGGATGCAACACATCGTCGGCTAACTGCACACACTCCCACGGCGCAAGCATGTCGAGAACCATTCGGTGGTATTTCTCTTCTGTTGCTTTATCTTGCAATGAGCCAAGGGTGAGTGACCAATTAGTTGGGTTGCCTTGGAAATAATCGGTGACATTGCGCGTGGCTATATCGGCAAACTCTTGTCGCCTTTCAAAGGAGTCAACAGCCCCGGCAGGGCCAACCGCACGAAGAAGGGCGATGGTCAATGCCCCCGATCCGACCCCGGCTTCCAGAACTCGTAACCCGGGGGCTATATCGGCAAAGCCAACGATGAGAGCAGCATCCTTTGGGTAAACAATTGTCGCACCGCGTGGCATTGAGAGAACATAATCTCCATACAGAGGTTTAAAGGCGAGAAATTTCAATCCCGCGGTAGTTTCGACAACGGAGCCTTGCGCCATTCCGACTATCTGATCGTGAATTATCCAACCCTTGTGGGTGTGCCATTCGCCCCCCTCCTTGAGGGTAATCGTGTGCAATTTTCCCTTTGCATCTGAGAGTTGAACTCGATCTCCATAATCAAATTCTGGTCGCATCATGTTCCTCTTGACTCTCGTGGGAGAATATGTCCCGGATATCTAAAATTGAAAGACCTAGCAAATCTTTACGGAGATGTAACCGTGAGGTGGGAGGGTAGGTAATGATGTGTGGAATACCAAGAACCACCGCGCCACTAGCCAAACCAGAATCTATTCCGGTCTTCGAATCCTCAATGACGAGAGAGTTCTCAATATCCACGTTAAGTCGCTCTGCAGCCAGTAGATAGCTTTCTGGATCGGGTTTACTAACCCTTACATCTTGATTGGAAACCGAAGTAATGAATGTACCGGCAGGCAAGAGAGCGATCGCAGAATCAACGAGCAGACGTGGACTAGCTGAGACTAAGGCCATGGGAATATCGGCCTCGGCAATAGCGTAGATAAGTTCACGCGCACCAGGAGTGAAATCCAAACCAGTTGCAAATTGCTCAGCAACCATTCGGACGAGTTCAGTCTCAAAATATTCGGCACTGGCTGCTCCCTTTGAGAGAGAAGACATATAAGCCCCCACCTTTGGGAGTGGTCCACCAATACAGAGAGCTTGGTCTGCATCTGTCCACTGATGATTAAAACGCAACATTAACGCTCTCTCTGCGATCAACCAGAAAGGCTCGGAATTAATCAGTGTTCCATCCATATCCCAAAGCACTGCCTGTAAATCCCTAGCTCCCATCATCACACCGCATTAAAGTATTTGGCTTCGGGGTGATGAACAATAATTGCGCTTGTAGATTGTTCTGGGTGCAGTTGGAACTCCTCTGAAAGCAGAACACCGATTCGTTCAGGTTCGAGAAGTTGGCAGAGTTGGATCTGCTGTTCAATATCAGGGCAGGCGGGGTATCCAAAGGAGTATCGAGAGCCGCGGTAGCCCTGATCCAAAATGGAAACAATATCTTTTGAATCTTCCCGAGAGATCGAAAGCTCTTCTCGGATGCGGGCGTGCCAGTGTTCTGCCAACGCTTCGGTGAGTTGAACGGAAAGACCATGGAGCTCGAGATACTCGCGATACTCGTTGGCGGCGAAGAGTTCGCCAGTAGCCTTGCTCGCTGACTCACCCATCGTAACAATGTGAAAGGCGGCCGTGTCAATCACTCCGCTCTCTTTGGAGCGGAAGTAATCACTCAAGCAGAGACGTCGATCACGGCCTTGACGAGGAAAGGAGAATCGAACCCTCTCCTGCCCCTGCAAATCTCCCTCATGATGCAGGATTACCAAGTCATTTCCCTCGCTGTAGCAAGGGAAATATCCGTAGACGACTGCAGCATTTAGCCATCCTTGAGATTGCACTTGGTTTAAAAGGGCGCGCAACTGCGGTCGACCTTCACTTTCAGCCATCGCTTCATATTCACCGCGCGCACCTTTGAGGCCCCACTGCCCCATGAAAAGAGCGCGTTCATCAAGCATAGGGAGGTAATCAGAGAGTGCGATTCCCTTCACGATGCGCGAACCCCAAAAGGGAGGTGTGGGAACAAAATTATCTGTCGCCACATCAGATCGAACAGTATCTAGCGCACCGCTCTGAACTCGATTAATTCGTGGTGTTCGCCGCTCTCGAAGCGCTGGAAGTTGCGCACCTTCCACCCCTCGCTTCATTCCGATCATGGCGTCCATCAATTTCAAACCTTCAAATGCATCTTTTGCGTATCGCACCGTGCCGGGAAAAATATTTGAAAGGTCTTCCTCTACGAAAGAGCGCGTTAGCGCTGCGCCACCAAGAATCACTGGCCAGCGTTCAGCTAAGCCCCGACTTTCAAGCTCTTGTAGATTTTCTCTCATGATGACGGTGGATTTGACTAGGAGTCCACTCATTCCCACCACATCAACGTTGTTCCCTTGGGCGGCATCTATGATCTGGTTGATGCTCTGTTTGATTCCAATATTCACAGTCGTGTATCCATTATTAGAGAGAATGATGTCGACGAGATTTTTACCAATATCGTGCACATCACCTTTAACAGTTGCCAAGAGAATCTTTCCGCGACCTTCATCATCGCTCTTCTCCATATGTGGTTCAAGGATAGCCACAGATAGCTTCATGACTTCTGCACTCTGTAAGACGAAAGGCAGTTGCATCTCACCTTTGCCGAAGAGCTCCCCCACCACCTTCATTCCAGAGAGGAGGTGATCGTTGATGATGGCCAGAGGCTTTAGCCCGCAAGCCAAGGCTTCGTTGAGATCCGCCTCAAGACCAACCTTCTCAGCATCAACGATGCGTCTCTCAAGGCGATCGGTCAAGGGAAGTGCTGCTAGTTCAGCGGCACGTGAGATCTTGGTCGAAGTAGCGGCAACTCCATCAAAAAGTTGTAGAAATACGGTGAGTGGGTCATATGTGCATTCGCCACTCTCATCAAAGGCGCGGCGATCATATACAAGGTCGAGGGCTACTTCGAGGGCTCGAGCATCAATTCGTGCGATCGGGGTGATCTTAGAGGGGTGGACGATTGCTGAATCGAGACCGGCCTTAACCGCCTCCGACAAGAAGACTGAATTCAACACGATGCGCGCCGCGGGGTTTAAGCCAAAGGAAACATTGCTAACTCCGAGAGTGGTCTGTACTTCGGGATACTTTGCCTTAAGAGCTCGAATGGCGCTGATGGTCTCCTCTCCATCTTTGCGCGTCTCTTCTTGCCCGGTGGCTATTGGAAATGTAAGGCAATCGATCAAAATGTCCCCCACATTCATTCCCCAATTGCCGGTGAGGTCCTCGATCAAACGAGTTGCAACACGCAACTTCCATTCCGCCGTTCGCGCTTGGCCTTCTTCATCAATGGTGAGCGCTACGACCGCTGCACCGTGTTCCTGGACCAAGGGCATTATGCGAGCAAAGCGTGAGGTCGGGCCATCGCCGTCCTCATAATTCACAGAGTTGATCACGCTGCGACCACCCAAGTGTTCCAGTCCAGCTTTCAAGACCGCGGGCTCCGTGGAATCGAGGACTATGGGCAGCGTTGATGCCGTTGCCAAACGTGATGCCAACTCTTGCATATCTTTAACACCATCTCGTCCCACATAATCAACAGAAAGATCGAGCATGTGGGCGCCGTCGCGAATTTGATCTCGCGCGATTTCAATGCACGATTGCCAATCCTCTTTCAGTAAGGCGTCGCGAAAGGCCCGCGATCCATTTGCATTGGTCCGCTCCCCGATGGAGAGATATGAGAGCTCCTGACGAAAAGGAACGAATTGATAGAGCGAACTAGCGCCGCGATCAATATGTGGAGCCCTCGTGATGATTTCAGATCCTTCTAGGAGCTCTACGACTTCTTTGAGGTGCGAAGGCGTAGTGCCACAACAGCCACCAACCAGCGATACCCCGTAATTTTTGCAAAAATCCGCGAGGTACTTGGCGAGCTCTGGACCTGTCAGTGGATACTCTGCTCCATCTTTGCCCAAGATAGGCAGGCCCGCATTTGGCATGACGGAGATTTGAGCATGAGAGCCTTGCGAGAGTGCTCGTAGATGCTCACTCATCTCGGCAGGCCCGGTCGCACAGTTAAGTCCGATCACATCAACCCCGAGAGGCTCAAGCGCGTTGAGCGCGGCGCCAATCTCCGAGCCAAGCAACATAGTGCCCGTTGTTTCAACTGTAACCTGAACGATGAGAACCAAGTCCCTGGCGGAGGCATCAATGGCTGATCGTGCTCCGTTGACCGCTGCCTTGGCCTGGAGAAGATCCTGCGTTGTCTCGATGAGAAGTGCATCTGCTCCCCCGTCAACAAGACCGCGTGCAGCAAGGGCGTATGCCTCTTTTAATTTTTCATAGCTGGTATGACCAAGGGTCGGAAGCTTGGTCCCGGGTCCAAGGGAGCCGAGCACGAAACGTGGTTTTTTGGGGGTGCTGTACTCATCTGCCACTTCACGGGCTAACCTCGCCCCAGCCACGGCTAACTCGTAAATCCGATCCTCTATGCCATATTCAGCGAGGTTGGCAAAATTGGCGCCAAAGGTATTTGTCTCGATTGCATCTACCCCGACATCCAAATACTCCCGATGCACCGCCTTCACAATGTCGGGGCGGGAGACATTAAGGATCTCGTTGCAACCTTCTAGCCCCTGGAAATCCTCTAAAGTGGGATTTGCGGCCTGGAGCATCGTTCCCATTGCTCCGTCAGCGATGATTGTGCGAACCTGCAGGGCAGCGCGCAGCGGGGAGATTTGCTTCATAAGGGGTTGAGTTTAGCCTAGAAGGCTAAACCCAGAGCGCTGTCAAGGAGTCGAGCGATCTCACCAGCAGATCCACCAACTCCTCCGCTCTCAGTGACGGCGACCCATTCGAAGATCGCATCTAAAGCATTGGGAGTATTTAAGTTCTCGCTCAGCGCTTTTACGATGGCAGCAGCAGTTTCAGAGGTAGGGGCAACCTCGTTTCGAGAGAGCGCCGCTCTAATCCGAGCCGCCTCCTCTGTCGCCTGCGCGAGTCTTGCAGAGCTCCACATGCGATCCTTCGAATAGTGATCGCTGAGGAGTGCAAGACGAATCACCATTGGGTCGACACCGCTTTGCAGGAGTTTGGAGACAAAGACTAGGTTGCCCTTGCTCTTGCTCATCTTCTCACCTTCAAGTCCGATAAACCCGGTGTGGACATATCCTCTGGAAAAGGGTTGGCCGGTGATGGCCTCCACCTGAACTGCTGACATGAAGTGGTGCGGAAAAATCAAGTCGCGACCTCCACCTTGCAGATCAATGAGGGAGGCACGCTCTGGATCTCCGTTGAGAAAACTCTCTCCGAGAAGATATCGCAGACTAATAACCGCACATTCAATATGCCAACCAGGACGTCCAAAGCCGTGAGTAGAGACCCAACCGGGTTCATCCTTCCGATTAGCGATCCAAAGGACGGGATCCAAAGGATGTTCCTTGCCATTTCGCTCTGGATCACCTCCGCGTTCAGCAAAGATGGCTAAACACTCCGGCAAAGGGTATGGAAGGCGAGAGAGAAAGGGTGAAACTCTGAAGTAGAGATCTCCCTCGAGGCTGTAAACGTAGCCACGCTCGTGCATCACAGTAATTGCGCTCTCCACAAGATCCATGGTCTGCGTTGCTGGAACAAACCATTGCGGTGCCAGAATGCGCAGCGCGGTCATATCAGCGGCAAAGAGTTCGGTCTCTGTCTGTGCCAAGCTTTGCCAGTCAGTCCCATCTCGCAGCGCTCGCTCAAGGAGTGGCTCATCGATATCTGTAATGTTCTCTACGAAGTCAACGCGACCTCCACTCAGCTGTACGTACCTATTAATCAGATCAAAGGTCAGATACGTCGCTGCATGCCCAAGGTGAGTTGCATCGTAGGGAGTAATCCCACAGACATACATACGTTGAGTTGAGCCGGGCTCCATTGAGAAAGTACCACTCGTACTCTCAAGGTGGAGGGCTCCAACCTCGACCTTGATTGTTGCTAGCGTCGGATTAGGCCAAGGGTTCTCTAAAATTTCCATAGGTTCTAAGGCTATCTAAAAAGGTGGCCAGGGGACGGGTGGCCACTCTTCGCTCGGCTCCGGAAAGGTTCCTTCCGCTATTAGGGAATCGATCCTCTTCTGCAGAGCCAAGATTTCACTCTCAGTTATTAATTCGCGAAGCAGTTCGTGCGCCACCATTTTGGCCCGGAGTAAGAGCGCCACCTCACGTTCTGATAACTCCATCTTTGAAAATTGCCAAAGGACGGTCCGCAACTTCGGATCTTCATGGAAAGTCACGCCGTGGTCGCAACCAAAGACCTCACCGCCGGCAGTTGGCAATATATGCCCGAATTTCCTATCGGTATTGTTAATGATGGCGTCAAATATCGCAAGATCCCGCATCCGCTCACTCTGACCCTGCGCGAGTTCGACAATATCCAACTCCTCATCAATCTCGATCCACTCCTGCACCATGCCTACTCCAAATGGACCCTCTCGCACGATGGTGAACGGGACAAGATGAAGTTCGAGAGATTCCGAAAGAAGGTACGCAGCCAATTCTCGCTGGGCAAGATTCCCATCCGGAAAATCCCATAGTGGGCGTTCCCCCGCTACGGGTTTGTAGATAACAGCGACTTTATCTTCACCTATCACGCATTGGGCGAAGAGTGTGGCGTTGGAGGCATCTACAAAACGCCCCTCTACGCGCATCTCACCAGTGCGAATAATCTCTTGCGTTGGAATCAACGGCGATATCCATTTGCTCGGGGGCAGAGATGAGCCGAAGGATCGATAGGCAATCCGCAGAAGGGGCAGGGTTGTCTGCCAGCGGCAACTATCGCATCGGTGCGATCACAGAATGCGCGGGTTTGGTGAATTCTCAATTTAAAGGAGAGCAAGTCTGGTGCGTCTTCGATGAGAAGCGCCTCATCCTCATCGAGAAGCTCCGTAAGAGTCTCATCTCCAATCGCCTGTGCTTCGATCAAAATTCGCTGCGTCTCTTGCTCCCAACTAATTCCGATTACTCCAACTCGAAAATCCTCCGTGATGGGAAATTCAAGTGCAGTGTCATCTCGTTCACTCACAATATTGAGTTCATCCAGACTAGCCAATTGGTTGCGGCGTAGTTCGCGCATCATGAGACGCAACCTCTCAGAGAGAGCAATTGCTTGAGATTTCTCGATAGCTACGCATGTAGTTTCTTGGGGAGAACTCACTTGCAGAAAGAACTGTCGCTCTCCCGGCAGACCGACGGTACCCACTATGCATCGCGTTACGTGCTCATGGCTATAGATGAATCGACTCATATCTCTCCCTGCCCCCCACCGAGTGAAAATTTATCGCGCCTACGGAGCTGCCCGCGCTCAACCTTAGAGAGGTGAGAGGTGACGTTGACGGAGAGGACCTGAGAGGTGGGAAGACGAAGAGTTGTGATGGAAGCTGGATCTATGGAAATTCGTTGGAATTGATCTAAGGCGAGCCCCAGATGAAATGCAACGATGGATTTGATGACATCTCCATGTGAAACTACCAGTATCCGCTTTCGCCCCTGCGCTGCCTCTTGAACCGCCTGGTTGGCACGAACTGACATCTCAGAGAAACTCTCGCCGCGTGGAAACCTCACCATGCTAGGACGCGACTGGATAGATTTCCAGAGATCCTCTTTCGCTAGAAGCGCTAAAGATTTACCGGACCACTGTCCGTACTCCATCTCGATAAGGCCATCCAGATATGTAGCTGTGGCGCTGCTTCGCTCAAGGAGTGGTGCGATGCTCTCGCGGCAGCGGCGCAGCGGAGAGCTGTAGATAGCATCAAATTCATAGCGTTCGAGAAAGTCGGCTAGATCTTGCGCCTCCCGCTTTCCGCGTGGTGAGAGCGCGACTCTATTGTCACGACCTGCCAGTACCCCCTTCAAATTGGCGGTGGAATGAGCGTGGCGAAGAAGGATCACTTCGCAACTCTGAGACTTGGCCATGCTCCTAGATTACCTAGATTGCCGAGATTTGCTGCACCAGGTTGCTAGGGTCACCTCATGGAGATGCGGACCTTGGGACGAACTGGCCTTCAACTTTCACGCATTGGGCTAGGAACTATGACTTGGGGTCGGGATACCGATGAGCACGAGGCGGCCAACCAATTGCGAACTTATTTGGACGCTGGTGGAAGTTTTATAGATACGGCAGCTGTCTATGGCGATGGCGATTCGGAACGAGTAATCGGAGGTTTCTTGGGTACTTTGGTGGATCGTAATGAGATCACCATTGCAACTAAGGCGGGCGTTTCATTTAAATCTGGAGAGCGGTCGATAAACAATTCGCGAGCATCTTTACTTGGTGATTTAGATGGCTCCTTGGATCGACTCGGCGTTGATTATGTTGATCTCTGGCAAGTTCACCAATGGGATCCCGTGACCCCTCTGGAAGAGGTCTTATCCGCTCTAGACTTTGCAGTTTCGAGTGGTCGTGTCAGGTATGTCGGTGTCTCAAATTTTGCATCGTGGCAGATGGCCAGAGCGGCAACAATTCAGAATCCCTTCTTTGGCAAGGTTGCTCTCAGTTCTGTTCAATCGGAGTACTCCCTCCTCAACAGAGCCGCCGAATTTGAACTCCTACCTGCATGCAAAGAAGTTGGTACCGGGTTTATCGCGTGGTCGCCGCTTGGGCGCGGAGTTCTGACTGGTAAGTATCGCTCTGGAACGCCCTCCGATTCGCGGGGAGCTAGCCCCCATTTCTCGGCCTTTGTCGCGCCTTATATGGACCAACGGGCACGCGTTATAGTCGATGCCGTCTCTGTGGCAGCTGAAGGGTTGGGCTACTCCCCCACTGAGGTGGCCTTGAGTTGGGTCAGGGATCAGCCAGGAGTTGCCAGCGCTATCGTTGGAGCGCGTACCGGCGCTCAGTTGCGTGGCGCCCTCTCCGTTGAAGAGATTGAAATCCCGTCGCAGGTCCGTGATGCGCTTGATGAGATATCTTCGCCGCGCTCCTAATAGTTGCTCCTATTAGTTGCTCCTATTAGTTGCTCCTAATAGTGAAGGTCCAGTTAGCGGTCTAGTTAACAGTTTTCTAAGAAATGGAGTAGCGCTCGGACTCCAAATTTCACACCTTCAACAGGAACTCGTTCATCTACCCCGTGATAGAGCGCAAAAAAATCTAGGTCGGGTGGCAAGCGAAGCGGTGAGAATCCATAACCAACAATTCCAAGATCGCTAAGCGCCTTGTTATCGGTTCCTCCGCTGAACAAGTAAGGCACGGGAATTCCCCCGGGATCTTGCGACAAAATTGCGGCGCTCATGGCCTCAACGAGTGGTCCGGAGAAATCGACTTCTAGAGCTTTATCGCGGACCTGCACTGAAATCTCTGCATCATCTCCAACCAGTTGGCGCATCGTCTCTTCAAGCTCATGTTCGAAGCCAGGCAAGAAGCGACCATCCACCACTGCAGAGGCTGAGCCCGGAATAACGTTTGCTTTATAACCAGCGTTCAACATAGATGGGTTGGCAGTGTTCTGCGTGGTCGCCCCCATCATTCGTGCGGCGCCCCCAATGTGACGTAAAAGGTCGGTGGCCCGAGCCGGGTTGTACTCCTCGCCAGTTAACTCCGCAATCTTCCCAAAGAACTTAGCACCCGTTGCCGTCTCACGTTGGGGCCAAATATGCGTTCCTATGCGTGAGACGACTTTTGTTAGTTTGGTGACCGCATTATCTCCATTAATAAAAGATCCGTGTCCCGCTGTTCCCCGTGCGGTTATCTCCATCCACTGGATTCCTTTTTCTGCGGTCTCAATGAAGTAGAGACGATGCCCCCCTGTAATGGTGACGGAGAATCCACCCACTTCAGAGATGGCCTCTGTATAACCGGCGAAAATCTCAGGTCGGTTATCAACCATCCAATGAGAGCCGAAGGTGCTGCCGGCCTCTTCATCGGCGAAGAAGATCAGCAAAATATTG
This sequence comes from Actinomycetes bacterium, assembly GCA_025355305.1. GTDB lineage: Bacteria > Actinomycetota > Actinomycetes > Nanopelagicales > Nanopelagicaceae > PALSA-747. Next base: position 69,435 of record JANXZW010000049.1, on the reverse strand, counting down.
CGAGGCGGAACATAACCTGTGCGGGCCCAAGAACGGATGATGGAGAGGAACATCGCATCTCCATCTTTCATGTCGACCGCTCCACGACCTAACACGTATCCATCTTTGATATCTCCGCAAAAAGGATCAAAACTCCAATCTGCTGCGTTAGCGGGAACCACATCTAGGTGACCATGAACCACCAAGCCTGGGCGAGAGGAGTCTCTGCCGGGAATTCGCGCCACCACATTGAAGCGCTTGGGTCCTGTCTCTATGAGCTCGGATTCAATTCCCACTTCCGCCAACTTTGCTACGACATAACGGGCAACCGCCTCTTCATCGCCCTTCCCTTCGCCATAGTTAACGCTCGGAATCCGAATAAGTTCCTGGAGGATTTGAATGCAATCATCTTCTAGCGCAGTGAGTTCCGTGGTGTCCATATCTGTATTCTGCCGTAGCAGTGGCGCCTTGACCAAGATTGTCTTGGTATCATTTCCCCCTCAGCCAGGCTCACCCCCTTTGGCTGCACCTGTCCGGGTGGCGGAATTGGCAGACGCGCTAGCTTGAGGTGTTAGTGCCCGCAAGGGCTTGAGGGTTCAACTCCCTTCTCGGACACTAGTTCTTTCTGAGTCTCCTACTGAGTACTGGTTGGCTCGGAGTAGGCAGAGCATCCTTATGATAATTGCGATACCTTGCCGCCATGGAAACTCGTGGATATGCAGTGCTGCAGGCCAGCGCCCCTCTTCAACCCTTTACCTTCAACCGCCGCGCCCTGCGCGAGGGGGATATCGCTTTCGATATCTTGTATGCAGGTATCTGCCATTCAGACATTCATCAAGCGCGCGAGGAGTGGGGCGACGCGATTTTTCCAATGGTTCCGGGTCATGAGATTGTCGGTATCGTGAGCGCTCTCGGCTCTTCAGTTACAAAATTTGCCGTCGGAGACCGGGTTGGCGTTGGAGTATTTATTGACTCTTGCGGTACCTGCGAAAATTGCGTAGTAGGGCAAGAACAGTATTGCCTTGACGGAATGACCGGTACTTACAATGGATTTGAGCGCGATGGAACTACGGTTGCTCTCGGAGGTTACTCCAACAAATTTGTCATCAACGAAAATTACGCATTTAAGATTCCTGCTTCGCTAGAGATGTCGGGTGTAGCTCCGCTGCTCTGCGCTGGAATCACCCTTTACTCACCCCTTCGCCATTGGAAGGCGGGCCCCGGTTCCAAGGTAGGCGTTATTGGACTCGGAGGGCTGGGTCACATGGGTGTCAAGTTCGCCGCCGCAATGGGGGCAGAAGTTACGGTCTTTTCACACTCAGCTGGAAAAGAGGAAGATGCCAAGCGGATGGGAGCTAAGCACTTTGTGGTCACCAAAGATCCCAAGGTCTTGGCGGATCTAGCTGAGAGCTTCGATCTCATACTCAACACCGTTTCGGCTGAATTGGATATTAATCTTTATCTGAATCTCCTAAAATTAAATGGCACCCTTGTAGTCATCGGTCTTCCCGGCAAGCCGTATGAAGTGAGCGCCTTCAATCTGCTCCGCCTGCGTCGCTCCCTTGCTGGTTCGATGATCGGTGGCCTACCGCAGACTCAAGAGATGCTGGAATTCTGTGCGGAACACAATATTTTGAGTGATGTCGAAGTGATCAGCGCTGATTACATAAATGAGGCTTACGAGCGGACCGTTGCGAGCGATGTCAAGTATCGTTTCGTAATCGACGCTGCAACGTTCTAGGAGATCCGACTTACCTTAGATGAATTGGTGCGCTGCTAGTGCGACTAGTGGCGCAAATATTAGCGCGGGCAGGAGATCTCCTACTGCTATGAATTTGATATTCAACAAGCGCAATCCGATTCCAAAGAGCAAGACTCCACCAACTGCCGTCAGAGACTGCACTTGGTACTGGGTCAGAATATCTCCCAAGAAATACCCGATCGCCGTCCACGAGAATTGGTAGATCGCAAGAGGTATGACCGAGAAGGCCACTCCCCAGCCGAAGGTGCTGGCAAAAGCCATTGCGGCAAAACCATCGAGGGTACTCTTTAGAGCGAGTTGGCTAATTCCAGCGTGCATGCCATCACTAATGCTTCCCAATATCGCCAAAGGTCCTATCGCAAAGAGAAGAGATGCAGCCATGAAGCCCTCAAGAAACGAGCCTTTATGCCGTCTTCCAAATCTAGATTTGATACTTTGACCAAAAACTTCTAACCGCCCTTCAATGTGAAGCAGGTATCCGACTAACCCGCCTAAAATGAGGGCTGCTAGTGTGCCTAACGTTGTCCATCCTCTGGGTACCGCAGAGGTAAATGATTGTGCCCAGATGCTTCGTAAATTATCCGCCGCATTAATAAGCGTGATACAACCGAGAACATCGGTTATTTGGATTCGCAACTTATCTGGGAAACGTGCCCCACCGAGAATCCCAAATGTTGACCCGAGAACAATCGCTCCGACATTTATTACCGTGCCTAGGCCAACGAACATCAGTTGAAGAATCCAAACCGCACGATTGAGATTGCTCCAACAACAAGAGAGTAAGCGGCAAAGGGGCGAAGAGAATTGCTCCTAAACCAACGGGTTAATACTTTGACACTAAAAAGGGTGGCGACGAAGGCGACTCCCGCCGCCAAGGTTAGCGCCCCATAAGAACCAGAGAGTGCTCCATGCCCCAATTTCGGTAGCTTGACGATTGAAGCGCCAAGAATCACGGGGAATGAGAGAAGGAAGGCAAAATCTGCTGCAACTGAGCGTGAGAGGCCACGGAGCATTCCAAAGGAGATGGTGACGCCGAACCGGCTAATGCCTGCCAGGAGAGCCGCGCTCTGTCCTACGCCAATGATGAACGCTTGACCGCTGGAGACACGCTCTACGATCGCGAGATTTTGATCCGCGGGCACTGAGTGTGGATGGCGTCGAGAAGTTAATCGTTCTGCTCCAAAGAGAATCACGCCGTTAAGAGTGAGAAATATGGCAGCGCTGAGCGGCTTCTGAAAGTTGCGCTGGAAGAAGTTATTGAGGGCTAAGCCAATGAGAGCCACTGGGATCGTACCTAGGAGTAAGAGCCAGAAGAGTTTGAAACTTGAGCTTCCCGTCCTCCACGTGAAGAGAGATTTAAGGATGGTGATCCAGCGCGGAGCAAAGACTATGAAGAGAGCGACGGCGCTTGCTAAGTGCAGCGCCACTGCAACGAGTAGATATTGGGGAGTATTCGAAAAAGCGCGCCATGAACCTCCTAACCAAGCCGGAACTAATACCGAGTGGCCCAAACTCGAGACCGGAAATAACTCAGTAATCCCCTGGACGAGACCAGTGACCGCAGCTTGCAAAAATGTAAAATGAAACATCATCTTCCCTATCTACCTTGGGCGCGCGCGAAGTAGCGTCCGCCATCTTCTTGAACATGAACCGTAAGGTCAAAGGCTTCTGAAAGATTTCCTGAAGTAAGAACGTTCTTCAACTCTCCCTGTGCAACGGCAACTCCTTGACGAAGAAGGAGGCAGTGTGTGGTTCCAATTGGGATTTCTTCAACATGGTGGGTCACTATAATCGTGGCAGGACTTGTCGGGTCGGCGGCAAGAGCATCCAAACGCTCTAGGAGATCTTCACGTCCCGCGAGATCTAGTCCGGCAGCGGGTTCATCAAGGAGAAGAATTTCGGGATTTGGCATGAGCGCTCGAGCAATCAGAGTTCGCTTCTTTTCACCTTCACTTAAAGTGCTGAAGATGCGCTCCTTCAGGTCGCGAATCCCAAGGATTGTCAACAAACTCATTGCGCGCGACTCATCCCAGAGGTCATAACTCTCCTGCCAACGACCTACGACAGCGTAGGCGGATGTCATCACGACATCCATCACATTTTCCTCACTCGGGATCAACTCTTCTATCGCACTTGAGGTGATACCGATCCGAGGACGCAATTCAAAGACATCTGTTGCTCCCATGCGAGATCCTAATATCGAGAGCTCCCCCTTTGATGGATGTATCAAGGAGCCCGCGAGGGAGAAGAGGGTGCTCTTTCCAGCGCCATTGGGACCAAGAACCACCCAGCGTTCACCAGGAGAGACGCTCCATGAAACTGGGCCAAGAATTGTTTTTCCTTCGCGAATCACCGATACATCTTTGAAATCTAATACAAGGCTCACGAGAGTAAAAGATACCGTTCCAACGGCCGATACAGGCTAATCTTCGCCACATGGCTCAGCAACAATATGATTTTACGGCCCTTATTCTGCTCTCCGCCGCAAGCCAACCTGGGGTCGAGGAGGCCCTTCTGTCCGTGCTACAACCCTTTACTCTGGAGATCCGAGAGGTGCAAAAGATCACTCTCCGGGGGCGTTTGATTATCGGAATCCTCATTGCCTGTGATCCCGCTCATGTTCTCGCGATTGAAGAAGATATCAACGCATTTTCACTCTCAACGGGCATGGATGTGGCAATGGATTTCTCCGAAGCGGGTGCGTAATAGTTGATGATGAGCAAGTTTCTCGTGGTTTTAGATATGGATTCAACTTTCATCCAGGAAGAGGTCATTGACCTACTCGCCGCTCATGCCGGAGTTGGCGCTGAGGTGGCCGCTATCACAGAGCAATCAATGCGAGGCGAGCTAGATTTCCAAGATTCCCTACGCCTGAGAGTTGCGTTGCTTCAAGGTTTGCCAGAAGAGATCTTTGAAAATGTGCGCTCGGAGATCACCCTTTCGATGGGCGCCCGACGGATGGTAGACGTTCTGCATGGTCGGGGAGATCTCGTAGCAGTGGTCTCTGGTGGATTTGAAAATATAATCTCCCCAATCTTGGAGGCAGTAGGTGTCGACTATTTCAGAGCCAATTCACTAGAAGTTGAGTCCGGGATTTTAACTGGAAGAACTATTGGCCCCATCATCGACAGAGCGGCGAAGGCTACTTTTTTACAAGAACTAGCAGGAGAGTTGTCGATTCCCCTTGCAAACACGGTTGCGGTTGGCGACGGGGCAAATGACCTGGGGATGATGGCTGTTGCCGGTTTAAGCATCGCCTTCAACGCCAAGCCAGTGGTACTTGCTGGTGCTACTGCTTCAATCCTTGACGGAGATCTCACCGGGGTTCTGAAACTTATCGGAGTTCCAAAAGAGGAGATAGAGCGCTATCAGCTATAAACGACAGGCGTGAATATCTGTGACTAAAATCCCGCGCGCACCAACCTTCCACAAATCGTCCATGATTCTATTGATGTCACTCCGTTTCACCATGGCACGAACCGCATTCCAATCACTGCGCTGCAATGGCGAAATAGTCGGCGATTCGATCCCCGGTGTAAGAGCACACGCGGCGTCGAGGTACTCATACTTAACGTCGTAATCGACCAGAACGTACTGCCGTGCGATCACAACTCCTTGCAAGCGGCGTAAAAGCGTTTCGACCTCGTTCGATCGATCTGTACCAGGGCGCTCTATGAGAATCGCTTCACTTTGTAAAATGGTCTCACCAAAGATGGCAAGTCCGGCTTGGCGCAAAGTCCCGCCGGTGGAAACCACATCGGCTATGACATCGGCGACTCCGAGGCGAATCGAACTCTCTACAGCGCCGTCGAGGCGAATGACCTTGACAGATATGTTCATTTTCGCAAAATGTCTCTCGACAAGTCCAGGATATGCCGTAGCCACGCGTTTGCCGGAAAGCTCGCTCTCACTGATTTTCAAACCAATGGGTGCGGCAAAACGAAAGGTGCTCTTACCAAAATCTAAGGCAAGTACCTCTTCTGCTTGAGCCCCACTATCGATGAGCAGGTCTCGCCCGGTTATACCAACTTCAAGCTCACCACTTGCAACATAGAGCGCAATATCGCGTGGACGCAGGTAATAGAACTCAATTTCATTCTCAGGATCAATAAGTGTGAGGTCACGCGCATCACTACGTTGGCGGTAGCCCGCCTCTTTTAACATAGCGATTGCAGAATCCGAGAGTGATCCTTTATTGGGAATTGCTACCTTAAGCATCACGCTCTCCTTTTATGAAATTACAGAACTTTATAAACGTCTTCGGGAGTGATCCCGCGAGCTAACATCACAATTTGTACCCTAAAGAGGAGTTGGGAGATCTCAAGGGCTAGCGCCTCGTCGCTCTCATGCTCGGCCGCTAACCAAACTTCCCCAGCTTCCTCAATGATCTTCTTTCCCATTGCGTGAATGCCGGAATCTAATGCGTTCACGGTCGCGGATTGCGCCGGCCTCGCCGCTGCCTTGGCAGTAAGTTCAATCCATAATTGATCAAAGTTCTTCACGAAGAAACCTTAGTAGAATCGATTGCGATTAAGGTGGCAATTACCGCTTGAGCACACTCCACCCCTTTATCCTCGGCGGAGCCAGGTAAACCACTCCGATTAACCGCTTGTTCAAGGTTCTGGCACATTAATACCCCAAATGCGATCGGTTTCTTAGATTCTAAAGAGATTTGAACAATCCCCTGTGTTACTCCCGAACAGACATACTCGAAATGTGCTGTCTCTCCACGTAGAACGAGCCCCAGAGCAATAAACCCATCAAAATTCTCTACGATATTTGTTAGAAAGACGGGAATCTCAAATGAGCCTGGAACATGGAAGACTTCAATTGCCGCTGCCCCCATACGTCTAAGCTCTGCCGCGGCGCGCTCGATCATCGCTTCAACTATCTCTGCATGCCAACTGGCTGCCACTATGGCGATCTTCTTGCCGTGAGCTGATGTGGAATCCAGAGCGCGACTTAATTCCTCTGCCGGTGTGCCTGCCCCGCTCATAGCTTCTCCCTAATGATCCCCAAAAGGATGCAGTCAGCAGTTTACACGCTGCTTAAATGATTAAATCATGGCCCAATTCGCTCCGTTTGGTAGAGAGGTACCCACGATTTTCAGCGGTCAGATGCGTTTTTGTTTCGACAACGGTGACGTTGATACCTGCAGAACGCAGAGCCGAACTCTTTAAAGGATTATGGGACATTAAGCGCACCTCGCGCACTCCGAGATCTTTAAGGATCTCGATGGAGTCTTCCCACTGCCTGGCATCAACCGGAAGTCCCAACTCTTCATTGGCCGTGATCGTGTCAAAACCCTTGTCTTGCAGGGCATACGCTCTAATCTTATTAACAAGTCCGATACCGCGACCTTCGTGTCCATCTAAATAGACCACGATCCCACTACCTTCGCTCTCGATCTCCGTCATTGCCTCAGCTAATTGCGCACCACAATCGCAGCGCGCCGAATTGAAAACATCGCCGGTGCGACACTCAGAATGAACACGGGTTAGGACCGATGCAGGTAACTCCCCCAGCACCATCGCTATATGGCTCTCGCCTTGCGAACCACGATAGATATGTATCTTCCACTCCTGTTGATTACGAGGGAGTAGGGCACTGGCTAGTGGATGCACCTGGCGCTGCATCGCTGGAAGGTTAACCATTTCGCGTATGATCTCTGAGATCGAGATCTGAAAGATTCCATGAGTGGTGGCAAAGTTCTGCAAGGCAGATCCTTTGAGGATCTCCCCATGATCCCCAACTACCTCGCTGAGAACCCCCGCTGGCCGCAACTCCGCCATACGCATCAAATCGATGGCTGCCTCGGTATGACCTTCTCTCCCCGCCAGTCCGAGCGGGTGAGCGCGGAGTGGGAAGACATGACCCGGTCTTGTGAATGTGGATGGCGTACTTGTGGGGTCGCTCAGCGCAACGATAGTAGCCGCCCTTTCGGAGGGAGAAATACCAGTGGTGCTTCCAATTCTCATATCAACAGAGACCGTAAAGGCTGTCTCTTTATGGTCCTCGTTTCGCAGGACCATAGGCGGAAGATCGAATTGATCGGTTGCCTCCGGAGTAATTGCAACGCAGATTATGCCGGAGGTGTGTCGAACCATAAATCCAATGCGCTCTGCCGTGGCAAACTGCGCGGCGAGGATCAAGTCACCCTCATCTTCCCGAGTTGGATCGTCGGTGACAAGAAGGAATCTTCCTTCTTGTAACTCTTGGAGAGCAAGAGTCAACTTCATTTAGCTTTGCCGAGCGCTTTCTCGACATATTTTGCCAAGATATCGACCTCAAAATTGACGTCATCTCCCGGGCGCAGCGCCGATAAATTAGTGGCTCGCAAAGTTTCTGGGATGAGTGATACGACTAAATGTTTCTTGGACACATCCACTACAGTCAGAGACACCCCTTGGATTGCTATTGAGCCTCGCTTGACGATGTACCGCGTAAATTTCCTCGGGATCTGGAAGGTGAAGTATTCCCATTTCTCTCCGGGTTCCCTCTTCTCTAGCTTACCAACGGTATCGACATGGCCTTGCACGTAGTGACCACCCATGCGACCCCCTGCAAGCATTGCGCGCTCCAAATTCACCTGTTTTCCTAAGGCAACGTTCTTGAGTGAAGTGACCAGCAAAGTTTCGCGCATCACATCGACAGAGAAGGAACTCTCCGTAGAGGCAATCACAGAGAGACAGACACCATCGACAGAGATAGATTCTCCATGAGAGAAGGGCCCATATCCAATGGGAGTTCTGATCGTGAGGGTTAGTGCTTCGCGCGTGTGATCAACGCGAGATACCTCCCCCATTGCTCCAATAAGGCCGGTGAACACTAATCACTCTCCTTTTTTAGGTAGGTGGCGAAGATATCGCCATCGATTATCGAGAGAGAATTCAACCCATAGTGTAGTTGTTGAGAGAAATCGCTGAATTCAGGGATATCGATGGCTGCGCGCCCTGAACCCATAATCGAAGGCGCCAAATACAGATGGAGCTCATCTACGACACCGGCTCGCAAGAAGGCGGAGGCGATGGTCGGTCCCCCCTCAATGAGGACTGAGTTGAAGCCACGTTCACAGAATTGCGCAAGGCTCTCTTCGATTAGGTGCGTTTTCAATTGCTGAAATCCCTCTTCACCATCAAGCAAGAGCTCTGGAAGCGCGCGTTCCCCTAAAACATATCGCACCGGATTGTGGCTCACTCCACGGAGCGTTGGGTTATCAGAGATTGCAGTGCCAGTGCCGATACAAATAGCATCGAAACCATCACGCAATTTCTTCGCATGTGTGCGCGATTCGGTAGAGGTAATCCATTTGGATTCACCATTGCTCGCCGCCACCCGCGCATCTAACGTTTGGGCAATCTTCAAGGTAATTCGTGGCCTACTTAGCGTGAGCTTCGTTATCCAAGCGCGATTGGAGTAGATCGCTTCATCTCGAAGAAGATCACCCTTCACTTCAAGGGCGGCGTTACGCAACCTTTCGGCCCCGCCTGCAGCGGTTGGATTTGGATCGGAGAGCGCAAAGTAAACCTCCGCAATGCCCGCGTCAATGATGGCATCCGTGCAAGGAGGTGTTCTCCCGTGATGGTTGCAAGGCTCTAATGAGCAATAGAGAGTTGCGCCCCTTATCTCATTGCCTTTACCTCGGGCATCTGCAATCGCGATCACTTCGGCATGTTCTGCTCCAGCGTGAAAACCTTCTCCCAGCACCCTTCCTTCTGAATCGACCAGCACCGCTCCCACAATCGGGTTGGGAAAAGTTCTCCCCAAGCCCGATTCACCGATCTGGATCGCTTGGCGCAGAAAGTTCTCGTCGTAGCTCACTGTGAGGCCAACTCTCTGAGCGTTCTTATGGCTTGGGCCGGGTTCTCTGCTCGATAGATTGCACTTCCGGCGACAAAGGTATCCGCCCCTGCCCGCGCCGCCAGTGCTATGGTTTCGATGGTAAGACCTCCATCAACCTGCAACCAAGGCAGTTTCTCATTCAAAAGGGAGATCCCTCGCCGAGCCTCTTCAATCTTGGGCAACTGATCGTGCATGAATTTTTGACCGCCGAAACCCGGCTCCACGGTCATGATGAGCAACATATCAATCTCTGGCAGTAGATGCAGGACATTTTCAAAGGGCGTATTTGGTTTGATGGCCACTCCAACCCTCGTTCCTGCCGCGCGCAGCTGCTTGATAGTCTCTAAAGGCTCTGCGCTCGCCTCAAGATGGAAAGTCACACTCGCACTCCCCGCCTGCGCATAGAGAACCGCCTTAACATCCGGGTCGATAATCATCAAATGTGTATCCACGGGCAAGGTGGAGAACTGGATAATCTCACGACACTCTGTGATGGAGAAGGTTTGGTTGGGAACGAAGATATTGTCCATAACATCTAGGTGGAGAAGATCTGCGGTTGCGACCGCGGTGATCTCATCCTTTAAACGACTGTGATCCGCATTGAGAATGCTGGGACAGATTCGAATCGCCATGGAGGCAAGCCTACCTAAATGTTCTAGTGCGCTTAGATCCGACGAAAGAGCGCCATAAACATCGAATCTGAATCATCTCGATGGCTCCAGAGCTGTAGCGCACCGTCCTCGGTCCGCACCCGCAGCGGTACCGTTTCTGGAAGAAAGTCCTTGATATCCAATTCTTCTAGATCTTTGTGGCGATGGCGGAGTTCAAGTACCTGTGCCTTCGTCTCTAGAAGATGGGGTGAGCAAGTTACATATGCCAAGATCCCTCCGGGAGCTAGTAGCTCGACCCCCGCGGATAGAAGTTCGCGCTGGATTTTCACCAATTCCTTGAGATCTTGCGGTGTGCGTCGCCATCTCGCTTCCGGTCTGCGACGCAGAGCCCCCAGACCGGTGCAGGGGGCATCTATCAAAATTCGGTCGTATTTAACACCCAACGCGGCCAACTCTTGACCGGGATGAACCATTACATGTGCGGGCGGAATGACGTGTGACACTAATCGAGCGCGATGTTCGCTTGGTTCATTCGCCATAAATCGATCCATAGGACGATTCATGTGAAGATCCGTAAAGAGCGCAGATGCCTTTCCACCCGGTCCAGCACACATATCCAGCCAAGAAAGTTCACTTGAAATTTCTACACCTGCGGCGGTGTTTAGAAAGATTTGCGCAACGAGTTGCGATCCCCGATCTTGGACTCCAGCTCGACGTTCTTTAATTGCCTGGTAGGCGCCGGGCATCTTTGCGGAGAGCACTCCATTGCTAGTCCAATCAAGGAGTTCCCCACCCTCTTGGAGAAGTTCAGAGACGGTGCTTCGCCCTGGCCAGGCTATGAGGTGGGGTTTCACAGGGATGTTGTTGGCGTTCAGTAACCCTTCGACCTCTTGCCAATCCTTTAATTGATCAAAGAAGGCGGCGACCTCCCATTCTGGATGAGAGTACTTTGTAGCCAAGCGCAACTTTGGATCAGCAATCGCCTCTATCTCAACCTCAAAATTTGGATCACTCGTCGCCTTACGCAATATTGCATTCACAAAGGTAGCCTTTGCTTCACCGATAGTTGCGCGCGCCACTTCCACCGTTTCGCTGACAGCGGCATGGTCTGGAATACGCATCTCCTTCACCTGGTGAATACCCATCCGCACAATATCGATGATCCCTGGATCCACCTCATCAAAGGGGCGATCAAGATGTCGCTTCATCAAAGCATCGTGTTTACCCTGCATGCGCAGCGTGCCGTATCCAAGTTCAGTAGCGAGAGCTCGATCTCGCTCATCGAGCGAGGAGTTAGCGAGGAGTTCGGGAAGGCGAAGGTTTGCGTAAGCTCCTTGGCGATTTACTTGGGTTAGGAGGTGGAAAACCAGTAGCCGGGCCGCCTCTGGCCTCGGCTTCTTCCCAATATTTGCCACTACTCGAAGCGCTCTCCAGGAGCCAGACGCGTACCCCGAGCAAAGTCAGCCCCAGACATTCTCTTCTTCCCCGATGGCGTGACCTGAGCAATTTGCAGAGTGCTATCTAGACAACGGATAAGAAGGGAGTTCTCCACCAATGCGATCTCACCAGGACTCTGTAAAGAATTGGGAAGGAGGGATTCGCTGACACTGTGAATTGCGATCCTCTCCCCGCGATGAGTACTCCAAGTTCCTGGCCGGTCTTCTAGTGCGCGCACCTTGCGTAAAATGGAATCGGCGCCCAGATTCCAATCGAGCTTCCCCTCCTCTTTGGAGAGCTTTGGTGCAAGGGTGATCCCCGCATTCGACTGCGCCTTTGGCTTAATCCCTTTACGAATCTCCTCGACAACTCCCATGATCCGAAGACCCGCGAGGTGACTCATGCGTTCTAGTAGTTCGGTCGTTGTATCGGAGTGGCCGATTTCGACCTCTTCTTGCAGGTAAATCGGTCCAGTATCCATGCCCTTGTCCAGCTTAAAAATTGAGATACCCGTAGCGGAATCTCCTTCAAGCAGGGCCCACTGTACGGGCGCTGCTCCCCTCCAGCGCGGGAGAAGCGAAAAGTGAATGTTTAGCCATCCAAAACGCGGTCCGTGTAGCACCTCAACAGGAATCATTCGACCATAAGAAGCAGTGACGATTAATTGAGGCTGCGCCGCTAATAGATGTTGATTAAGCGATGGAGTATCAAAGGGCTTAGCAACGAGATAGCCGCGCTCTTCACTCCAGAGCGCTAAATCGGTGGGAGTTTCAATCTGCCCTCTACCTGACTTCCGATCTGGAGTTGAGATAACTGAGGCAAGAGAGTGCTCCGAAGCGAGAATCGCTTCAATGATGGGTACAGCGATGAGTGAGGAGGAAGCAACTGAAATTTGCAAGATGACCTATATTCCTAAACCGCGAGTGGCATGTGGGGAGGTTTTGATGACCGGATCACGACCGTGGGCAAGCGCCGAACCAAACCATTCACTTTCGCGAATTTCTTTCATGGCCAACTTTCTTGAATCCGCTGGCATGCGATCGATGAAGAGAATTCCATCGAGGTGATCGGTTTCATGCTGGATTGCTCGAGCCAGATATTCAGACCCTTCGATCACCAGCGGCTCACCATGCATATTGAGTCCGTGGGCGACCACCCGCAGGGCGCGCGGGGTGTCATAACGCAGATCAGGAAAGCTCAAACAGCCCTCTTCGCCATCTTGCATCTCCTCGCTCAGGGTGAGTGTGGGATTTACGAGATGTCCTACCTCCTCATCCACATGCCAGACAAAGACCCGTACGGGAACGCCAATCTGCGGAGCTGCCAGCCCTGCTCCTGGTGCATCCTCCATAGTGTCAATCAAATCTTTAACCAGTTTACGTAATTCTTTGTCAAAGACGGCGACAGGAGCGGCTGGAGTCGTGAGAACCGGATCGCCAAAGAGACGGATCGGCTGAATAGACATGCGCGAAGTCTACTAGTGGGCTCTTCAATTCAAAGAATAAGGATTGATCTGATAGGTCAAGAGACCCGCTTTTCGCAGGCTCTGCAAGCGATTGAGGCTCTGTAGGCGATTGATGACCTCTGCTTCACTGGCTAAAGGGGCCTTTAGGAGAACGCTCCTCTTGCCGCCGCGCAGAAAGGGCCCCACCAGCTCTATTTCTGCGATATCGGAAAGAACTCTCTCAACGTTATCAAGAGGATCACCGGAAATCAAAATGTTGGTAGAGCTTGGGGCGAGAGAGGCGGTGGTTCTCTCTTCACTCTCTCGCCCTGCAGCCAGTAGTGGATTGCCTCGCAGCATCATTTGGTAAAAGGAGTTTGATGGAAGAAGGTCGAAGTACGCGCTCCCTCCTGGAGTCAACATCGAGAGCGAGCGGAGTACTTGCAACCTCAACTCTTCCGTAGCTCGCAAAGTGGTTCTAAGTAGCCCTCGTTCTAGGTCTAGAAAAATTGCAGCAGAGTAATTTCCTCGGGGTTCTAGGCCCGCTGTGCTCAAGACCAAATGTCTCCCCGGCGGTAGCAGGGGAATCGAACGATGAGAAGACGAATGAATTACTGACTCTCTAGGAAAAGCCCGACCAAACTCCTCGGCCCTGCGGACTACACCGCTGCCTACAATTCGAGGTTTAGATTCGTTGCACCAGTTGCAGCTCCATTCAAGGTGCTCGGTGGAACACAATGAGCACCGCGGGTGAACTTCCTTACTGGGCAGGTAGAGACGCCCGCCACACGAGCAGAGAGCGATATTTCGGCATTTTTGGCAGGAGAAGCTGGTGACATATCCAGTTGTACCAACGCTAACAAGTACTGAGCCCTCACCCAACCCCGCGCGGATTACTGAAAAGTAATTCGACTCACCAGATGTGGAGGCGGAGTGAAATCTGATCGACACAGGAGTCGGGAATCGATAAAAAGGAAGGCTCTCCTTTCGAATACGTTCAGCGATCTCTAGGCTGACAGTGGCGCTGGCATAGATGGCGCAATGGCTATCCTCGCGTAGAGCAACCAAGGCCCTGGTATTCCAGGTCGGGGATTGTCGTTCATAGTGGGACTCATCTACATCGTCTACCACAAGGATTGTGGAACCAGCGGGGATAGGAAGGAGTGCTGCACTGCGCAGCCCAAGGATGATGAGTGGATCAGCCGAACGACTCGCTAAGTAGTTTTGGTAGCGCAGGCTCTTTCCCTGCGTGGAGAGAACGGCGATTGTCCTTTGCCTACGTGACGCAAATTCATCTTCGAGGAGAAGTAACTCTCTCTCATTGGGTAGAAGAAGCAAGATTGTCCCGTGGGAGAGCCTTTCAAGTGCAATTTCGGCGATCAACTCCCAGTACGGAGTTGATGAAGGTAGCTCGACGGCGCACGAGAAGCGGTTCTTTGAATCTAAAAAGGCGCGAAGTGGTTCCGGCAAAGTTCCAGCGGGGGGCGTATTACCATTTAGATCAACGCGGATATTAAAGAAATTTCGCTCCCCAATCTTGGAAAAGGGCGGCGCGCAACTGCGTATAAAATCCCACGGTCTTGTCCCGTACTTTCGGGCTGCCGCCAAAACTAACTCAATCTGCTCTGCGAGCAGAAACGGCGCCAAAGACAAAACCTTGCGGATCTCCTTAATCTCTCCCGTAGAGATTTGTTCTGGTAAGCGCTCCAGGATTACGCCTTGCGTAAGGGTATGCCCGAATTCGACCTCCACAAGTGCACCAATTTGGGCCTTTTCGCTCAGCAGTTCTGGGACCACATATTCGTATATGTGATCAAGGTGGAGAATCTGATGATCGACGAGCACGCGCGCGAAAGGAAGTTCACGTGCAGGAAGTCGCGTAAGGAGCGCTAACTCTTGCTTTAGCTTAAGTGGCTTAACTACTGCCACTGAAGATCAGCCTTTAACAGCCTCTTGCAAATGAACACTGCGATCACTCTTCTCCCATGTGAACTCAGGAAGTTCACGTCCAAAATGACCGTAACTCGCCGTCTTTTGATAGATAGGACGGAGCAACTCCAAATCTCTGATGAGCGCAGCAGGACGAAGGTCAAAGACCTCTTCAATGGCGGCTTCAATCTGCAATACAGGAACCTTCTCGGTACCAAAACATTCTACAAAGAGGCCGACTGGTTGGGCTTTGCCTATTGCATAGGCAACTTGTACTTCACAGCGCGAAGCCAACCCTGCGGCAACAACGTTCTTAGCGATCCATCTCATCGCATAGGCCGCGGAGCGGTCCACTTTGGAGGGATCTTTTCCAGAGAATGCTCCCCCGCCATGGCGCGCCATGCCGCCATAGGTATCAACAATAATCTTTCTTCCGGTAAGTCCAGCATCGCCCATCGGACCACCAGTCACAAATCGTCCTGTTGGATTGATCAACACTCTCACATTTGTGTGGTCGAGATCGAGTCCATTGAGCACCGGACGGATGACCAACCGCTCTACCTCAGGAGCTAGTTCGCGCTCAAGATCTACATCCTTTGCGTGTTGCGAAGAGATCACGATTGTATTGAGTGCAACCGCTTTATCACCGTCATACTCAATAGTCACCTGAGTCTTTCCGTCAGGACGAAGATAACCCAGCTCCCCCGATTTTCTGACCTTGGCGAGCTGCATCGACAATTTGTGTGCAAGGGAGATTGGAAGGGGCATTAACTCGGGTGTGTCTTCACAGGCATAGCCGAACATCAAGCCTTGGTCTCCGGCACCTTGCAGGTCAAGAGGATCTACAGAGGAAGAGACGCGTTGCTCAAAAGCGGTGTTAACTCCTTGCGCGATATCACTAGATTGCTGACCAATGGAGATTGAAACTCCACACGAGTTTCCGTCGAAGCCTTTATCAGAAGAGTCGTATCCGATTTCAAGAACTGTCTCACGAACTATCCGCATTACATCGGCGTAACCTTTTGTGGTCACTTCGCCAGCGATATGCACCTGACCAGTGGTAATGAGAGTTTCGACCGCTACCCTGCTCGCAGGATCTTGTGCAAGAAGAGAATCCAAGATGGCATCCGAGATCTGATCCGCGATCTTATCCGGGTGGCCTTCGGTAACGGATTCAGAGGTGAAGAGGCGTTTGCTCATTGGGTTAACCTAACTTATCGAGGGCTAAATCGAGGAGATTGTTCGCGAGAGTTACCTTCTGAGTGGATGAGATTGCAATCCTCTCCCCCGTGTTCGTGAGGATCGCCCCGGATGTAGAATCAGATCCAAAGATGGCGCCTCCTGAAACATCGTTACAATATATAAAATCCAGGCCCTTTTCGCGCATTTTCTCCGCAGCGATCTGGAGAGATCTCTCCATTGAACTTTCGGTCTGTGCCGCAAAACCAATAATCACTTGCCCGTTCTTACGCCGCGCCAAATTCTTAACAATATCGGTGTTGGGGAGTAGTTCGATGACCGTCATATCTTCTTTACTGATCTTCCTCGAGCTGGTGGTAAGAGGACGAAAGTCGGCAACTGCAGCGGCCATGATGAGAATATCGCTATCAATAAAGTTCTCTTCTAATGCCCATGACATCTCAGTAGCGCTTCTTACGTGAATCGTCTTCACCCCTTCGATATCTGGCAAAGAGCTATTAGCGGCAACTAGCGTGACCTGGGCACCGCGCATTGCCGCTGCATACGCCAAGGCGTATCCCTGTTTGCCACTGGAGTAATTTCCTATATAACGAACTGGATCGATCGCCTCGCGCGTGCCACCAGCGCTGATAAGGACTTTGCGCCCCAGAAGATCAGAGGTTAAATCTAGAGAACCTGTTACTGCCTTAAGGATCACTTCGATCTCTGGATACCTACCGATTCCGAGATCTCCGCTAGTTAACTTGCCTACTCCGGGCTCAATTACAACGTATCCTCGCGAACGCAGTGTTTCTATATTCACTTGCGTTGCAGGGTTGAGCCACATCTCTGAATGCATAGCGGGGACAAAGATCACGGGAGAAGAGTTGGCTAAAAGGATATTTGTAAGAAGATCATCGGCTATTCCTGCCGCTACCTTCGCTATGAGATCCGCAGTCGCGGGGGCTATGACAATTGCATCAGCCCGTTTAGCAAGCGAAATATGGGGAACTTGGTGAATCTGATTCCATAGATCGACAGGCACCTCGCGACCGCTAAGGGCTTCCCAGGTGGCACTCCCAACAAAGTTGAGACTTGCTCGGGTGGGAACGACCGTAATCAGCAGCCCCAATTCCTGCAACCTGCGGAGTAATTCGCAGGACTTATAAGCGGAAATCCCGCCGGCGACGCCGAGGACGATTTCACGCCCGCCCACATACATAATTTAGGGAGTTAGGCAGAAACTTCTGAACTTGGGAGTTCGGCTACTGGCTCAAGATTCTCGATGGTCAAGAGCCCTTGATTAATTTCGCGCAGCGCGATTGAAAGCGGCTTCTCATGAACGTAGGTCTCAACTAGAGGTCCTACGTATTCGAGGAGGCCTTCACCAAGCTGGGAATAGTAGGCATTGATTTGACGAGCGCGCTTTGCGGCGTACAGAACCAGGCTGTATTTAGAACCAGCAGCCTCGAGGAGTTCATCGATTGAAGGATGAGTGATTCCATCGGTGAGTTCAGCAGACATATATTTTCCTCTATTCATCGGTTAAGCAGTCGCCAAGGATACCAGTTCTGAGATAAGGAGTTCGACCTTCTCATTTACCAAGATGGCATCAAATTCCGCCGCAGCAGCCATCTCCTGTTCCGCTAAGGCCAGTCGAGCGGCACGGCGCTCAGGAGAGTCAGTCCCTCTACTAGCCAATCGACGGACCAGTTCGTCCCATGAAGGGGGTGCGATAAAAATGAGGGTAGCTCCAGCTTCGCTCTGGCGAACTTGTCTGGCTCCCGCAATCTCAATCTCGAGAATGACGTGCTTCCCAAGGGTGCGCCACTGCGCTACTGGAGTCCGAGGGGTTCCATATCTATTTCCTGCGAATTCGGCCCACTCTAAGAATTCTCCGGAATCTATCAATTCTTGGAAACGCGTGTGGCTATAAAAAAAGTAATCGACTCCCTCTCTTTCTCCCGGTCGAGGTTGGCGGGTTGTCGCCGAAACGCTAATCCAAAAGCGTGGATCTTCGCGAAGTTGATTGGTGATCGTACTTTTTCCCACACCTCCTGGGCCTGAGATTACGATCAAATTCCCTCGAGTTGGATCTACCTTAGATACCGCCAACTCCCTTCCAAGGGCTTTAAGTTGTAACTGTCCTAATCCGCCGATTCGTCGCGACGATGAAATATTCCGACGCTCCATAATCAAGGTGGCCCGCGCCTTGCCTACCCCAGGCAGAGCGGAGAGAAGATCAATAACCTTCATACGGCGGATGGAATCGCGAGGATCAGTAATCGCATCAAATATGTTTAACTCACCCAAGAAAATGAGCCTTTTAACCTCAGCCCGATCTCGACGTGACTCCTTCGCCTTTTCCAGGGCGGCTCGTCTCTGCTCAAGAGAGAGTGCGGGCGGAGGACTCTTTCTCACGCTAGGGACTCCAGTATTTCTTCTGCTCGCTTACCCATCGCAAGAGGAGATTCTTTGAAGAATGAAGTTATTGGGCGACCGATAACTAAATAGTTAGCACCAGCTGCAATCGCCTCCTGCGGAGTCATCACTCGGTTTTGATCGTTTCGCTCCGAACCCAGGGGCCTCACCCCAGGAGTAATGAGCTCAATTTCCGGGCCTACCTCGGCACGAATGGCGGATACTTCAAGAGGTGAGCAGACCAGCGCACGAGCTCCCGCTTCGACCGCACTCTTGGCGAGGCAGATCGCATATTCAAGTGCCCCCTGAGAAATCCCCATAGCGGCGAGAGAAGATCCATCGAGAGAGGTAAGAACTGTTACCCCGGTAATCGCTATCTCTGGGGCCACCTCAACGGCTGCTTTCACCATCGCCCTTCCCCCCGCAGCATGAACCGTCAAGAATCTCGGTTCAACATCTCTGATCGAGAGAACAGCTCCTGCCACCGTATTTGGAATATCATGAAGTTTGAGATCCAAGAAGAGTTCAAAATCGCTCTCTGCGCATAATGCATTAAGACCAGCTAGGCCATTTTTAAGAAAAAATTCCAGTCCAACTTTGTAGATGTTGATGCTCCCTTTCGTCGCCGCTATCCATTGACGGGCGATCTGGACCTCGTCGGTATCTAGTGCGAGAATTATTGGTGATCTCATCGTCATCACTGCCCCCCGTTTCGGTGGGCGAAGCCCACGGCATCTGAAAAACTAGTGAAACCTCGAATAGAACAGAGTTCCTCAAGTTCATTTTTGATCTGGATGACCGCCATAGGATCTCCAAAGGTGGCGGTTCCGACAGAGACCGCGTTTGCACCCGCTAGAACTAATTCAAAAGCGTCGCGACCACTTGTAACTCCGCCCATTCCTACAATGGGAATCTTTGGGTATACAGCACGTACTTGGTAAATCGCCCGTACCGCGATTGGTCTGATCGCAGGTCCGGATAGACCTCCGGTCTTCTGTGAAAGTCTAGGCAACATCGAGTTGGTATCGATCACCATACCAAGCAAGGTGTTGATAAGAGCCAACCCATCAGCGCCCGCATCAATGACACTACCCGCGATTGCCACAATATCGGTTACATCTGGCGATAACTTAGCGATGATAGGTAATTCGCCTCCTATGTTGCGCCTTGCTGCTGCTATCGCGGCCGCAGCTGTATCGGGATTGCAGGCAAAAACCTGACCCCGGTTCTCAACATTCGGACAGGATATATTGACTTCGACAGCACTAATCCCAGGTACGTTGCGCAACTTTCGAGATAGGACGGCATACTCCTCGACGCTCTCTCCTGCGATACTGACGATAATTCGCGCACCTTGATCACGCAGCCACGGAATGTCATTCTCAAGGAATATATCGATCCCAGGGCCCTGCAATCCAATGGAATTAAGCATTCCACTGGGAGTTTCTGCCATTCGAGGAGTGGCCCGACCGCTGCGCGGCTTGATCATGATTGATTTGGTAACGACCGCGCCTAAAGATGAGAGCGGGAAGAAGTGAGCCAACTCTTTTCCCGAACCTGCGCAGCCTGAGGCGGTGAAAATTGGGTTGGCGAAGAAGGCTCCTGCAAGTGATGTGCTGTAGTTAAAGCTCATCGCCCCCACACTCCTTCGGGTATTTCGCGAGAGTGGCCCCAAAGAACCTTGTTCCCGTCCATTACCGGACCCTCAATACAACTGCGGGTCATTCTCGTGATTCCATCATCGCCTTCGACAGGCAGAACACAAGTCATGCAGACGCCAATGCCACAGGCCATCGATTCCTCAACCGAACACTGATGCAATATCTCGTGACTTTGGGAAATCTTGGTAATCGCCTCTAGCATGGCCATGGGGCCGCAAGAGTAGATGACATCTACCTTGTGCTCTCTGATTAAATCCGGAAGTACATCACTAACTCGTCCACTAATCCCTGCACTTGCATCTTCCGTTGTAATTGTCAGCGAATTCACCGAGCGTTTACCTTCAAGAGGTGCATAAATCTTTCCAGCCACACTCGCGCCCAGCACCATGTCAACACGACATCCTCGTCCTTTGAGAATCTCGGCTAAGGCAAAGAGCGGGGCGGAACCATACCCTCCTCCGACGAGCAACGCGTTGACAGGTTCAGTGGGAATTCCGAAGGCTGTTCCAAGCGGAGCAATAAGATCCACAAAGGAACCAGGCAGTTGCGCCGCCAACCACTTACTGCCATTGCCATTAGCCGCGACAACCAACTCTAAAAGCCCAACCCCGTCAGAACGAAGTGAGGCTCGATAGATAGCGAATGCACGACGGAGAACCATTGAGGAGCTAGCGCCGCCAACTAATACGGCAACAAAATTTCCAGGTCGACAATGATGTGCAAGTTCGTTTACTGCGAAGACCATATGGTTATACGCACCAACCCGCTTATTTGAAATCACTTCAGCGGAGAATTGCTGTGCTTTGGAGTTAATCAACGCCCCACCAATTTCTGCCATTTCTGCAGTGATCGAACGGAAGGTTCTCGATCACTTAAATCGGCGATCCCCGCAACTGCGGCCTTGAATCCTGCGATGGTTGTGATGATAGGAATTCCGCGCTGCACCGCGGCTGTTCGAATCAACCATCCGTCATGTCGAGTTCCGCGGCCAAGTGGAGTATTGATGACCAGATTTACTTTTCCAGTATTGATGATATCTACTGCTGAGAGACCATCGCCAGATTCAGAATTTTTACGAACAACAGTCGAAGCAACTCCATGTTCTGCCAAGAGCTTGTGAGTTCCAATTGTGGTTAAGAGAGCAAATCCCAATTCGGTCAGCTTGCGCGCTGGTTCAACACTCGCCTGCTTATCGCGCTCTGACAAGGATAGGAAGACATTTCCAGCACGTGGCAGGGCTCCGAATGAGGCGGTCTGACTCTTCGCGTAAGCCTCACCAAATGTTTCAGCAATTCCCATCACTTCACCTGTGGAACGCATCTCAGGCCCCAACACGGAATCAACCCCTGTTCCATCAATACGTCGGAATCGATTCCACGGAAGAACCGCCTCTTTCACGCACATTGCAAATGCAATGCCATCACCAGCAAAGGGAAGCAGCCCACTTTCGCGCAGTTCGGCGATTGTTCGGCCAATTGAGATCAGAGCGGCTGCTTTTGCTAGTGGAATCCCGGTTGACTTTGATACGAAGGGGACAGTGCGTGAGGCACGAGGATTTGCTTCAAGAACATAAAGAATTCCATCCCCTCTGGAAATCGCAAATTGGATATTAATCAGACCGCGCACGTTCACACCACGGGCAATCTTCTCGGTAGCGGTCTGAATCTCCGCTAACTTTGCCGTTGACAGAGATATGCTGGGAAGCACGCAGGCCGAATCACCAGAGTGAATACCAGCCTCTTCAATGTGCTCCATAATTCCTGCCATATAGAGTTGTTCACCATCAAAGAGGGCATCGACGTCTATCTCAATCGCATCATCGAGGAACCGGTCGATAAGAACTGGTTGGTTAGGGGTGATCTCAGTAGCCTTTTCGATGAAACCCTGCAGGGATTCGTCATCGTAAACGATCTCCATACCGCGTCCACCAAGGACAAACGAAGGGCGCACGAGAACTGGGTAAGAAATCTCAGCGGCGACCTTAACGGCCTCTTCATATGAACGTGCCAGGCCAAACTTAGGAGCATTGAGTCCATTCTCCTGAAGAACGCGGCCAAATTCACCACGATCCTCTGCCATATCAATAGCGTGTGGGCTCGTTCCTAAAATCGTCACACCAGCTTCCAGGAGTCCGCGCGCTAAGCCGAGGGGAGTCTGGCCTCCAAGTTGTGCAATTACTCCAAGAACTGGCCCTGCAGCAGATTCTGCTAAGACCACTTCGAGCACATCCTCGAGGGTCAGTGGTTCGAAGTAAAGCCGATCCGAGGTGTCGTAATCTGTAGAAACGGTCTCGGGGTTGCAGTTAATCATGATGGTTTCAAAGCCTGCCTCGCGGAGGGCAAAAGCGGCGTGCACACAAGAATAATCGAACTCCAAGCCCTGACCAATCCGATTTGGACCGCTACCCAAAATGATAACCGCTGGCTTAGATCGAGGTAGCACTTCGCTCTCTAAATCATAAGAAGAGTAATAATAAGGTGTAACGGAATTGAACTCCGCTGCACAGGTGTCAACCATTTTAAAGACAGGGTGGATATTTGCCATCCCTCTCTCGGCACGAATTTCAATTTCATTGGTCGAACGAAGCTCTCCGATCTGAGCATCGGAGAACCCATTAATCTTTGCCTTGCGCAATATTTGCGCATCAAGAATCCCGGCGGCGGCAATTTCAGCGGCCAAAGTGTTAATCTCTTGAATCTGGGCGAGAAACCAGGGATCAATTTTGCTAATCGAGTGCACCTGTTCGATGGTGGCACCAAGCCAAAGCGCCCGTTGCACTTGTTGTAGCCGCCATTCGGTGGGAATTCCAACATTATTGAGGAGAGATTCGAGGGATTCACCCTCCACTTGCCAGGAAAAAGTACTCCCCTTCTTTTCTAAAGAGCGCAAGGCCTTCTGCAAGGCCTCTGCAAAGGAGCGACCCATTGCCATGGCTTCGCCTACCGATTTCATCGTGGTTGTTAGCCGTGGATCAGCCTCGGGAAATTTTTCAAATGCAAAACGTGGAACTTTGACGACAATGTAATCAAGGGTCGGCTCAAAGGAAGCTGGGGTGCTTTTAGTGATGTCGTTCTCAATCTCATCTAAGGTGTAACCAATCGCCAACTTCGTCGCAATTTTCGCGATCGGGAAACCAGTTGCCTTAGATGCGAGTGCTGAGGAGCGGGAAACGCGTGGGTTCATCTCAATGACGATGATGCGACCGTCATTTGGATTTACCGCAAATTGGATATTGCAGCCGCCTGTCTCTACTCCCACCTCTCGGATAATCTCGATCGAGAGATCGCGTAGACGCTGGTATTCGACATCCGTGAGAGTCAGCGCGGGTGCGACTGTGATGGAATCGCCGGTATGCACCCCCATGGGGTCGACATTTTCAATGCTGCAAACAATCACCACGTTATCGCGATGATCGCGCATCACTTCCAGCTCGAACTCTTTCCATCCTAAAATCGACTCTTCAAGTAATACTTCATTAGTAGGACTGTGGCGTAAACCCGCACCTGCAATGAGTTCCAACTCGCTCTCAGAGAAAGCGATTCCCGAGCCAAGGCCTCCCATTGTGAATGATGGGCGGACGACAACAGGATAATTAAGATGCGCAGCGGCTGCTAAGCACTCTGACATTGAGTGGCAGATGCGCGACTTGGCTGACTCTCCCCCAACCTTCTCAACGATTGTTTTAAAGATCTCACGATCTTCTCCGCGTTTAATGGCCTCAACATTGGCGCCGATCAACCGAACTCCGAATTTTTCAAAAGAGCCACGAGCATGAAGCGCCATGGCGGCATTAAGAGCCGTCTGTCCCCCAAGGGTGGCGAGCAGGGCCGAGGGACGTTCAATCTCCATAATCTTCTCAATGAATTCTGGAGTGATCGGCTCAATGTAGGTTGCATCGGCAAACTCTGGATCCGTCATTATTGTTGCTGGATTAGAGTTGATGAGAATTACGCGAATGCCCTCTTCACGGAGAACCCGACAGGCTTGCACGCCCGAATAGTCAAACTCGCAGGCTTGACCAATAACGATGGGCCCAGATCCAATAACTAAAACCGATTCAATACTGGTATCCCTAGCCATTTTTAACCTGCAATTTCTTGTCGTGAGCCTTAGCGCTCTGGAACCTAGTCATAAGATCGGCAAAGTGATCGAAAAGGTAGGCCGCATCATGAGGCCCAGCCGCTGATTCTGGGTGGTACTGCACGCTAAAAGCTGGACGCTCCAGGAGTTCGAGCCCTTCGACAACTCCATCATTGAGACAGATATGGCTTACGAAGCCTGCTCCAAACACGGTACGAAAATTACTATCCAACGGCGCTTCAACCGCGAAGCCGTGGTTATGTGCGGTGATTTCGACCTTGCCACTCTTCAGATTCTTGACGGGTTGGTTGATTCCCCGGTGTCCAAAGGGCAACTTATAGGTATCAAACCCCAGAGCGCGTCCCAAAATTTGGTGGCCGAAGCAGATACCAAAGACTGGAATCTCCTCGATCAAGAAAGTGCGCACTAGATCGACAACCTGTGTCATCGTTGCCGGATCTCCCGGGCCATTTGATATGAAGAGTCCATCAGGGGAGCTCTCCATGATCTGCGTAGCCGTCGTCCCCAATGGATAAACAGTGACTTCCATTCCGCGTTCAGACATGGAACGAGGTGTTGCTCGCTTAATTCCCAGATCAAGGGCCGCTACTCGAAATTTAACCGGGGTTCCTTCAGGAGGATTGACTACATATCGAGTGCTCGTTGTTACCTCATCGGCGAGAAATGCTCCGGACATCGCACTAGTGCTCCGTACTCTAATAACCATCTCATCTCGTGGGTAGTCGGTACCAGAGAAAATTCCCACTCGCATCGCACCACGATCCCTTAAATGACGAGTAATTGCTCGGGTATCCACTCCTTGAATGCCAACAACGCCCGCTTTCACCAACTCCTCTTCCAGAGACGATTGCGAACGCCAGTTACTGACGCGCGGTGAAGGGTTTCGAACGACAAATCCCGCCACCCAAATCCTCTCCGATTCCATATCGATCTCGTTCATGCCTGTGTTGCCGATATGAGGCGCCGTCATAATAACCACCTGCTTGTGATACGAGGGATCGGTAAGCGTCTCTTGGTACCCGGTCATTCCCGTTGAAAAGACCGCTTCGCCGTAAGTCTCCCCACGGGAAGCCCAACTGATGCCCTGAAAGATCGCGCCGTCATCAAAAACTAGGAAAGCCTTACTCATGCTTAAGCCCCGTTAATTCTCCAGCGCGAAGCACGTGAACGCCATGAAAGAAGGTGTCCATCACTGTCGCAGGAAGAGAGAGATTGTGAAAAGGAGTATTCCTACTTCTTGATAACAACTTGCTTCTATCCACGGTCCAACGTTCTTGCGGATTTACCAGGATAAAGTTGGCTGCCTGCCCTACGGCGATAGAGCCATGGTCGAGGTAACCGCCAATAGAGGCAGGCTTCGTTGACATGCGATTGACCAGGGTCTGCCAATTCATGAGGCCAGTATCTATCATTGTTTCCACTACCACCGAGAGGGCTGTCTCTAACCCCAACATTCCAAAGGCCGCCGCGCTCCACTCGCAATCCTTAGCTTCACTCGGATGCGGGGCATGGTCGGTGGCGACAATATCAATTGTTCCGTCAGCCAGTGCCTCACGTAAGGCGAGAACATCAGATTGAGTTCGCAGCGGAGGATTCACTTTGTAGACCGGGTCATAACTAACTACCGACTCGTCGGTCAAGAGCAAGTGATGCGGGGTCACCTCCGCGCTCACAGCAATACCCTGGCTCTTGGCCCAGCGCACCAGTTCTACTCCACCCTTGGTGGTGAGGTGACAGATATGTAGACGACTTCCAACATAGTGAGCCATGAGAATGTCACGAGCAATAATCGCTTCCTCCGCCACAGCAGGCCAGCCTTTTAAACCTAAGCGACTGGAAACACTTCCTTCATGCATTTGGGCATCAACGGTGAGTTTAGGCTCTTCTGCGTGTTGCGCAATGATTCCTCCAAAACTCTTTACATATTCCAGCGCGCGGCGCATAAGAAGTGGATCACTCACACAATGACCATCATCACTGAATATTCGAACACGCGCCGCCGAATGCGCCATGGCAGAGAGCTCAGCCAAGCGATCACCCTGCAGCCCAACGGTGACCGCGCCGATGGGGAATACATCGCAGAGTCCAGCTTCTCGACCGAGTCGGGCAACTTGTTCCACTACTCCCGCAGTATCAGCCACCGGAGAGGTATTGGCCATCGCGCTGATAGCCGTGAATCCCCCTTTAACAGCGGCCTGACTCCCCGAGAGCACGGTTTCAGAACTCTCTCTTCCAGGTTCACGAAGATGGGTGTGTAGGTCTACCAGGCCGGGAAGGAGAAGATAGTTCTTCCCTTCGATCACGGGCAGCTCCGCCGCCAGCTCATTCGCGATCCTGGTAACCCGCCCCTGCCTCACTTCTAACTCGACACGAGTGCCGTCGACATGGATAACGTTTTTGAGTATGAAGGATGAATCGTTCATATAAGCATGCCCCCTGTTGGAATTGGTGCCCCACCCATCAATAAATAGAGCACGGCCATTCGAACGAGTACTCCATTTGCAACCTGTTCCAGAATCACGGATTGTCGACAGTCCGCGCTCTGCGCTGAGATCTCTAAACCGCGATTCATTGGTCCTGGGTGCATGATGATCGCGCTCTCCTTGAGCTCCTTGAGGCGAGCACCAACAAGTCCGTAATCGCGGGCGTACTCTCTCTCACTTGGGAAGAAGGCATCCTTCATTCTCTCGGCTTGAACCCGTAACATCATGATGGCATCGAGAGAACGAATCTCTGAATCTAGGTTATAGGAAACTTCCACAGGCCACTGATCAATAGCAATTGGCAGCAAGGTAGGTGGGGCGATCAACACCACCTGCGCGCCGAGGGTAGTTAAGAGAAGAACATTGCTTCGCGCCACGCGTGAATGCAGAATGTCTCCTACAATTCCAACACGCAAACCCGAGAAATCGCGATCGTGTTCCGGAAAATGCTCTCTCATGGAGTACGCGTCCAGAAGCGCTTGAGTCGGGTGCTCGTGCATTCCGTCGCCCGCGTTGACGATATGCGATTTTACCCAACCAGACTCTGCCAGCCTTAGCGCTGCACCAGATGCAGAGTGACGAATAATCATTAGCTCCGCCCCCATGGCCTCAAGTGTCTGCGCTGTATCCTTCAGCGACTCACCTTTGCTGACGCTTGAGCCTTTTGCGGAGAAATTAATGATCTCAGCAGAGAGTCTCTTGGCAGCAGCTTCAAAACTCAAACGAGTCCTCGTTGAATCTTCAAAGAATAGATTCACCACAGTACGACCCCGCAGGGTGGGCAACTTTCGTATTCCCCCATCCGTAATGCGTGCCAATTCCCGCGCGGTATCTAGTACCTCAAGAACTTCAAGCCGAGAAAGGTCTGCTATCGAGAGAAGGTGGGAACCGCGCACTAGAGACTCACCTCAACCCGATCGTTGCCGTCGATTTCTAGAAGTTGCACCTTTACATTCTCGCGCAGATTGGTGGGAATATTCTTTCCCACATAGTCGGCTCGGATTGGAAGTTTGCGGTGGCCCCGATCAATGAGAACAGCGAGTTGTACCGAATTTGGTCTACCTAACTCTCCAATTGCATCGAGGGCAGCACGAATGGTTCTGCCAGAGAAGAGGACATCGTCTACCAAGACAAGGTCCCGCCCCTCAAGACCACCGGCTGGAATCTGAGTTGGAAGCAGCGCACGTGGTGGGCGAAGACGTAGATCATCGCGAAACATAGTTATATCCAGTGTTCCAACTGGCACTGCTTTCTCAATCAAACCAAGGAGCGCCCCAATTCGGTGGGCCATCGTTACTCCGCGCGTTGGGATTCCTAAGAGAATGACAGAATCTAATCCGTGATTGCGTTCAATAATCTCGTGTGCGATGCGTTTGAGCGAACGTTCAATCTCGCTTTGATCCAGCACTATGCCCATCAAATCTCCTTCGCCGCCTCACAGGACGCCAGTTAAAGGAATGTATATAGCTTACGGAGAGAGTCTAACAGCAGCTTCAAGAAAGGGAGATGACCGACTTCAAAAGGATCACTCTTCCCAGAATTCCGTTGATATAGGCGGCCGAATCCTTGGTGGAGAGCTCCTGAGCAATTTCAACAGCTTCAGAGACGGCGATCTGGTCATCCAAATCGCCATTCCAAAGGATCTCATAAAGAGCGATCCGTAATAGGTTGCGGTCTATCACCGGCATTCGATCCATGTCCCAGCCTTCGGCGTAGGTGTGAATCAACTCGTCAATCTTGGCTTGGTGAGTTGTTACGCCTGAAACTAAAACGCGAGCATATTCGGCCTCAGAAATTTCATCAATCGAACGCTCTTCGAGCAGAGCAAGTGGCGAGGCGGCGCGCATATCCGCTTCGAAGAGGATGTCTAGTGCGCGTTTTCGCGCCTTACGTCTCGCGCTCACAGTGGACGACTAAGAACTGGCGCGACCCAGGTAAGCACCTGTACGCGTATCAACAAGAACTTTCTCATCTTGCTTGATAAAGAGTGGAACTTGAATCTGGATGCCGGTTTCAACGGTGGCGGGCTTAGTTCCACCTGAGGAGCGGTCCCCCTGTAGGCCTGGCTCAGTGTAAGTAATAGTCAATTCAACCGAGGCAGGGAGTTCGATATAGAGGGGATTGCCTTCGTGGACAGCGACGACCGCTTCCACATTTTCGAGCATGTAATCTGCAGCATCCCCGACTACTTCTGGACTAATTGAGATCTGATCGTAATTCTGGGTATCCATAAAGATAAAACCTTCTCCATCGCGATAGAGGAATTGCATATCGCGCTTCTCCACTTGAGCCACTTCCACCTTCACACCAGCGTTGAAAGTTCGCTCCACCACCTTTCCACCAGGAACCAATTTCAATTTGGTACGCACAAAGGCTGGACCCTTGCCTGGCTTCACATGTTGAAACTCGACGACGGTCCACAGCTTTGCCTCTATTTCCAGAGTCATGCCGTTCTTAAGGTCATTTGTAGTAGCCATTGGGGCAGGATACCTGAAGGTTAGATCATCTCTTTCATCGCGATAAGTGCCAGCCGGTAAGAATCGGGGCCAAATCCGCCGATAGTGCCCTGTGCCACACCCGAAATGACCGAGGTATGTCGAAACTCCTCGCGCGCCAATGGATTGCTGAGATGAACTTCTATCAACGGCGAAGGCAGCATCGCTGCAGCATCGCGAATCGCATACGAGTAGTGGGTGAAAGCTGCGGGATTGAGAATAACCGGATTCTCGCCATCAGCCGCCTCATGCAGCCAGCCGATAATTTCGACCTCAGAGTTGCTTTGGCGAACTTCTACATTTAAGTCCAAAGCCTTGGCACTAGTGAAGATGAAGTCAGTCAATTGCGCGAAATTCATGCTGCCGTAGATTAATGAGTCGCGCAGATCCAGACGGTCCAAGTTGGGTCCATTAAGAACCAAAATCTTTCGGGAGCCACTCACTGGAGTATCTTCTCATAGCAAGCCCGCAGAAGTTCGGGTGTCGCCGAATCGATCCAGCCCGGCTCTCCCGGAGACTTCACTCCGATAAAACGAATTTGACCGTCGCGACTCTTCTTATCACCCTTCATGAGGGAGAGCAGCTCCTCAAAATCGTAGCTTCCCTGCTCCACTCCAACAGGCAGCCCGAATTTCGCAAGCAGGGATCGCAACTGGAGAGTTACTTCGCCGCTCAGCTCCAACTCACTCTCGCTCAAAAGGGCTGCAAAATGCAGGCCGACGGAGACCGCTTCTCCGTGTCGTAAAGAATAAGCCGAACTCTTCTCAAGTGCATGACCTAAGGTGTGGCCGAAATTCAAAATTTCGCGGAGCCTGCCCTCCTTGAAATCAGCGGAGACAACGCTTGACTTCACAGCGACGCTCTTAGAGACAAGTTGCAAAGCCGCAGCCCTAGCCCCCGAGATTCCCTCGGCGCTCTGCAGAATTTCGAGGATAGAGAGATCACGGATATACCCAACCTTTATCACCTCGGCGAGGCCAGCAGAAAAATCTCGATCAGAGAGCGAGTTCAACCAAGAAATATCTGCACAAACCGCTCGCGGAGAGTAGAAGGACCCCACCAAATTCTTTCCTGCGCTGGTATTGATCCCAGTTTTACCTCCGACTGATGCATCGACCATTCCTGCTAGAGTCGTTGGGATTGCGTACCACGCAATGCCACGCAACCAGGTGGCCGCCGCAAAGCCGCCGAGATCGGTCGTCGCTCCCCCACCAATCGCAACTATCGCATCGGTTCTTCCAAACTCTTCTCTTCCAAGGAGAGTCCAGATCCTCTCCAAGGTTAGGAAATCTTTCTGTGCCTCTCCATCTGGTGTAACGAAGAGGAAGAGATTGCCAGCCCTAGTAATCGCCTGTAGCGAGGCAGCCTCTACGATAAAACTTGGCGCGATGAGAAGAATTTTCTTATGTAAAGCAAGAATGTTATCGAGGAAAATCTTCCAATCTCCGCCTACCTGAACTTCATAATCAACCTCTGCTCGAACAGAAATGTTAGCCATGAGATCGCCCCATTCGCTCCTTTAATTCATGAGCCACTTGGTAAGGCTTCTTATTGTCGCTACTTATTTCTATGGTTGCCAGGCGTTGATAGATTGGCTCCCGCAGAGCGAATATATCGCTCCATTGCCTTTCGGGATCGCTAGAGACCAGAGGTCTATCACCCTTTATCCCTATGCGGGTCAGGGCATTACCAATCCCCACCCGCAAGAAAATAACCTCTGCCGCGCTCTCGGCGATGGCAGCCTGCACATCCTGGTCTAGTACCGCCCCACCACCCAGCGCGATCACTCCAATATTGGAATTCAAGGTCTCTAAAACCACCGACCGTTCGATTGCTCGAAAGCCGGGCTCACCAGACTTTGCGAAAATCTCCGGGATAGTTTGACCCGTTCGCTCAACAATCAAGGCATCAGTATCTGCAAAGCTGGTAGATAATTCTCTGGAAAGGGCCTTGCCAATGCTGCTCTTTCCAGAACCAGGAGGACCGATGAATATCGCACGTAACATCTATTTAATTTCAAGAGTCGCAACGTAGGAGAGAAAATTGCGACGAGTTTCTGCGACGCTATCTCCACCGAATTTCTCAAGGACTGCATCTGCAAGGACCAGAGCGCACATCGCCTCAGCTACTATTCCAGCCGCTGGAACTGCGCAGACATCGGAACGTTGGTTAATTGCCTTTGCAGGCTCCCCTGTTGCCACATCTATCGTGTCCAACGCCCGCGGTACGGTCGAGATT
This sequence comes from Actinomycetes bacterium, assembly GCA_025355305.1. Taxonomy (GTDB): domain Bacteria; phylum Actinomycetota; class Actinomycetes; order Nanopelagicales; family Nanopelagicaceae; genus PALSA-747. The sequence continues at coordinate 37,853 of JANXZW010000049.1, read as the reverse complement.
GGCTTCATAGCGGCTCGAACGCGCAATATCTCACCGTTAGACATTCCACCTTCGGTGCCCCCTGCACGATCGGTTCGACGCACGATCTTGCCGCTACCATCCCGCTCAATCTCATCGTGGGCAACCGATCCCCAACGCTTAGCAGTCGTAAATCCGTCGCCAATCTCAACTCCCTTGATCGCCTGTATCCCCATCATGGCTCCGGCCAAACGCGCATCGAGTCGTCTATCCCAATGAGCGTGCGAGCCCAATCCAACTGGAAGATTGAAGGCGAGCACCTCAACAACGCCACCCAAAGTATCCCCCGCAGCATGTGCGCGATCAATCTCCGCGACCATTGCCGCACTTGCAACTGAATCAAGGGAACGGACGGGATCGGCATCGATGGCGGCGCGATCACTAAAGCTCGGGAGAAGATATTCCTCGCCACTTCCTGCCCCCCCGATACTTAGGACATGACTCATCACTTGGATTCCCACGCTCTGCTCCAGAAAGGCCCGAGCAACGGCGCCTAAGGCAACTCGCGCCGCCGTCTCACGTGCACTAGCTCTCTCCAAAATCGGTCTTGCATCGTTAAAGGCATATTTCTGCATCCCAACCAGATCAGCGTGACCGGGACGAGGGCGGGTCAAGGGGGCATTGCGCGCAAGAGTTGCTAATTCACTTTCAGGAACTGGATCCGCTGCCATGACCTTCTCCCACTTAGGCCATTCAGAGTTACCCACTTGGATCGAAATGGGTCCACCTTGACTCTGGCCGTGACGAACGCCGCCAAGAATAGAGACTAGATCGGCTTCGAAGTTCTGCCGCGCCCCGCGCCCGTAGCCCAAGCGTCTTCTTTGCAGGTCTCGATCGATCATCTCGGAAGTTATCTCGATATGTGCTGGCAGCCCCTCAATAATTGCGGAGAGCGCAGGACCATGTGATTCACCAGCAGTAAGCCATTTCAACATAGCGGTATTCTGCCAGAAATCCAGAGTTGCCCGAGTAGAAACAGAGCGCTATCCGCTCGCTAAGGTACATAGCGTCCCGAGGAGGAGGGCGGGTGCAAATGGGATCACTCTCTTCCTTGCGACGAGCGCTGCCAGCAGGCCAAGGGCGCAAGCGATGAGTAGTGCATCAAATGAGCGCTGGACTGTGCCTAGGGGCAACGAAGAGAGCGCAAAGAGTTTGAGATCCCCCATTCCAATCGCTCCCCCGAAAGCAGAGCTCAAAAAGCAACCTAGCAGAAAGAGACTGGCTGCCAACAGGTAGGAAGAACTTGGAAGGGGTCGCAGTGGGTAGAGGGAGTTGAGTTCTATCAAAACTCCCAAACTTAGAAGCGAACGGTTGGGTATTCGATGAAAGCGCAGATCAGATCGACAGATCCACGGAGCGAGAAGTATGAATGGAATCGCGGCTCGCACAGTACGATCTTAGGGTGAGAGAGAAACTAGACTCCAAGATTTCCACAGCGCTAGCGCAGATGTTCCCTACCCACCCTCTGCAGAGCAACCCGCATAGGAGAGAGTTCAAATTTCATCGCAGAGAAGAGCGAGACTTGATCCAAGGCTTGCTCTACAAGTAGGTCGATCCCATCTAGCGTTCGTGCTCCGAGAGAACGCGCTTTTGCCAGCAACTTTGTGGGGAAGGGCTTGTAAAGCACTTCGCAGAGCGTAGGAATTGTGAAATCAATGGACTCCGCAATCTCATCGCTTGCACCGCTGGGCACCGTCGCTATCACTAAATCGTAACCCCTCAATGAACGGTCCATTCCGTAGAAAGCTACCTCTGATTTCTGCGCGATGAGCGAAAGTGCTTGCGATCTATGAGGGGAGCGTAAGAGAAAATCGATCTCGCTTGCCTCTCCATCGAGTGCAGCTAGCGCCGCTCGAGCAGTTCCTCCTCCCCCAATGATTGCAACACGTTCTTTAGGGATGTCGGAGAGCAGGCGGATAAATCCCGTGCGGTCTGTGGATGACGCCAGGAATTTTCCATCTTGAACAAAAAGGGTGTTGACCGAGCGCATTATTTCGGTGATCGGTTCGAAAGATATCTCATCTCTCATCGTAAAGATTGCCTCTTTTAGAGGCATTGTCAAGGAGAAACCGGTCCAATCTTCTTTCAAGGCGCGCAAAAGAAAATCTTGGGCAAGCTCTACTGTCAGATCAATCGCCCCATAACTAGCGGGCACCCCCAGAATCTCATACGCGCGCTTATGGAGGGCAGGAGAGAGGCTATGACTAATCGGGGAGCCAAGGACCGCTGCCTTAATCATTTAAATGCTCCGGCTGCAACATTCTTGTTGTAAAGAGTGACCCAACTTTCAAATGTCGGATAATCATTAGTGAAACGCGTATCGTGAGGCGCCACGGTAATGAAGTAAAGCCAATTACCATCGACCGGGTTCAACGCTGCATTAATCGCATCTACTGATGGGTTGCATATGGGAGTCGGGGGTAACCCAGTATGAAGATAGGTGTTGTACGGAGAATCTACTTGAGTCGCCTTAGTGGTGAGTCTTATCTGCCCACGCAGGCCAAGGGCATATTGGACCGTTGAATTCAATTGCAATGGCATGCCGAGACGGAGTCTGTTGTATATCACGCGCGCAACTTTTGGGTAATCAACGAGATCCCCTTCAATTTGAATCATTGAGGCGATTGTAAGAACGTGATACGGCGTGTAGCCCTTAAACCCAGCGTCCAATTTAGTGGCAGAGCGTTCACTCGCGAAGGTTTGCAACATATTTGCTAAAGCATCATGAGTGCTAGTTCCCGGCGCAAATGAGTACTGATCCGGCGCTAATTGACCTTCAAGAGAGTTGCCGGGGTTAGGGTAAGAGGGAGTCAGAGACGAGAGGGCGTCCTTCTGTGTCAGCGAGGTAAGGGCGCGCAACTTTGCGAGTACATCGGAAGTCGTGGATGCGGGAAGTACTAAGACCACATCCGTAATACGCTTTTGGTCCAAAAGTTCTGCGATTGCTTGGTCACTTGGAATTACGGTGTGCACCGTATGAATCCCGGGAGCAATTCCCACCACATGATTGCGAATCATTTTCTTGATCAAAGTCTGCGCCTTTGCAACCACATGCTGGCTTGCCAGATCTTCTGCGATAGCCGTTCCACTTTCGCCCTTGGTAACGATGATTTTGATCTCTACACCGGCTGTTCCCGATGGAAAATCCGAAAGTCCGTTGGAAACGATCAACCGCTGCACAATGAGGGTTACGAGGAACATGACCAGAACTATGAAGGTTGATATTAGTTTTCTCTTGCGCGCCCGTTTACTCAAGGTGGCCGGCAATCCGCTCGCGTTCAAGAGCGCTCTCTAAAATTGCGACAGCTGCCATAGCATCAATTCTGCCCTTGCTCTGTTTTGCGCTCAATCCTGCACCACGGAGCGTCCGGGCGGCTGCCACCGTGGACATGCGTTCATCGACGAGGTAAACGGGTACTTCGGTAAGGGTACGCAATAGGTCGGCAAACTGGTGCGCCGCCACCAGTGAGGGATTGGATGCGCCAGAGAGGTGCTTGGGCTCCCCGACAACCAGATAGATGGGTTGGTATTCGGCAAATAAATTTTGCAATTTTTCGGTGAGTTCAGGCTCGGTACTCAATAAGGTTTGGATCGGGGATGCGATCAAGCCTGATAGATCGCTACAAGCGACTCCAATCCTTACCTGGCCATAATCGAATGCGATACGTCGGCCGCGCTTCATCTCTTAGTACGAACCTAATGCAGCCCTTATTTCGGCAAGTGCAGGCAGAGTCTTGCCCGCATCACTCCCGCCGCCCTGCGCGAAATCGTCCTTGCCACCACCTCCACCACCCAAGATGGATGAACCAAGCTTGACGAGGGTACCTGCCTTGACCCCAGCCGACACCGCTTGCGGCGCCACTGCCACGACGAGAACAACTCGATCCTCATTGACTGAGATTAGTGCGACAACTGATCGAGGATCACGATGGCGCAGGTCCAACGCCATTGTGCGCAAATCATCACCACTCATGCCGTCAGAGACCTGGTGGGTCAAAACCTTGAGCGTTCCGATCTCTACGAAATTCCGGGCGATATCCTGTACCGAAGCTAGGGCCTGCGCCGACTTGAGGGTGGCCAGCTCGCGTTCTATAACTTTTACCTTGTTCAGGAGTTCAAAAATCCGTTCTGGGAGCTCCTCTACTCGAGCGCCCTTGATAATCTCAGTGAGCGAATTCAACAGCAGGTGTTCACGGGTCAGGAAGGAGAAGGCATCAGCGCCTACCAAGGCTTCAACGCGGCGTACACCTGCTCCGATTGAGGATTCATTTAAGAGTTTAACTAGACCAAGTTCGGCGGAAGAGCGCACATGTGTACCTCCACAGAGTTCGCGAGCCCAATCCCCGACGCTCACCACTCGAACCACCTCTCCGTACTTCTCTCCAAAGAGAGCCATCGCGCCGATCTCCTTGGCCTGGGCTTGGTTCATCTGCTCTGCTGTAACCTCTAAATTCTCAATCAACAGCGAGTTAACCCGCGCTTCAACATCGTTGAGAACACTAAGTGGTACCGCACCGCTTGCCGGGAAATCAAAGCGGAAACGTCCCGGAGCATTCTCTGAACCTGCCTGAGTTGCGCTCTCGCCTAAAGCCTCACGAAATGCCTTGTGCACCATATGTGTAGCTGTATGAGCCCGAGAGATCGCCTTACGTCTGCCTTGATCTATTTCAGCAAATACCATCTGATCAACGGCGATGGAACCAGAAATGACAAAACCGCGATGCACGAAGAGGCCAGGTACGGGCGACTGCACATCTTCAATCTGTACTCGAACTCCACCTTCAAGGGTAATGATCCCGCCATCAGAGAGCTGCCCTCCGCCTTCAGCGTAGAAGGGAGTGCGATCGAGGATTATTTCGACATCACCTTCCGGCGCCTCCTGGACGCCAACTCCATCAACCATAATGGCGCGAACTTTGGCCTCGCCTGCGAGATGGTCATACCCAATGAAATTGGTCTTGCCATACGCATCAACGATCTTGCGATACTCGGAGAGGTCAGTGTGACCACTCTTCTTAGCCTTGGCATCAGCTTTCGCGCGATCCTTCTGCTGCTTCATGAGACGACGGAAACCCTCTTCATCAACTTTTAAACCAGTTTCAGAGGCCATTTCTAAAGTCAGGTCAAAGGGAAAGCCGTAAGTGTCGTGCAATTTAAAGACTGTGTCTCCCGAGAGAGAGGAACTTTGCGACGCCTTCGCTTCGACACCAGCCATATCAAAAATCTGCGTTCCGCTCTTTAAAGTGGAGAGGAAAGACTCTTCCTCCGCTTCGGTTACAGCGAGGATGCGTTCACTTAACTCCAACAACTCTGGATACTGCGGTGACATCGCTCCGATTGCGGCCTGCAACAACTCCCCGGAGTTTTGATCAGGTGCACCCAGGATGCGCATATTGCGAATCGTGCGTCGCATCATGCGGCGAAGCACATAACCGCGACCTTCATTGCCGGGAAGTACGCCGTCCCCAATGAGCATCATGGAAGTACGCGCATGATCCGCAACAACTCTTAGCGAAACATCACTCTTTGAACCCTTGCCATATGTAACACCCGCGAGCTCAGAGGCTTTTAAGAGAATCTGCCTGGTGGTATCGATCTCATAGATATTCTCTACGCCTTGCAATAAAGCAGCTGTACGCTCTAGACCTAAACCGGTATCAATGTTCTTAGCGGGAAGTTCACCAATAATCGGGTAGTCATCCTTGGTACCGCCGTCGGCGCGAATATTCTGCATGAAGACGAGATTCCACACTTCAAGGTATCTATCCTCGTCTGCGACTGGGCCACCTTCGCGCCCGTAGGCTGGGCCACGGTCATAGTAGATTTCAGAGCAGGGCCCACACGGTCCAGCAACTCCCATTGACCAGAAATTATCGGCCATCCCTCGGCGCTGAATCCGTTCCTTCGGAACTCCGACCCTCTTGTGCCAGATATCAGCTGCTTCATCATCGTTGAGGTAGACAGTTACCCAGAGTCTCTCTTCAGGAAATCCGTAGCCACCATCAGCGATCGGCTTGGTCAATAGCTCCCATGCCATCATGATGGCGCCCTCTTTGAAGTAATCACCAAAAGAGAAATTGCCACACATCTGAAAGAAGGAGGCGTGGCGGGTGGTTTTGCCGACCTCGTCAATATCCAAGGTGCGCACGCACTTCTGAACTGAGGTGGCTCGTGAGTACGGCGCCTTTTCCTCGCCTAGGAAGAAAGGCTTGAAGGGGACCATTCCTGCGTTGACCAATAAGAGATTGGGGTCATCTGCAATGAGCGAGGCGGAGGGGACCACGGTGTGTGACAATCCCAGGGCATTTTCGGACTCGAAGAAACGCAACCATCGCGCTCTGATTTCTGCTGATTCCACCCGCTACTCGTGCTCCCGCTCGGAACGCCCAAATTTCTTACCGACCAGCGCCCCGATTACGGAACCGATTACTTTCAAGAGACCAGAATTCTTTTCGACCAGATCGGTAATTGATCCCGTGACCTTCTCCGTGAAACTTTCAGCAGTGGAGACGACGCGATTTACACTCTTGAGTGTCTTTTGCAGCTCATCCACCACGCGCCCGACACGAATGACGGTGTACGAAATAGCGAAGGCGATCACCAGCAGCGCACTGGCCGCGATGATCGTTGCGATTCCACCTGGACCCATACCCTCTAGCCTACCTGAACTTTGCTAGGCCTTTACTTTATTTGCAGATTCAGGAATAAAATCTACGCCCGCTTCCTTACGTTGTGGTGCAGTAATAGGAGTTGGTGCTCCCGTGAGAGGATCTCCGCCGCTAGCGGTCTTTGGAAAAGCTATTACCTCCCGAATCGATTCGGCACCCGCAAGAAGTGAACAGAGGCGATCCATTCCTAGAGCTATTCCGCCATGAGGAGGTGGGCCATAGTTGAAGGCTTCAAGTAGAAATCCAAACTTGCTCTTCGCCTCTTCTGGGCTCAGCCCAATGACATCAAAGACGCGCTGTTGCATCTCGCGCTTGTGGACACGGATAGATCCGCCGCCGATCTCATTCCCGTTAAGCACGATGTCGTAGGCATAAGCAAGGGCGTTAGCTGGATCTTTATCAAAGGTCTCCGCGAACTCTGGCTTTGGGCCTGTAAATGGGTGATGCACCGCGGTCCAGCCAGAAGATGGGTTTTCAGCGTCCACCTGTTCAAACATTGGCGCATCGACCACCCACAGGAACTCCCAAGTGCCGGCAGTAATCAAATTACAACGAAGAGCAATTTCAAGGCGAACGGCGCCCAGTAGCGCCTGTGAAGGAGCTTTCGTCCCCGCAGCAAAGAAGATTGCATCCCCTGGCTTAGCATCAACGCATGCCGCAATACCTGCAGCCTCCTCTTCGGAGAGGTTCTTCGCTACTGGACCTGCTAGCGCCCCATCCTCTCCCACCAAAATATATGCCAGGCCTTTAGCGCCCCGCGCCTTTGCCCAATCCTGCCAAGCATCCAACTCACGTCTGGGCGAACTCGCTCCCCCAGGCATTACAACCGCGCCGACATACTCTGCTTGGAAAACTCGGAAAGTGGTCTCCTTGAAGAACTCTTTCACTTCGACCAACTCATATCCAAAGCGAAGATCGGGCTTATCTGATCCGTATCGCCGCATTGCTTCGGCATACGTCATCCGTGGAATCGGATGCGCAATCTCATAACCAACCGTCTTTTGGAAGACCTCGCGGAGAACTTCCTCGGCAACGCGCAAGACATCCTCTTGATCGCAAAACGACAATTCAATATCTAACTGAGTAAATTCCGGTTGACGATCTGCGCGGAAATCTTCATCACGGAAGCAACGCGCAATTTGGTAGTAACGCTCCATGCCGGCGACCATGAGTAGTTGCTTGAAGAGTTGCGGCGATTGTGGAAGTGCATACCAACTGCCAGGTTGCAGGCGTACAGGAACCAAGAAGTCACGAGCTCCTTCGGGAGTAGAGCGCGTGAGATAAGGAGTTTCAATCTCTAGAAAATCTAAGCGATCCATCACATTGCGAATAATCGAAGTAACACGGGAGCGCAGCCTTAAATTCTTCGCAGGACCTTCCCGGCGCAGATCGAGGTAGCGATACTTCAGACGAATCTCTTCGCTAATGTTAGAAGTTTCTCCGCTGTCAACGGGGAAGGGAAGGGCCGCCGCCTCGCTGAGCACCTCAAGGTTTTGACAATCAATCTCGATGGCACCAGTGGAAATATTTGGATTCTCATTACCGGCTGGTCGGGCGTTGACGGTTCCAGTGATTAAGACGCACCATTCGGCGCGCAAGGCTCCCGCAATCTCATCCTTGATAACAACCTGAACTGCTCCAGATGCATCACGTAAATCTATGAAGGCAACGCCCCCGTGATCGCGTCGGCGTGCGACCCATCCTGCGAGGACAACCCTCGAACCAACATCTGAAAGTGAAAGTCGGCCTGCATCATGAGTTCGTAACATTTTTAAAGGTGCTCTCCATAGTCTGAAATTCGTCTGATTAGTTCATTCGCTAAAGCGCTAAGCGTAACGGAGGTGGATTCCCCCGTGTGCATCTCTTTAAGTTGCACACTCCCAGAGGCCAATTCATCGGCTCCGAGCACGATGCAATAACGCGCACCGCTCTTATCCGCCGACTTCATTGCTCCTTTAAGGGCTTTATCGCCAAAGGCTAGATCGGTTTTGACTCCCCTGCCACGCAACTCCTCGGCAAGGGCCAGCGCAGTATCGCCAACACCGAGCGGAACAATGTAAAGATCTAGTCCGGCATTGGCAGGAAGCACAAGACCTTCCGCTTCCCTAGCAAGCAAAATGCGATCCACGCCAAGGCCAAAACCCACCCCGGAGAGTTCCTGCCCCCCAAGCTGCGACATCAGACCGTCGTAACGACCGCCACCGCCAATGCCAGATTGCGCCCCCAAACCTTTGTGAACAAATTCAAAGGCGGTACCTGTGTAGTAATCAAGTCCGCGCACCATCCTGTCATTGACAGTGAAATCAATCTTGAGAACCGTCAGGAGTTCTTGCACTTTATCGAAATCGGCAGCGCTCTCAGGAGTCAGATAATCCATCAAAATTGGCGCCTTGCTCATAACCGCCCGAATCTCCTCGCGCTTATCGTCAAAGAGGCGCAGTGGATTCAATGCAGCTCGCTCGCGCGTGTCCTCATCTAGATTAATTCCAGAGATGTATTCCCGCAGGTCACTGAGGTAATCCGAGCGAGTGCGTTCATCCCCGAGTGAGGTGATCTCTAGAACATACTCTTTCAACCCAAGGTCACGAAAAGCTCGATCGGCGACTGCAATTACTTCGACATCAATTCGAGGATCAGCCAAACCTATCGCCTCGATGCCGACCTGGTAGAACTGCCGAAAGCGTCCCGCTTGCGGACGCTCGGCTCTGAAAAATGCGCCCGAGTAATAAAGTTTGACTGGCAATTGACCACGATCCAAGTTATGTTCGAGCACAGCTCTCATCACCCCAGCAGTACCTTCCGGGCGCAGAGTTATTGAACGTCCGCCACGATCCAAAAAGGTATACATCTCCTTGCGTACAACATCTGTGGATTCGCCCACACCGCGCGTAAAAAGTTCCGTATCTTCAAAGACTGGAAGCTCCACCAACTCATAACCCGAAAGCTCCGCTGCGTTGATAATGGTTCGTCGGACATAGTCAAAGTGGCTCGAACGGTCTGGGACGTACTCACTCACTCCCTTAGGTGCCTGATACTTGCTCACTAATCCGCACTCCTTAAGAATCGCTCTTGCAGATAATCGTTGTTCTTTCTCTCTCGCCCAATTGTAGTTTCCGCGCCATGCCCTGGAAGGACAACTAACTCATCAGGGAGTGGCAAGATGACGTTACGTAGCGTCTTCTTCATATCCGAACTAGAACCCAGGCGAAATGAGGTGTTGCCGATAGAGTTTTGAAAGAGCACATCGCCGCTGATGAGGTACTCATTGTTCACGACAAAGACCGTCGAACCTGGCGTATGACCTGGTGCGTGTAGGGCTCTCAACTCGAAGCCGGCAATTTCTATCGTGCTCCCGTCAAGAAGTTCACGAACTTCCTTCGGCTCTTTAAATGATGAGATCCCCATCTCACGCAGGATCTGATCAGTGGCACCATTTGGGGTCAAGAGCCCATTGGGGTTTGCCAAGAACTCCCGATCCTTGGGGTGGATGTAGGTCGCTACTCCATATTTGGCGTCGAATGGATAGACCGAGAAGGTGTGGTCCAAGTGGCCGTGGGTCACCACAGTTGCGATCGGCTTGAGGTTGTGGCGGGTAAGGATGGCCGTGATCTCTGGAACTAGGTCTGGAATGGCCATTCCCGGGTCAACGATGAAGCACTCTGAGTTCTTACCTGCAGCGAAGATCCAGCAATTAGTTCCAAAGTATTGGGCTTGGACTAGCTCAAGAATCACCTAATGTGCCCACTTTTCAACGGTCCCAAGGCTCAATTTTCCTCGAGTGAGGCTTTAAGGGTACCGTTAAGCCCTGATTAAAATAGGTCAGAAAGGCTGGCGCCGCCTGTAGGTGGAGCAAGTCAGATTCACTCGTTAACGGTAGGGCGCATCTTCCAGGAGACTGGCGGTGGCGCTTGACGCGCAACCTAAGGAGTAAGAGATGACAACCCCGGAGAATCTCAGTGCAGCATCAGCTTTGATCGGTGACCCCGCAAAATTCGGTCGCGTCGCAGAAGATGGAACGGTCTTCGTAACAACTCCCGAAGGTGAACGCGCGGTCGGTTCATACCCCGGCAAGAGCAGCGAAGAGGCCCTCGCCTACTTCGTAAGAAAATATGAGTCCGTGGCCTCAGAGGTTGCACTACTCGCTGCCCGAATCAAGAGTGGAGCCATGGTTCCGAGCGATGCTCATTCTGCCGTCGCGAAATTGAAAGAGCAGATTGTGAAGCTCAATGGAGTTGGAGATCTCGCTACTCTCGCAAAGTCTGTCGAGCAGATCCCAACCCTCATCGAAGGCCACAAGGCCGCGTATGAAGCTCGCAAAGCGGTGGAGTCTGCTGCCAAAGAGGCCAAGCGCGTTGAGGCCGCTGCCATAAAAGAGAATTTGGTGGCGCAGGCCGAATCACTAGCCCTCTCCGAAAGTTGGAAGACCACAGGAGATCGCCTAAAGGTTCTTCTCGATGAATGGAAATCAGCTCCTCGCCTAGAGAAGAAAACCGATGCAGAACTCTGGAAGCGTTTCTCAAGTGCTCGTAACAAATTTGATAAGCGTCGCCGCACCCACTTTGCTCAACTAGAAAATCAGAGCGCGGTAGTTACCCAGTCAAAGAACGCGATCATCGAAGAGGCAAAGAAGCTCGCCGATTCAAAAGATTGGTTGGCTACCGCCAATCGCTTCAAAGAACTCATGGATGCCTGGAAGGCCGCGGGTCGTGGCAAGAAGAGCGTCGATACCCGACTCTGGGACGAATTTAAGAGTGCGCAAGATGCCTTCTTCGCCGCAAAGAAGGCAGACCTGGAAAAGCGTCAAGGTACGATGGCGCAGAATCTTCACAAACGCGAAGAGTTGATCACTCAGTTTGAGGCGCTGCTACCCGTGAAAGATGTGAAGGCAGCGCGCAATAAGTTCCACGATTTACAGGAGAAATGGGAACGCATCGGAATGACCGAGCGCAGTAAGCGTGCGGCTCTCGAGGCTCGCTTGGAGAAGGTTCAAACCGAGATTGACTCGTTGCACGAAGAAGTTGCCAGGCGCAGTGATCCCACTGCAATTGCCCATGCCAATAGCGTTGTGCAAGGCCTTCTTGACGCAATAGAGAATTATGAGAAGCAGGCCGCAAAGGCAGAGGCGACTGGTCAGAGCGCAAAAGCCCTGGTGGCTCGTGAAGCCGCTGCCGCTCGTAAGAGTTGGTTAGCTGAAGCCCAAAAAGGTCTCTCAGACTTTAAAAAGTAGCACTTAGTTGTTGGTGACGCGATATACATCGTAAACACCAGCAACGCTGCGTACAGCCGAGAGAACGATGTCAAGGTGCAGGGCATCTGCCATCTCAAAGGTGAATCGGGAAAGTGCGACCCGATCTTTGCTTGTGCTCACCGCGGCATTCAAAATGTTTACATGTTGATCGGCAAGAGTTCTAGTGATGTCAGAGAGAAGTCCTGAGCGATCAAGCGCCTCAACCTGAATATTGACTAGGAATAAGGCGCGCGCGCTGTTGTTCCACTTAACATCAACAATTCGATCTCCTTGGTGCTCTTTGAGATCATTCACGTTAATACAATCGATGCGGTGAACACTCACACCACTCCCCTTCGTTACAAAACCGGTGATCTCATCTCCCGGGACTGGAGTGCAACAACGCGCAAGTTTTACTAAGAGATCCCCAGCACCTGCGACATCAACTCCCGATGAATTTCGCTTCGCCGCAGCTGGTCTATGAAAGAGGTGCTCAATGCTCTCTTCAGGCTCACCCTCCTCGTTTCCAAGTTGATGAGCCAATTTCTCAATCACTGAAGCCGCAGAGAGATGGCCATTTCCCACCGAGGCATAGAGAGCTTCAATATCTGGGAAGTGCAGTTCGTGAGCAAGTTCCAGAATCGCCTGCCCAGCCAAGATTTTCTGTAGGGGCATCCCAGCCTTGCGCATTTGTCGTGCAATGGACTCCTGACCGGCCTCAATCGCCTCTTCACGCCTCTCTTTGGAGAACCAAGCTTTGATCTTGGAGCGGGCCCTCGGAGATTTAACGAAGTTGAGCCAGTCGCGGCTAGGGGCGGCATTGGGACTCTTATTGGTGACGACATCGACCACATCTCCATTGGTGAGTGGTGATTCAAGAGGGATTAATTTTCCATTGACCTTGGCTCCAACACATCGGTTGCCGATCTCGGTATGCACCGCATACGCGAAATCAACCGGAGTGGAGCCGGCTGGGAGGGCTACAACGCTTCCCTTCGGTGTAAAGACAAATACTTCTGGTGTCCGAAGGTCGTAGCGCAGGGTGTCGAGAAACTCGCTAACATCCTCGCTCTCCTGCTGCCACTCATGCAACTGTTTGAGCCAGATGACACCGGGGTCATTTTCAACGCCCTTGGGTCCCTTTGATTTGTACTTCCAATGAGCGGCGATACCAAATTCGGCTCGAGCATGCATATCCACGGTACGAATCTGAATTTCAACCGCCTTACCACTTGGACCAATCACGGTGGTGTGCAGCGACTGATAAAGATTGAACTTAGGCATCGCTATGTAATCTTTAAAGCGGCCAGGAATCGGACTCCAACGCGCATGGATCGCTCCAAGAACGGCATAGCAATCCCGCACGTCGTCAACAATTACTCGTACACCTACTAAATCGTAGATCTCGCTGAATTCACGGCCGCGAACGATCATCTTTTGAAAGACGCTGTACAGGTGCTTCTGTCGTCCTTTGATCGTCGCCCTGATGCCTTCCACTGCCATGTCTCTTTCAATCTGCGCACTCACTTCTGAAGTAAATTTCTCCCGCAGCGGTTGGCGCTCACTTACTAGACGTTCGATCTCCTCGAATTTTTTTGGCTCCAGAACTTTAAAGGAGAGATCTTCTAACTCCCACTTGATCGCATTCATGCCAAGGCGATGGGCAAGAGGGGCATAAATATCTAAAGTCTCGCGAGCTTTGCGAGTGGCACTTTCAGGAGAGACGAATTGCCAGGTCCGCGCATTATGAAGGCGATCGGCCAATTTAATGACGAGCACCCGGATATCTTTCGACATCGCCACAACCATTTTGCGAAGAGTCTCTGCTTCAGCGGTAGGTCCATAGGTTAACTTGTCGAGTTTGGTAACGCCGTCAACCAGCTGAGCAACCTCATCACCAAAATCTGCTCTTAAGGAATCGAGTTTGTATGGGGTGTCTTCAACCGTGTCGTGAAGAAGAGCAGCGGTAATTGTTGCTTGGTCCATCCCAAGTTCGGCAAGGATCTCGGCGACGGCCACGGGGTGGGTGATGTAGGGCTCACCTGATTTACGAAGCTGACCCTGGTGCGCCTTCTTGGCGATCTCATAGGCCCGGTCTAAATCGACAGGTTTAAACTCTAAGAGGTTGGAGGTAAGAAGTTGGGCAAGCGGAGCTAAAAGCGTATCCATCGCTTCACGCTCCTCTCACTCAAATTTATCTGCGACTTCTGCGCTTTGGTTGGTTGCGAGGTCCGCGCTCACGGTTCTCTTTTGAGTGCGTGGAAGTCACGATATTTGCAGACTCCGCCTCGCCTTTGATAACGACAGGAGTCCCATCAATATTAACGCTACGCTGTGCCACACGCTTGGCCAAGGCCTTCATGGCTGGCTCACGCTCGCGCAAGGTAGCCAAGATCGGGGTGGCTACAAAGATCGAGGAGTATGTGCCGGTCGCTAGCCCAATAAAGAGTGCCAGTGAGAGGTCCTTAAGCGTGCCCGCTCCTAGCAACCCAGCGCCAACGAAGAGGATGGAGGCCACGGGCAAAAGGGCGATGAGCGAGGTATTGAAAGAGCGCACAAGGGTCTGGTTCACAGCCAGGTTAGCTGCCTGCGAATAGGTGTAACGCCCGGTACTTGTTATAGAGCGAGTGTTCTCTCGGACCTTGTCGAAGACCACGACGGTGTCGTAAAGCGAGTAACCCAAGATGGTCAGGAAACCAATAACCGTTGCGGGGGTGACATCGAATCCGACGAGTGCGTAAATGCCGACAGTGATGAAGACGTCGTGGAGTACGGCAATGATCGCCGCCTGTGCCATCTTTGGCTCAAAGGCCAGAGCTAGGTAGAGCATGACAACCAACAGGAAACCAACCAGAGCCTGAATCGCCTTGTGAGTGATGTCCTTGCCCCATGATGGACCGATACTCAATACATTAATGTTTCCGATGGTGACATTAAAATCCTTGACAATGGCGTTTTCAACAGCATCATTTTCGGCATTGGTAAGGGATTTTGTAGTGATCTGGATCTTATTTGAACCGATCTTCTGCACAATAGTTTCAGAGGTGACGCCACTGTCCGTGACCGCTTTTTGCCCCTGCGCAACCGTCGCATTCGCCGCATTCGCCGCAGTAAATGTAAACTGCGATCCACCTTTGAATTCAATTCCTAAGTGCAACCCTTGCACGCTCAAAGAGATAGCCGCGATGATGATTACAATTCCCGAGAGGGCATAAAAGCGACGGCGATTTCCAATAATGTTGAAAGATTTATCGCCACGGTAGAGGCGTCCACCCATTCCAGATAATCGTGACATTTACGCGACATCCTTTCCTGTTACAACACCCAAGCTCTTTGCAGAGAAGCCCGATAACCGATGGCCACTTGCGTAGAAATGCCTGCGTGAGAGCAGCGAGACAAGTGGCTTTGTGAAGAAGAAGACCACGAAGAGATCAACGAAAGTCGTCAATCCAAGTGTGAAAGCAAAACCACGAACATCCCCAACCGCAAAGAAATAGAGAAGCGCCGAGGCAATGAGGGAGACGGAGTCGGCGACGACGATGGTGCGCTTAGCGCGGCTCCAGCCGGTATCCACTGCGGTCCGCAGGGATCGACCATCTCGTACTTCATCTCGGAGACGTTCAAAATAGACAATGAATGAGTCGGCGGTTATACCAATCGACACAATTGCGCCGGCGATACCAGCCAGAGAGAGGGAGAACCCAATCCACTTGCCGAGCAAGATAAAGAGGAGGTAGGTGATTCCACCTGCAACCGAAAGAGAGCCTACGCTCACAATTCCCAGGCCGCGGTAGTAGAAGACCGAGTAGAGGATGACGAGAATTAGCCCGATCAGACCGGCCAAGAGTCCATCGTGTAATTGATTGGAACCCAAGGTAGGTGATACCTGTTGCACATTTCCGCGATCAAATGCGAGAGGCAGTGCGCCATATTTGAGAACGTTTGCTAAATCAGAGGACTGTGTCTGGGTGAAATTTCCGGTGATCTGGGCATTTCCGCCTGTAATCGCTTGATTGATCTGCGGAGAGGTATAGACCAAACCATCGAGCACAACCGCAAGTTGATTCTGCGGTGAAGCGAGCTTTGTCACACGGCTTGTAACTTTTCCAAACTTAGTCGTTCCAGAACCATTGAAGTTCAGCAGAACCATCCATCCATTGCCATTTGTCTGATCAAGTTGCGCACTGGCTGTAGCAACATCAGTTCCAACAACTTCTGCTGGCCCAAGAATGTACTTACCTGTTCCATCTCGATTGCATGCGACAAGCGAGGCGCTTGGATCGTCGATGTTGCCTCCCTGACGATTCTTCGCCTTCGTACAATCCAGCGCGCCAAAGGTGTTGTTTAACGCCGCAGTAACGCCGCTCGGAAATGTTGGAGTTAGAACTGCAGCTTTAGTCGGCGTAGGGGTCGGCGTAGGGGTTGGCGTCGCCTTTGTTCCTGGTTTAGGAACCACTACGGTTGAAGTGGAGGTCGTTGAAGTTGCCGTGGTCTTGGAACTTCCAGCGCCCACTGCATACACCTGACGGAAACGCAGCTCGGCTGTCTGTCCAACTAGGTCAACGATCCGAGTGCCAGTGTCGCCCGGGACAGAAATTACGATCTGTTGGTTATTTCCAGTTCCTTGCGCTGTTACCTGACTTTCAGCAACACCGAGGGAGTTCACGCGCTGGCGAATAATCGCAACTGCTTGGGAGATCGCGGCCGAGGAAACCGAGCCACCTTTAGCAACCCGAGGCTGCAGGGTGACGCTGGTTCCACCGCGAAGATCCAGACCCAACTTCACCTTGTCCCCCTGAATGAAGGCCAGTGCGGAGAAGGCGATCAAAATAAGCGCGAGAATCGCGATGGTCCGTCCAGGCTTCGCCTGGGACTTAATCGATTTAGAAATGTTGGCAGACATAGGGCGTAAGTCTAGGCATCAAGAGGGGGCATGTCGAAAATGCTAGGGTCTGATTGCGGTGGAGTTAGTCCGAAGTGGCTCCAACCAGCGCTGGTGGCCATACGACCGCGGGGGGTGCGCGCTAATAGTCCGCGGCGCAGCAGAAAGGGTTCGGCGAGGCTCTCCAGGGTTTCAGCCTCTTCGCCCATAGACATTGCCAGCGTGGTGAGTCCGACCGGTCCCCCATTGAACTTCTTGATGAGGATCTCCAGGAGAGTTCGATCAAGTCGATCGAGTCCAATGAGATCTACTTCGTACATCGACAGAGCCTCGCGCGCTGCATCTATGTCGATGCTCCCATCGCCATGAACTTGCGCATAATCGCGCACGCGCCGCAGCAGTCGATTGGCTACTCGTGGCGTCCCCCGCGAGCGTGAACCGATCTCAGTTACTGCTTCTTCAGCGATTGGCACCTGAAGCAACTGAGCGCTGCGTCGAACAATTGTAGAAAGTTCGTCATCCGCATAAAAATCGAGTTGCGCTGTAAAACCAAAGCGATCTCGCAGTGGGCTGGGTAGCAATCCGGCTCGCGTGGTTGCACCTATGAGGGTGAAATGTGGAAGAGAGAGAGGAATCGCAGTCGCTCCTGCGCCTTTTCCAACAACTACATCGACTCGAAAATCCTCCATCGCCATATAAAGAAGTTCTTCAGCAGGGCGAGACATGCGGTGTATCTCATCTAAAAAAAGAATCTCCCCTTCAACAAGTGAGGAGAGGATGGAAGCTAAGTCACCGGCATGCTGAATAGCGGGACCGCTGGTTATGCGAATAGGCGCCGCCATCTCGGTGGCGATGATCATTGCAAGAGTTGTTTTACCTAAGCCAGGAGGACCGGAGAGCAGTATGTGATCTGCCGGCGCTTGCCGTGATCTCGCCGCTTTCAATAAAAGATCTATCTGGGCTGCGACCCGTCGCTGCCCGACAAATTCCCCAAGATTCTTCGGGCGAAGCGCTAACTCCTGTCCGCGCTCGGTCTCATCGGAAAAATCGTTCATGGCTGATTCAGTCATCGCTGCACGCCACCAGAGAGAGCAGCCCGCAAAAGTTCTGCTATCGGCTCATTGGCGAGATCTTTGAATTGAGTCGACAATTGATCAATACGATCCTGCGCATCGCGGGCTGTAAAACCCAATCCAGTGAGAGCGCTGATTAGTTGGTCGCGCCAATTTCCCACAAATAGCGCCTCACCCTGCTCGAAAGAGCCCAGCTTTTCTTGCAGCTCAAGCACGAGGCGTTGCGCACCTTTCTTTCCCAAGCCGGGGATCCGTTCCAGAATCTCCGGTTGATCGTTTTTAATAGCGCTTACCAATTCTGCACTCTCGTAGACATTGAGGGCGGATTGCGCGACCTTCGGACCGATGCCAGTAACTGTCTGAAGTAATTCAAATAGCTCACGCTCCCCATGATTTTCAAATCCATAAAGTGTTAATGCGTCCTCACGGACTACAAGGACTGTGTGAAGTGAGATTGTGGTCCCTACAGTAAATGCAGAGGCGATCCGCTGAGGAACATTAATCAGAAGACCTACCCCGCCGACTTCAATGACCAGCGCTCCCGGTCGCAGTAATTTAACCGTCCCGGTTAGCGAAGAGATCACCTGTTGGCCGCCTTAATAGTGCGCGTTCGAAGACGGCTCTTCTCTTGGGCAAGGGCAACTTGCATCTTGTCATCTCCTACCCCACGCCAATGATGACAGATTGCTAGGGCGAGAGCATCGGTAGTGTCAACGGGCTTGGGGATTTCATCGAGGCGCAATAGTTTTTGCACCATCATCGCCACCTGCTTTTTATCGGCCCGACCTGAACCCGTAACGGCAGCCTTAACCTCAGAGGGAGTATGCATAGCCACAGGAATTCCAGCCTTTGCAGCCAATAAAAGCGCTACCCCGGCTGCCTGCCCAGTTGCCATGGCGGTACGTACATTTAACTGTGAGAAGACTCGTTCGACCGCGATCACATCTGGATTTACACGCTTAATCCACTCCAGAATCTGCTCCTCTAACTCCAAAAGACGGATCTCCAGGGGCGCATCCACCGTCGTTCGGATAATCCCCACTTCCACCATAGTAAGAATCTGCGAGCCCTTCCCGTCGACAACCCCTAAGCCACAGCGGGTTAATCCCGGATCAATTCCCAGCACTCTCATGCTGGTAAGCCTATTCCTCGAGGCTTGCCATTACCTCGTCAGACACATCAAAGTTACCGTAGACGTTCTGCACATCATCGAGCTCTTCGATTGCATCAATAAGATGAAAGACCTTAATGGCCGTGGTCGCATCTAGCGGAACAGAGAGAGAAGGCAAGAAGGATGTGTCGGCAGATTCGTAATCGATACCGGCTCCTTGTAAAGCTGTGCGAACTGCCACCAGGTCGGTTGGCTCGGAGACGATCTCAAGGGATTCACCGAGATCGTTAACCTCTTCGCAACCAGCATCCAGCACAATTTCTAAAATACGATCTTCCGTTAAGCCGGCAACCTTATTGACAAGAACTACACCCTTACGATTGAACATGTACGAGACAGAACCAGGATCTCCCATTGAGCCGCCATTGCGGGTAACAGCTACTCGCACTTCAGAGGCGGCGCGATTGCGACTATCAGTCAGACACTCGATCATCAGTGCAACTCCACCAGGCCCATACCCTTCATACATAATGGTCTGCCAGTCAGCTCCGCCAGATTCCAAGCCACCTCCGCGCTTAACAGCGCGATCGATGTTATCGGCGGGCATGGAATTTTTCTTCGCTTTTGCGATCGCATCGAAGAGAGTCGGATTGCCATCAATATCTGGCCCACCATTTCGCGCCGCAATTTCTATCGCCTTAATTAACTTTGCAAAATTCTTGGCACGTCGGGAGTCAATGACTGCCTTCTTGTGCTTTGTCGTTGCCCACTTGGAATGGCCTGACATTTAAATCACCAACCTTGTTCTGATTCCTCGTCGCTGCGCGCGTTGTTACGCAACAGCGCTTTTGCAGATACTCTCGATGAAGTACCGATGGATCCGATTATCTCCCGTTATCTCCGGGTGGAATGAGGTAGCAAGCAAACTACCTTGTCGAACCGCTACAGGATGTAATTCTCCATTAAATTCCATAGAAGCCAAAACTTCGACCTTCGATCCGACAGATTCCACCCAGGGCGCGCGAATAAAAACCGCCCGAATAGCAGGTGCGGTGATTCCCAGCATATTTAAATCAACTTCAAAGGAGTCTACTTGTCGCCCAAAGGCATTTCGACGCACCGTGATATCCAGGCCTCCAAAGGACTCCTGACCCGCGGCCGCCCCCTCAATTCGATCGGCGAGCAGAATCATCCCCGCGCATGAACCATAGGTAGGAAGTCCAGAGCGGATGCGCTCCACGATCCGATCAAAAAGTCCAAATGAGCGAGCTAATTTAGCGATCGTTGTTGACTCACCCCCGGGAAGTACGAGAGCGTCGATGGAGTCAATCTCCGAGAGATGCTTGACAGCAACAGCCTCTACCCCACACTCTGCCAATGCAGCGATGTGCTCACGAAAGTCACCTTGAAGTGCTAGGACGCCGACCAACATATAGGAGAAGCGCGCTTACCAGCCGCGCTCAGCTAGACGATGTGGAACCGGAATATCGGCAACGTTGATTCCAACCATGGCCTCTCCAAGACCGCGGGATACATCTGCCACGACCTTTGGATCGGTGTAATAGGTGACTGCCTTTACACATGCGCTGGCACGAGCAGCTGGGTTTCCGGACTTGAATATTCCTGAACCGACAAAGACGCCATCCGCGCCAAGTTGCATCATCATTGCCGCATCAGCCGGAGTGGCAATTCCACCCGCGGTGAAAAGGACAACGGGAAGCTTGCCGGTTTGGGCAACTTCTTTGACCAACTCGTAAGGGGCTGAGAGCTCCTTGGCGGCGACATAAAGTTCATCTTCGCGCATCGAGCTCAGGCGACGAATCTCCTGTGAGATTTTGCGCATGTGAGTGGTGGCGTTTGAGACATCTCCCGTCCCGGCCTCACCCTTGGAACGAATCATGGCGGCACCCTCATTGATGCGGCGGAGTGCCTCACCCAGATTTGTTGCCCCGCAGACAAAGGGAATGGTGAAATTCCACTTGTCAATGTGGTTCTCAAAATCAGCTGGGGTCAGGACTTCGGACTCATCGATGTAATCGACACCTAAGGTCTGCAGAATCTGTGCCTCAACAAAGTGTCCAATTCTTGCCTTAGCCATAACAGGAATTGAGACAGCGGCTTGGATTTTTTCAATCATATCGGGATCGGACATGCGAGCTACTCCGCCTTGTGCACGGATATCTGCTGGAACGCGCTCAAGAGCCATCACTGCAACTGCACCAGCATCCTCGGCGATTTTCGCCTGCTCAACATTGACGACATCCATGATGACGCCACCCTTTAACATCTCGGCCATGCCACGCTTGACGCGACCGGTGCCAGTGACCTGCTGGTTATTCTCAGACATTTCTTCTCCTTGTTCGCGCTACAACCTCTTGAGGTTTTACCTTCTTGGGCAAGAACCCAACTCTACTTTGAAGTTGTCGCTACTGGCGTCCCAGAAGGCCTAAAGGTGAAGTTTGGCTGCTGATCGGTAAGCGCGACCCAGATCTGGCCCGGGTGGAAATAGGCCGGAGAGCCATCTTTGAGGGTCCAGGTAGTCGGTGCTGTAGCGCTCGGTCTACTCCAAAATACGGGGATTTCCTGCCCATCGCGCAGAAGGTATCCAGTTCCCGAACCAATTGTGTTACTAAATGGCGTATAGCTGCCCGTGTGGTCGTGATAAATCGACGGAGTGATACTCACCTCTTGGATCAACAAAGTTGGTGAACCGAGTCGCACGCCATCGGCTGCAAGGTCAGGGGCGCCGTTATATGTCATCTTCCATTTTCCCAATGTTGCAGACCACGCAGCCTTGTAGGTAGCAGCGGGCCACTTGAGTGTGACGCTCTTCACGAGGGCGCCGCCAGATGGCAAAGGTCCAAAATTCCACCCGACAGATTTAGCGGTGGCTATCTGGCGACCTTCTACCTGAATAGATTTCTTGAGCAGAGCCCTCGGGTTCAAGACCATATTCGTTGGGGCAGTTCGCACAGGATCGCGCGCATAGATCGAAGCCGGTTCAGTATCAGCACCAATATCTTCGATATTCGATGCTCGCAAAACCGGGAGGAACAATGTCTGTGCCCCGCTGTAAGCCATTCCAACGCGCCCATAGTTCGCCATCAAATCGATGTCGCTGATACGGGCTGAACGAATTGGCCCAATCTGCGCAGGGAGTTTATTGCTGAAAACAGCGGCGAGACGAGTTAACCCACCTTCAACCTGCTCTATGTAAATGACATCAGCGCTATCAAGCCCAATCTGGGGATGAGCTGGAAGCGTGTCATCGATCTTCACAAAGAGAACTGGTCCGTTACTTCCTGGCAATCCTGTAAGGACATTCGTAGGAACAACAACTGCGGAAGGCACTTTTGTCGAACTCGAACCACATCCCGTGAGAGCCAAGATTGCGCCCAGGGCAACAAATGTTCCAACGAACTTTCTCTTTACGATTTTCACATTCATAATAGTGAGTCCTCTTCAAAGGAGTAGATGCGAGGCAACTTCGCCTTTCCGGCGAGGTGAAAGAGTCGATACAACGGTTTAGAGCGCAATTTAGCGACTGAGTTGACTGCCTCTAAATGGATGGCAATAGCCAGCGTAATCTTTTCGGTGAGCGCGGTTAACTCCTCGAGAAGTCGCACTGAGATACTCACCTCTCCACTGCGCGCGGATTCGCGAAGAAACTTAAGAGATTCCGAAAGGGAGCGTTCTGCATCATTGCGATCGATGATCGCTTCCTCGCGGCTCACATAGGCAGATTGCAACAAGATGAAATCGGTAGCGGGATCTAAATCAGTCTGATGCGAGATGTCCAGAGCTAACGCCGCCCGCCGTTGCAAGAGCGCATCAAGATGCTCCCAGGAGGTTTCGACGCGATGATGCAGACGATCGAGGCGCGCCGCAGAAAAAGAGAGGTACCAGATGAAGAGAAGGAGTACGAGAGCACCCGCTATGAACCTCATCTCTCCCGCCCCTTCTTCCAACTCGCGTTCTCAGATCCGACGGCAACTCTGCCGTGACCCGTCATCGCAACTTCGTAGACGCTCATTATCTGGGTAGCCACGCTCCCCCAATCGAATCGAATCGCCGCCTTCGAACCATTCTCAGCAAGTTGTTGTAATCGCGGACGATCGCGCAAGAGTGCTACGACCTTTCGCGCCAGATCTCCAGAGTCTTCAGAGGCAAAGCTCACGCCACTATCTCCCACCGATAGGAGATCGACAAATGCAGGAATGTCGCTGGCAAGCACCGGAGTACCAGAGGCCATCGCCTCTGCCAAGATGATTCCAAAGGATTCACCCCCTGTGTTAGGTGCGATATAAAGGTTGAGGCTGGAGAGGAATTGCACTTTCTCCTCTTCAGATAGTCTTCCTAAAAATTTGACCTGTCTAGCAATACTGGGCTCCATCTTGGCAAGAACTTTGGAAGGATCGCCGGGTCCAGCAACGATCAATTCAACCCCCGGCAAGGACTTCAAAATTTTAGGGAGAGCCTCCAATAAAAGTGGTAAACCCTTTCGCGCCTCTTCAAAGCGGCCCAAGAAACCGATGCGCAATCCACTCTGCCAACGCAATGAACTTTCCACATGACTTTGGCGGAATCGAGTGGTATCAATTCCATTTGGTATCACTACCGCCTCCGTTCCGTAAAGATTGCTCACAGTTGCCTGCGCCATTTCGCTGACAGCAATTCTGGCGCTCAGTTTCTCGATCATCGGTTCGATGAGTGGACCAACGGAGGCGATCGCTCTCATCTTGGGAGTGGAGGCGTGGAAAGTTCCCACCATCGCTCCCTCTGCAGCCCAGCAAGCCAAGAGCGAGATAGAGGGAATGCCAGGTTCATGCATGTGGAGGAGGTCGAAATCCCCTTGCACGATCCACTGGCGCACTCGAGAGGCAGCAATTGGTCCAAAGAGCACGCGTGCGACCGAGCCGTTGAAAGGAATTGGGACCGGTCTACCGGCACTGATTAGCCACGGATCGGTAATGGAGTCCTCATCGCTGACCGGTGCAATGACCGAAACATGGTGTCCCTGCGCGATGAAATGCTCGGCCAACTCACGTACATGAATCTGTACGCCTCCGGGAATATCCCACCCATAAGGACAAACCATTCCGATGCGCAACTCTCTCTCGATCACTCGCGCTCCTTGAAATCGCCATCAATCCAAATCCGCTGCAACATATGCCAGTCGGTTGTATGGGTGGTGAGGTGTCGTTCCAGTCGGGTCGCTGATTCTTGAATCATGATGGCAACTCTTTCAGAATTTTTTCCATTTTCTGGGATCGCGATCGCTGGTTCGAAGGTGATTTCGATTCCGGTCTGAAGATAGCGAACGAATGCAGTCAGCAAAGGGGCTTGCGTTTGAATGGAGAGAACTGCCGGTCCCGCCGGCATGCGTGCTGGATGGTTGAAGAAAACTACATCGACACCATTCTTAGAGAGATCGCGGTCCGCCACAAGAGCAATCAAACGACCTTGTCGCAGCCGTTGGGAAAGTATTGCGAGAGAGCGCGCACTCGCATCGAGCACCTCCATCCCAAGGGATTGGCGGTAGCCGAGAAATTTCTTGAAGAGACGCTCGGGCTCCAAATGTTCTGCGACGGTAACAATCGGTGCACCAGTCTCGCAGTAATAGGCCCCAGCAAGATCCCAATTGCCTGCATGAGGTAAGGAGACGATTGCACCTTTTCCTGCCGCGAGCGCTTCGCGAAGCAGGTGATCATTAATGACAGTGGTGCGGGAAATGATCTCTTCACTTGACCATAACGGCAGCCTAAAAGTGTCACACCAATAGCGAAGGTAGGAACGCATCCCTTCTCTCACCGCTTGCTGTAATTCGGGCTCTTGCAACTCCGGACGCACGCGTAGGTAATTAGAGCGCAACCGTTGCACTCCGGAGGGGTTTCGCTTGGTAATTTGATCAGCAACCCACTCCATCAAACCGTAGGCCTGCTTCTCTGGTAGGTAACCCAAAAGTTTCCAAGCTAAGAAATAAGCGATGTAGGTCAAAGACATCTCTATCGGCCGCTAGTGGCGCGGTAGACGATCGCCAATCTCTCACAGACGGTATAGACGCTGGCCAAAGCCAGAAGCCAGATGCCTACCGCCAAGATATAAGGGGTTCCAATGCCAGCCAAACCCAGAGCGAGGAAGATGATGATCAGACGATCAGTCCTCTCAGCTACTCCGCCATTGCATGCAACTCCCAAGCCTTCAGCACGCGCCTTGATGTAGGAGACCAGACCACCCGCAACTAGGGCGACTAGCAGGACCGGCACCAAAGGGTCGTGGCTCTTCATCAAGAAATATGCGACAGAGCCCAGGAGCGCAGCATCTGAGATTCGATCTAAGGTGGAGTCCAAAAGTGCGCCCCATTTAGACCCACCCGAATCGGTCATGCGAGCCAATGTTCCATCTAGTAGGTCAAAGAGGATGAAGAAGAGTGTGACAAGAGTTCCCCAGAAATAGATACCGCGGGTAAAAAAAGAAATGGCGCTAACGCTCGCTCCTAAACCACCCACCGCAGAGATTTGGTTGGCAGTCACTCCCGCTTCCATGAGCCAGCGGCAGAGAGGCGTCACCACGCGCACCATAGGAGCTTTGATCGAGGCCGAAATCACTAATACATCGTAGGCTCGGATACTGTGTCAGACCTAATAAATCCAAAAAAAATCTCGCTCATTGGGGCTAAGAGCGAGCAATTAGCCCGAGAATTGGCGATAGAAGCGATAACTCTCGAAGAGTGCGACGTGGCGCTCTTCCTCGTGAGCGCTAAAGACGGGATCATCTCAGCTGATCTCCAAAGGTGGCGCCAGGCCCGCGATCTGTACATCCCTTCTCTGGTGATTATTTGCGATCTACTTTCTAGCGAGATTGATTTCGACGATATGACAGCTATCGCAGGAAAAATGTTAGATCCAATTGTTACTCCATTTTTAGTCTTGCACAGTGATGAGGGAATCCCGGTTGCCCTAATTAATCTGGAGACTTTGAAAATTTCGGATTACTCCTCTGGTGTGAAGATCGAAGGCGATGCCGAGGTTGAGCACATTGAACTTGTCGCGGAATTTCGCGAAGAGTACTTGGAGGATCTCAAGGAGGCAGGTGATGATGCCTTTACGGCAGGACTGCTCTTTCCCGCTCTACCTTGGATCGAGGGAAGTAAAATAGGTTTGGAGCAGATTATTGAATATTTAAATAAAGTTCCAGCTTTGAGCTAACTTCTCTCGAGTATCTTGCAACATCTCTGGTAAAACCTTTGTCTGACCAATAACCGGCATAAAGTTTGCATCTCCACTCCACCTAGGTACAACGTGCTGATGGATATGCTCGGCTATCCCTGCTCCCGAGATCGCGCCTTGATTCATTCCTAGATTGAATCCTTTGGGATCTTCAACTTTTCGAAGAACCTTCATGGCATGGGCACTGAGTTCCAACATTTCATTCCGCTCTTCAACACTCATCTCGGTGAGGTCGGCTACATGACGGTAGGTGCAGATCAGGAGATGTCCAGCGTTGTACGGATAGAGATTCAAGACTACAAAGCAGGTAACCCCCCGCGCAACTATGAGACCTTCTTGATCTGGCAAGCTCGGTACGCGGCAGAATGGGCAGGGCACATCGTTGGTGGGTAGCGGACGATTTTCCCCAGATAAATATGCGGTGCGATGGGGCGCCCATAATCGATCGAAATTATCTGGGGTTCCAACCGCCGCCTTGTTCTCTTCACCCATAGTCATCCGCGCTCGCTAGATCTGGATGCGACTAGCAACTGCAGTGGTGATCTCGGTGATCGCCTCGCTAATGGAAATTCCATTCTTTTGTTCACCATTGCGATAGCGAAAAGAGATGGCGCCATTCTTCTGATCTTCTTCTCCGGCAATCATCATGAAGGGAATCTTCTCGAGCTGCGCATTGCGCACCTTCTTCTGCATTCGATCATCAGAGGAGTCAACATCGACGCGGATTCCGGCCTTGCGCATCGTCGCTGCAATCTCTTGTAGGTATGGGAGAAAAGCATCCGCGACGGGGATGGCGCGTACTTGCACCGGCGCCAACCACGGTGGGAATGCACCGGCGTAATGTTCGGTCAGAACCCCGAAGAAACGTTCAATGGATCCAAAGAGCGCGCGGTGGATCATGACCGGTTGTTGTCGAGACCCATCCGATGACTGGTACTCGAGGTTAAATCGCTGTGGCAACTGGAAGTCAACTTGGATCGTGGACATCTGCCAGGTCCGACCGATTGCATCCTTCGCTTGCACAGAAATCTTTGGCCCGTAGAAAGCTGCGCCTTCGGGATCGAGGATGAGTTCTAAGTTCTGTCGTTCGGCCGATTGCCGCAATGCCTCAGTCGCTTCATCCCAGGCCTCATCTGATCCAACAGATTTCGCTGGGTTTCGGGTGGAGAGTTCGAGATAGAAATCGCTCAGACCATAGTCTCGCAACAAATTGAGAACGAAGGTGAGTAGGGAATCCAACTCCCCCATCATCTGTTCGCGCGTACAGTAAATGTGCGCATCATCTTGAGTAAACCCACGCGCACGAGTTAGGCCATGGATCACGCCTGACTTCTCATAGCGATAGACAGTTCCAAATTCAAAGAGGCGCAAAGGAAGTTCACGATAAGAGCGACTATTCGCACGAAAAATCAAACTGTGGAAAGGACAGTTCATCGGTTTCATGTAGTACTTCTGACCCTGACGCTTAACCGTTCCATCGGCGTGCAACTCTTCATCCATCACCATGGGTGGATACATTCCTTCGGAGTACCAATCTAGGTGTCCAGAAGTTTCAAAGAGAGCTGACTTGGTCAAATGCGGCGAGTAGACAAACTGATATCCCTCCTCCTCATGGCGGCGCCTTGAGTAATCCTCCATCGCCCGCCGCACGATTCCACCTTTGGGATGAAAGACTGCCAGACCCGATCCAATCTCCTCTGGAAAGCTAAAGAGATCTAGCTCGGCTCCCAGGCGTCGATGATCCCGTTTCTCTGCTTCAGCCAAAAGTTGGAGGTATGCATCAAGTTCCTCCTGTGAAGACCAAGCGGTTCCGTAGATACGCTGCAACATCGGATTTTTCTCCGAACCACGCCAATAAGCGCCTGCTGAACGCATCAACTTGAACGCTGGAATGTGTTTCGTTGAAGGAAGGTGAGGTCCGCGACAGAGATCTTTCCAAACTGGAGCACCATCACGACCGAGATTGTCGTAAATAGTGAGTTCGGTGCCGCCGACTTCGACCGAGGACTCGTCGTCCGCGCCTTTTATACCCACTAGTTCACACTTGTACGGTTCAGATTGCAGTTCGAATAAAGCCTCTGCCTCGGTGACAACTCTGCGGCGAAAACGTTGACCCGCCTTTACGATCTTGCGCATGGCGGATTCCAGCTTCTCTAAATCCTCTGGAGTGAAAGGTTTCTCGGGGTCAAAGTCGTAGTAGAAACCGTCTTTAATAGGAGGACCGATTCCTAGTTTGGCCTTAGGAAAGAGCTCTTGAACCGCCTGCGCCAAGACGTGAGCAGTCGAGTGGCGGAGTACTCCTAAACCCTCCGGAGAGGTGATCTCAATCGCCTCCACTACATCGCCTTCAAAAAGTTCGCTCCAAAGATCTTGTACTCCCCCATTGATGCGTGCTACCACGACTGTGGGGCGATCTGCGAAGAGATGGGTCGGACGCTGATCGGCCTCTATCTTTCGGGTGACACCATCCACGGTGACAGTTATCTGGGAGCTCATTGGCTCAGCCTACCGAATTGGATTGCGCCGCACCCCACAGCGCTTCGTAAATTAGTTCGCACTCTGGACCCACCAGAAGTTCCTTTTCGCCAAGTACCCCGATCGGTCGAGCGATGCGCAGACTCGAGAGCGCAATCATTGACTGGATTTGATCTAACTTATCTAGAGTGAGGGGAACTTCTCTGGCAAGACCTTGACCGAGAGCGATTTCCCGCATCACTCCTGGGAGCACACCCGCAGAGAGAGGAGGCGTGATCCAACCATCCTCCACCTTGAAAAGGTAGTTGCAAGTCGCGCCCTCACCAACTTGACCTGTTTCATCAACGAGAAGAACCTCATCAAAGCCATCAAATTCTGCGGCGCGAAGCAGATCCAGACTCTCCCAGTAAGGAAAAACTTTATTGCCTCCAATCCCTGCCTGGTGTTGCCCTGACAGTAGGCGCACCTTCATCGGAGTCCGTTCTTGCATATATTCGGCCACTGAGAGGGAGAAGTGCGTCCCGAAGGAGAGCCGCAATCGCGCCAATGGGAAACGTGCGAGGTAGCCGATTGCGTGCAATACCGACTCACGTTCTGGAATTTCAATTCCTAGTTCGCGGGCCGCTCTCTCGGCGCGGCTCATATGTTGATCGAAAAAGAGAGGCACCTGATCGCGCATCAAGAGCGTCTCGAATATCCCCGCTCCAAACTGCCATCCCTCTTCATCTATTCCCCCAGCAATCCCGATCAATCGATTCGCCTTCAACTCGGTCTCGCGCCACTCTTGATGGGGATCGCTGGGCCAGGTGATACCAGCTCCAGTTCCGAAGTAAAGGGTCCTCGATTTAGACCAGAAAGTTCTAATTGCTAACCCCAACAAAGCATCGCTGCCTTCGATCCAGCCGATTAGGCCCGAGTAGATATCCCGCGGGACTGGTTCGTTTTCTCGAATGATTTCAAGTGAAGAACTTTTCGGAGTACCACTCACCGATCCTGGAGGAAGAAGGCCCAGCAGAATTTGATCCCAAGAAATTCCAGGTTGCAGAGTTCCTTCCACATCTGAGACCAAATGGCGAATCCCTGGATGATTTTCGTCGCGCAAGAAATCTGTCACCTCGATAGTTCCAGTTTCGCAGATTCGACTCAGATCATTTCGCATCAAATCTACAATCATGATGTTTTCGCTCTGGTCCTTGACCCCAAACTTCTCGCGTGAGCCAGAAGTTTGCGTTCCTTTGATAGGACTCGTCTTGATCTTTTTCTCAGTTCGCCGCAGAAAGAGTTCCGGTGACGCTGAGGCAATCTCTATCCCTGGCAACCGAATGAAAGTCGCATAGGGAGCCATATTCCGTCTTAAAATTTCATTAAAGAGCGAGTCAAGTGAGGCGCCCGCGAAAGGAGTCGATAAGACTCGGCAGGCATTTGATTGGTACACCTTGCCTTCCGAAATATTTCGCCGTACCTCTTCCACATATTCGTAGTACTGCTGGCGATTTAAGGAACTCTTCCAAATAGAGCGAAGGGTCTTCCAGGGTGGCGTCTCTGGAAATGGTTGATCGCGCCGCACCGTCGCAAAGCGAGCGAAGGTCCGCACCCCTTCAAAGGTGATAGCCACGGCCCAAAAGCCCCCGCTCTCAACCCGGCTCACATCTTCTGTTATTTCAAGCAATTCAGTTGCAAGAATCCCATCCATCCAAAAGAAGGGGGCTCCGTACTCCATGTCTTTACATTACCCTCAGGGATTTAGAGTCGCCTTTTAACGAGCGGAATCACCGTACTTTGCCACTTTTGAGGGCCATAGGCTAGATTTAGGCCTTCACGCACGAGGTTCACCTTGAGAGTGGAAATGCGGACGTAGCGCAGTTGGTAGCGCGGAACCTTGCCAAGGTTCAGGTCGCCGGTTCGAACCCGGTCGTCCGCTCTAGTAAAACTTTCAATGCGATTCCGGCAGGGTAAACGGAAAATATGGTCGGATGGCCGAGAGGCGAGGCTCAGGACTGCAAATCCTGCTACACGGGTTCAAATCCCGTTCCGACCTCCATATTTTGCATATCTGGCATATTTTGCATATATGGCATATCTGGCATATTTTGCGTTACTTGTAGAGCATCGAAACTAAGCGGTAAGGAAGTTCCAAGCTGTTGTTGCTTCGACATTCCACTGTTGCCAAGTCATCTGCAATGTTTGCCCCCAAGTGACAACGACAGGTCCCATCTCGGTATACCCCGCCACCACGACCCAGTGAAAGGCTGCCGCGGACATCACCAAGCCGGCAAAACTTTGACCAGAGCTGAAGTGCAATTGAGCGATAAGGCCTTTGAATTCATCGGAGTCCATTGCACCTTTCAGCGTGCTGGGATCGGTGTCAATCAATGAGACTGAATTTAAGTACACACCACTAACGCCTAGCCTGTTCCAATAATCGAAGACCTGATCATTGGTCAGACCCGCCTCCCCGCCTCCGGCCTGCAAGAATTCGTGATTAAGGGTCTGCGACTCAATGTTGACCCCAAGAGCGATGCTCTCCCAGTTGGCTACCGCTACAAAAGTGCAGTCTTTACTTGCAGATTTTAAGTTACCTACCAATGAAGCCGTAAGAGCTTCGGGGACAACACGACATTTCGAGGGCCTTGTATCGCACCAGGAGATAATCCCAGAGTTTTGAGTGGCGAAGGGCTTCACAGGATAAGAACCAGTCTTATCGGTGGCCATAATCGAAAACGAACTTGCAGGCGAGAGCCCAGCCAACTGGCAAAAAGTGAATTCAGTTTCACAAGTGATCGCTAGTGTCGACTCGGTTACTGTGTAGGAGATCCTCCCTTCCCCTTGCGGTGCCGCAGCGGGGCACCAGAAAAGGCCGGAGAGAACGTCCGTCATTTCAACTAAGGTAAGTTGAATTGCGGATGGTGAACTCCAACCAGGGTGAGGGCCAGAGCCCTCACCACTCCCTTTGCAATCTAACACCGGATCGAAACTCAGGATTAATGAAGGTGCTCTGGAAGTAGGTAGGGAATTTCCTGCCTCCAGAGCGGTCGAAGACCTTATCCCCGCGAAGGCGAGCAGACAGTAAATAATGAGGAAGAAAGTTATAACCTTGATCGTGTGATTGAATTTCACGAAGGCTCCAATCCCATTCGTTAAGTCACCTTCACTGCATTTGCTTTAATCTCCTCTCGTCCTCGACGTTGAACATCGGTGAAGTTCGCAGAGTTCACGATTGGTTTCCACGCCTTCAACTAGGCACTTACACCATTTAGTTGCACGAATTACTTAAGTCCCTTCTGACAAGTCTTCCCAGTTGGCAATGTAAGTGAGGGGTAGCCCTAATCTCTTTTAGCGTGGAGTGAAATCCATTGAAAATCAATCACAAAATCGGTTGAAAGGCATACCCTTTGTGTTATGTGAGTACCTTAAATATTGGTTTGCGACGGAGTGGTTTCATCGTCGTAAATACTCTCAGTTGAGCGACAGTGATCTCGGAAGCGCGGAGGAGTTACATTGTGAACGTGGTGGACTCGGATACTGCAGTGATTAGAATTATTCTCGTTGATGAGAATCCTATTTACGCGCATGCGCTGCACTTGCTCCTAGAAAGCTCAAAAAATCATTTTAATATTGTTGCAACCGTCCCATCAGTCGAAGAGTGCCTACAACTCATTCCAATACATCAGCCGGATCTTGTTCTGTTGAAATACTCAGATAGCTCAAAACGCGACTCTGCTCTTGACTTCATAAGGGCATGCAAAGAGAAATTCCCAATTATTCCAATAGTCTTCTATACCTCTGATAGTTCTATTCAGACCATCTTCGCTGCGGTGAACAACGGCGTCGCTTGTTATTTATTGCATACCTCCACGGACGAGGAACTTGTAGGAGCTTTACACATAGCCTTTAGTCATGGATCCGTGTTGAGTCCCTTAGTCGCTCAAAAGTTGATTTCTGAAATAAGTCATCCCGTTGCAAAGCGCTTTGCCCCGTCAGTGAGAGAGACCGAAATCTTAGAACTCATGGCAACCGGGCGCTCTAATAAAACAATAGCGAAACAACTCTTTCTAAGTCCGAGGACAGTTGAGAGTCACATTCACAACCTCTTCGAAAAAATGGGGGTTTTTTCTAGGACCGAAGCGGTCTTGAAGGCGTTCAAACTTGGGTTTATTTCGGTAAACGATACTAGCGATAGTTTGATTTCGTAAATTATTGAATAGCTAACGGAACCTCGAACCGAGTGGTAATTCCCCACATAGAAACGATTTCCAGATTCCATTGTTGCCACGTCATCTGAAGCGTTTTCCCCCAGGTAGCAACGAGTGGCCCTTGAGGGGTATAGCCATCGACTACCACCCAATGGTAGGAAGAATCTGGCATGGTAGTTCCCGCGAAGTTCTGCCCTTTAACGAGGTTGAGTGAGGCAATCACCGCCCGCACATTTTTGTCATCAATCGCATTCATCAGGTGCACCGGATCGGCATAAAAGGGAAGTGCCGCATTCAGGAGAGTGCCACCAATTCCATGGCTAGCCCAGTAGTCAAAAACCTGACTGTTTGTTAGGCCTAAGTTCGGGGTTCCACCTGCCTGTGCAAACTCAGAGAGGATAAGCGCTTGATCTGGCACGGTCCCCAAAATGATCTCTTCCCAATTTGCAACAGCAGCAAAAGTGCAATCGCCGATACCTATCGGAGCCACATTTCCGTAACTTGGAAAGGTCAAGGAGCCCGGGCCGGGATTGCAAAAATTAATTTCCGTGACACAAAGCGAAGGGGTACCAGTATTTTGAATCGCCAAAGTTGATGATCCGTAACTACCTGTTCCATCTGTGGCCATAATTTGAAATGGGGTCTGTTGAGATAGCCCTCGCATGACACACGAGGTGTGAACGGTCTCGCAGGTCTGAGCGCCTAAGGTAGAAGTGACTGTGTAAGAGATGACGCCCGCACCGGCGATGGCGGCAGCTGGACACCAGTACAGGCCGAAATCTGAACCAGATAATGGAACCGACGTTAATTGAACCGCAGCTTGGCTACTCCATCCTGGATGTAAACCGCTCGTCTCACCACTGCCATCGCAGACCAGGTGTGGGTCTGTGCCCGTGGGTAATTCAAGCGGAGTTGCAGGAATATTGGGCAGTTGCGCCTTTGCCGGTGTTACTTGGGAGCTCGTGTTTAACGGTGTCGAACTCCAAGCCCAAGTTTTGCCCTGCTTCTGGCAGCGGAAGAGAAAATCTTTCTGCACGACGTTTTTACTTCCCTTTTTACAAGGTGCGTCGACTTTTACTCTGACAGATGCAATGGAAGGAGTGACTACCAACCCTTGAAAGATCAATGTGAGAGAGATGGCGAAGAGAGCAACCTTCAAAGTCCGCTCGACCAAAACAAGCCCCCTCTACCTAACATTCGACAGCTGGGCCACTTCCCAAAAAAATTACTTTCCGCTGGAGAAGGATACCGTCTGAAGACGAATTTGCTTGATATACCGAAAGGAGAGATCGGGTCGGTGCCATCTTTTCACTTACTTTGAACCACTGGCTAGGAGAGCGCTCAATTACAACGCAGGGTTCCGTATAGTGGCTCTGTGAGGACCTTGGCACTCGATATCGGTGCAACCAAGATCGCTGTGGCCATCCTTGATGAAGATCATGTTATTCAAGAGCGCCAACAAATTTCTTCAAATATTCCGAAAGTCATCTGGCAGGAGTTAGAGGACCTATTGAGAAATCTAGCGGCCGACCGCGTCGCAATCGCCTCTGCCGGCCCCATTGATCTGAAGAATGGGACCATATCCCCCGTCAATATTCCACAATGGAGAGCATTCCCAATAGTGGATCTTGTATCCGACCTCTTTCCGGGAGCCCCCATCGCCCTCTTGGGTGACGGAACTGCTGTCGCCCTCGCGGAGAACAAACTCGGCGCAGGTATGGGTGTACAAAACATGTTGGGCGTAGTTGTCTCTACTGGCATAGGCGGCGGGCTGGTGATCGACGGGAAGGCCTTCCATGGCGAAACAGGGAATGCAGCGCTCTTTGGACACCACGCAATAGCTTTCGACTCACGGGTTCAATGCGATTGCGGTCGAATCGGGTGTTTAGAAACCTTCGCACGTGGACCTAAGATGGTTGAATATGCCCGTGAACTAGGCTGGATAGGTGAAGAGGATTTTCGAGCACTTGCGCATTCCGCCAGAGAAGGGAACCCGTTCGCAGTTAAAGCAATTGATAGAGGTGCGCTCGCCTTAGCAACTGGAATTACCAATGTCCTTAATATTTTGGATCTACACACCGTTGTCATTGGCGGCGGAGTTTCATTTGCGGGAGAGATTTATTGGGCTCCATTTCTTAAACATTTTGAAAATGAACGAAGGCACGCGGGCTTCCTCGGTCAGGTAGATGTCTACCCAGCGAAATTACAGGCCGATGCAGGTCTTATCGGCGCATCTCTCTTCGCCCAAGAATTAGAAGGATAGGATTCTGGTATGTCTGAAGGTGAAATTCGCCCCTGGGGCCGATACGAAGTTATCGACGAGCAATCCACGCACAAGATAAAACGCATTTGGGTTTCACCCGGTCAACAACTCTCCTATCAACGCCACAAGTTTCGCGCAGAGCATTGGTTTTTTATTGCGGGTTCAGGGCTGGCGATAGTCAATGACCACGAAATGGGAGTGCAGGTCGGCTCAACGGTAGATATCGCAATCAATCAGCTACATAGAATTCGAAATTCGGGCAAAGAGGAGCTGATCTTCATCGAAGTCCAAACAGGGACTTACTTTGGCGAAGACGATATTGAACGTGTCGAAGATGACTTCGGGAGAGTGTAGGCTTCCGTACTTACCTGGACGATTGGCTCAGCGGTAGAGCACCACATTGACATTGTGGGGGTCACTGGTTCGATCCCAGTATCGTCCACCAAGTTTAAGCCCTGATTTACGCTCAAAAAGAGCGAGTCGGGGCTCTTTGCCCGCGTGCCAGATTCGTGCCAGATTCGTGCCAAATGACAGGCAAAAATGGAGCAATAAAGACTGAAAATGGTCGCAAACACACTTCCCACCAATTCGCTTGGTGTACAGCAGGTCCCCACCAGGTTCCGGATTCGCCGCCAATCACCTGCAGATAATGTGCGCTTGGGGTTTGCGTTGAGGAATGAAACCTCTGACGGACCAGCCAAATGACCTGAATTTTTTACCCAGTAGAAGATTTACTGCCGATTTTGATTCGGATTATGACGCGGGAGCGCTCCTCATTTGGAAGGATACTAAAACCTGGGCCAATCTCTGCCTTGAATTCTGGCCCGATAAAGAATTCATGGTTGTTTCGATCGTACCTCAATGAGCTTCCGATGACGTCAACTCGTACGTACTTCCCGTTAATTGTGACTGGTTGCGAATCACCCGTCTAGAACGGTTGTCTGCATTTCACTCCGCTAGTGATGGGCGGATCTGGAAATTGATCCGGGCCTTCACGTTGGGAGTAGATATTTCTGGTCACAAGATTGGTCTTGTCGCACAAGCCCCATTGGAGGTGGATGCGATCTTGAATTTAGCAAAACCAGATATTCGACTGAGAAAATAAGCGCCTTGCGCGATGGCTCTTGGAGCACTAACCTCATTTTTATGACTGCAGCTCGCACCCCCCTCAAGATCGGCATTTTAGGAGCGGCAAGAATTGCGAGTCGCGCCATTGTTTATCCGGCTCAAGCGACTGAAAATGAGCTTTACGGAGTAGCATCGCGCGATCGAAATCGGGGAGAGGCGTTTGCGGCACAGTTTGTCGTCGAAAATGTTTATGATTCATATCAAGAGATAATTGATGACCCGGAAATCACCGCCATTTATAACGCACTTCCTAACAATGCTCATGTCCCGTGGAATGTCAAAGCTCTTCGGGCCGGAAAGCATGTTCTCAGTGAGAAGCCGGCAGCAAGCAACGTTCAAGAGGCAAGAGAATTTCAATCATTTGTTGCAACCCAATCCAAAATCTACATGGAAGCCTTCCATTACTACTATCACCCGGTTATGCAGCGGGTACTTGAAATTCTTAAATCTGGAGAAATAGGCGAAATTGTTTCTGTGAAGAGCGCTTTATATACCGCCATGCCAGACCTAGATGACTTGCGTCTTCAGTCTGAACTTGCCGGAGGCTGTCTCATGGATCTGGGCTGCTACTCGATTCATTCACAGCGAATGATTTCTCAAGCAATTTTCGGTGTTGAGCCGGATGTCGTAAGTGCTCATGCAAGACTTCACAAGGCTAACGTTGATGAGGCGTTAGAGGTGACTTTAAAATACGCAAATGGCGCTACCGGAATTGCCGACTGCGACTTTAATACCGACGGCTTCAGCGCTCCACTCACCGTTTTCGGAACCCATGGAAGTATTGAAACCTACTCATTCGCCGTACCAAGTTGGGATGATCGCGTTGTCGTCAAAAGTGGCTCAAGCGCTCGCACAGAGTATCTAGGAACCATCTCCTCGTACACCTACCAACTACAAATATTTGCAGATGCAGTCGAGTTCAACAAGCCTTTCACAACCAATGCCGCTGACACCACCGCCACTTTGACGCTCATCGACCAGGCGTATTTGGCTGCCGGATTATCAGTTAGGCCTGCAATATCTGAGCATTAATTGAACGCAGTAATGATCGAATCGGCCATCTCTAGGTTGTCGATCACAATATGCAATATTTGATCCATCCGAGGAAGATCTTGGTGGACGATCCCAGTGTCGTCCACCAAAATAGAACGCAATCCAAGAGATTTCTACCTTCGAAGCCCTTCGAGAAGTTCGACTCCCTCACAACGCATCTTGAAAATTACAAAGGGTAAGAAACCATCCAGCGGATACCGAATTGATCCTGACAAGAAGTCCAACAAGCGCCCTAATGCATTTTCATCAGAAGTTCTTAATTTTCTGCATCTCCGAGTTCAAGAGCGCCTTCGGGGCGTGACATATAACTTATGTGAGTAAGGCTAATCAACTCTGCCTCAAAACTGCCCTGTAGGAATTGAATGAGTAACGGGTCTCTCGCAAAGCCCCTTTTAATCAGGTTATTGAAAATTGTTTATACAGATCTGTTCTACGGTCAGCCTTTATCGCATTCCGCGGACCAATTACATCATCAGTCGGTAGTTCGATTTCCGCGTAGATTACTTCTTCGGAACTGCTACTAGCGATTGACT
>JANXZW010000059.1 GCA_025355305.1 Actinomycetes bacterium | reverse complement strand
TAGACAGTCGCCCCTGTTCCGGCATAAGAGTAGGTAACGCTAGTAACTGAATCTGCGCCAACGAGTTGTCCACCACCTGGGGTAAAGCTTGGTGTGATCGCAGTGCCATAGGTAGGAGATGTTGAGGCGGCGGTGATCGTCAGTGCTTTCTTAGCTACCGTGACGCTTCCAGCAACGTAAGAGATTGTGTAGTTGGTGGCAACTGCTCCTGAGCAACTGGTGGCAGGAGTCGTACCTGCGCCGGAAGAAGTGGTGTAAGTGGTGGTGCACGTTGGTGCCGTAGTTAGGACTGCTGAACTATCGCCATTTACAAAACCAGCGTAACTAGCGGTGATCGTTGGAACAGAAGCTCCATAAGTAACGGATGGACTTGATGCAGTAATCGTGAGGGCGGCTTTAGAAACACTGAATGTTTGTTGTACTTGGGTAGCAGCGCTGTAATTGCTATTTCCTGCTTGATTTGCATTAATCGTGCATGAACCGTTACCAATAAAGGTGACTGTCGAACTAGAAATAGTACAGATACTTGGTG
Organism: Actinomycetes bacterium; assembly: GCA_025355305.1. Lineage (GTDB taxonomy): Bacteria > Actinomycetota > Actinomycetes > Nanopelagicales > Nanopelagicaceae > PALSA-747. Next base: position 38,390 of record JANXZW010000059.1, on the reverse strand, counting down.
TTGCACTGGTGTAAACGACAGGATTTCCAGATCCACCTGATGTGGATGTTAAGTTATACGTTCCTCCATATGTTGGTGAGGTTGGCGTCGAAGTAATGACGATGGCTTGAGTCGCCAAGTTGTAGGTGAAGAGTGCAGTTCCGGTCGCTGTTCCAGCTGGTGAAGTGACGACGATGTCCTTAGCTCCAGCGGATGAACCGGCAGGGGTAACTCCCGTAATGGTTGTTGAATTTACGAGAACAAATGAGGTTATAGCGACGCCATTTACAGTTGCCCCAGTTGCTCCTGTGAAATTTGTTCCTGTAATTGTTATTGCAGTTCCGCCGAGAATTACTCCAGATGTTGGAGAAACTGAGGTGACACTCATCCATTGGGCATACAGCGTGATGTCAGATGTGAACGGATAGGAGGCTCCACCAGCATAAGCAGTGCCTGACCCATTTGCCGCTGAATTCCATCCCGTAAATGAAGAATTGGACTTTGTGAAAGTATTGGTGGAGAGAGCAGTTGCAACACTGGCAGTCTGATTTGCCATGATTCCAGTGCCACCGTTGTTGTTATAGGTAACTGTTGCGAAATATGTGTAGAGCCCGGTGCCTGTTGCGGTGCCAGCGGGAGCTGTTACTACTATGTCTTTTGCTCCTACCGTGGGGCTCAGTGGTGTCACTGCTGTAATCGTTGTGGAGTTAACAACGACAACGCTGGTTGCCGCCACTCCACCGATTGTTACTCCCGTTGCGCCGGTGAATCCGGTACCGGTGATGGTAATTGAAGTGCCACCTGCAAGTGCTCCGCTCGTTGGGGAGACTGAGGTGACGTGTAACCACTGTGCATAAAGAGTTGTATTAGCCGTAAATGGGAAACTGGCTAGATTCGTGTATGAGGTGCCCGATCCATCTGCTGCCGTGTTCCAGCCGAGGAATGTTGAATTGGTGTATGTAAATGCATTGGTGGTCAAAGGTGTTGCAGTTGAGGCAGTTTCATTTGCCATAGTGCCGGTGCCACCATTGCTATTGAAGGTGACGGTCGTTTGGTATGAGTAAACGCCAGTTCCGGTCGCAATTCCGTAAGGCGTTGTTATAACTAAATTCTTCGCTCCAATGGAACTTCCGGCAGGCGTTGTCAAAGTAATGGATGTCGAGGAATTAACCGTGAAGCTTGTGACTGCTACACCATCAATAGTGACGGATGTAGCCCCAGTGAAGTTAGTACCAGTTACGTTTACGGTAGTTCCACCAGCTAGGGGTCCCACATTTGGTGTAACGGTGGTGATGGATGGTGGTCCAAGCCACTTTGCATAGAGAGTCACATCGGCAGAGAATCCATATGACGAGCTGTCTGCGTAAGAAGTCCCTGAGTAATCAGCCGCCGTGTTCCAACCGGTGAAGGTGTAGAGAGCACGGGTGAAGGTATTTGTGGTTAAAGCAGTGGCAACGCTTGCGGTCTGGTTAACCATACTTCCAGAGCCACCGTTGTTGTTAAAGATAACAGTCGCAAAATAGGTGTAAAGCCCGGTGCCAGTAGCGTTACCGGTTGACGTGGTGACAACCACGTTCTTAGCGGCACCCGTTGAACCAGCGGGAGCTATAGCGGTGATCGTTGTTGGATTTACGACCACAAAACTTGTAACAGCAACTCCGTTGATAGTTGCTCCAGTGGCCCCAGTGAAATTAGTGCCCGTGATCGTGATTGGCGTTCCGCCATTGAGAGTTCCTGATGTTGGGGAAATTGAAGTAACAGATGTCCACTGCGCGTAGAGAGTTACTGCGGTTCCTGGCATTGTGAATGTTGCACCTGGAGCGTATGAAGTACCACTACCGTTCGCCGCTGTATTCCAACCATAAAAAGTCTGATTGGTTAAAACAAGTGATCCAGTGTTACCAAGCACTGTGACCGTGGATCCTGCCGTGTGACCCACAGTTCCAGGGGCAGTACCACCTGTGGATCCATTGCCGTTGTAAATGACGTTTAGGCTGGTCGCTGTCCATTGGGCATAAAGAGTGAGATCTGCTGTTGTTGAATTGAATGGGAAGGAAGCAGTGTCGGCGTAAGCAGTACCGGATCCATTGGCGGCGGTATTCCACCCGGCAAAGGTGTAACCAGTTCTAGTAAAGCCATTGGTCGTTAGAGCGGTTGCAGCGCTTGCGGTTTGCGCAGCGGTCGAACCGCCATCTGAACCATTTCCCGCAAAAGTCGCGGTGACGGTATAGGTGAACTGCTTTCCCGCTGTACTTCCGGTTACGCTGGTATTTGGATTGGTAACCACCACATTTTTCGCTCCAGTAGAAGAACCCACCGGCGTAACCACGGTGATTTGAGTAGCAGAATTAACGACAAAACTTGTGACTGCGACTCCATTTATTGTTACTGCAGTCGTTCCCCAGAATTGCGTTCCGGTAATGATAGAGGTGGTACCGCCAGAAACATCACCAGTAGCCGCCGAAGCAACAGTCGTGATCGTGGGCGCCGTATCCCAAACCGCGAAGAGCGTGGTGTTGGCCGCAATTGAGAAGGTAGCACCAGCTGCGTAGAAAGTTCCCGTGCCATTTGCCAAAGTATTCCAACCAGCAAATGTTGCGCCAGTTTTTAAGAGCGTTCCCACTGGTTTTGTTGTAACTGTTGCCAAGTAGGAGTAAGGGCTAGAAGCATCAACTGGTGCAGTTCCGCTGGTACTTGTATTGCCATTGTATGTCACCGTGTAAGTGCTGATAATCGTCCACCGGGCATACAAGGTTAGATCTGCCGTGAAACCGTAAGAAGCGATATCCGCAAAGGCGGTTCCACCGCCAACAGCAAATGTGTTCCAGCCCGAGAATGTATAACCAGTTCGTGTGAATGCATTCGCCGTTAGGTTCGTCGTAGCACTTGCGGTTTGGGCCACCATAGAACCACCGGTAGAACCATTGCCATTAAAAGTAACTGTTGCGTTGTATGTGAACTGTTTGCCTCCGGTGCTACCAGTGGCTGTTCCGCTCGGAGTCGTAACAGCAACATTCTTGGCACCCGGGGTTGCACTCGCTGGGGTGACCATCGTGATTTGGGTCGCAGAATTCACTACAAAACTGGTGACTGCAATTCCATTAATCGTTACTGACGTTGCACCGAGAAAATTGGTTCCTGTGATAACTGATGTCGTACCCCCTGCAACATCTCCCGAAGGAGATGAGGCAACCGAAGAAATTGTTGGCGCACCAGGATTCCACATTGCATACAGGGTCGCATTAGCTGAGATCGTGAATGTACCGCCTGCGGTGTACTGAGTTCCGGTGCCGTTTGCTGCGGTGTTCCATCCAGCAAAGGTATTTCCGGTCTTTACAAGCGTTCCGACCAGCTTTGTCGTCACAGTCGAGTTGTAGTTGTACGGCGAAGATGCATCGACTGGGGCAGTACCACCGCTGTTTCCATTACCGTTGTAAGTAACGGTGAATGTGTTGATAGTCCATTGTGCATACAAAGTGGTATCTGCTGTGAATGGGAAACTGGCACCGTTTGCGTAAGGAGTCACAGTTCCATTTGCTGCCGTATTCCAGCCCGCAAAGGTATAACCAGTCCGAGTAAAGCCATTTGAGGTTAAAGCAGTTGCGCTGGAGGCTAATTGTGGAGCGGTGGAGCCACCGTCGGAACCATTTCCGTTAAATGTCGCCGTCGCGTTGTAAGTGAATTTTCCAGTACCTGTTCCAGTACCTGCTGGTGTAGTGACGATCACATCTTTTGCTCCAACTGATGCGCTAGTTGGAACCACTGCGGTGATGGTTGTTGAGTTGACGACTACAACGCTTGTTGCGGCCACTCCTCCGACAGTTACACCAGTTGCCCCTGTAAAGCCAGTTCCGGTGATAGTGATTGGTGTTGTAGAGCTAAGTGGACCAGTAGGTGGAGCGACGGAGGCAACCGTCAACCATTGTGCATACAAGGTGGTGCTCGATGAGAAGGGATACGTAGCTCCATTTGCGTATGCAGTTCCTGAACCATCCGCAGCGGTGTTCCAACCTAAAAATGTAGATCCGGTGAAGGTGAATGTATTTGAATTAATAGCAGCAGGAGAACTACCTGTCTGCGCTGTCATGGTTCCGGTACCACCATTGGCGCCAAAGGTAATTTGATTTACATAGGTGAAAGCAGCTGGACCAGTAGCAGTTCCACCTGGGGCAGTAACAACCACATTTTTTGCACCAATTGAAGTACCAGCTGGAGTAGTGATAGTAATTGAGGTTGCAGAATTTACCGTGAAACTTGTAACTGGAATTCCATCGACAGTGACCGAGGTGGCACCTGTGAAATTAGATCCTGTAATTGTGGCAGATGTGCCTCCCGCGATGGGTCCAATAGCGGGAGATATAGAAGTGAAGGTCGGGATTCCTGGAGTTACAAAACTTTGAACAATGCTGTAACCAGTAAAGGGCGTTATTAATCCCCCGGGAGTATTAGTCGCCTGCGCTTGGTAGTAATACGTTGTGCTCGGAGTGAGACCTGTCAATGGCAGCGCAAAATTTTGTGTGGAAGTGTTGGCCGCAAAAGTGGCAGAAGTACTGACGCAAGTTGCTCCCACGAGAGTTCCGTAACCAAGACCCGGCGTCGTGTTTGTCGTTCCGGTCGTGTTGTAGCAAATCTTGGCATTGTTTTCAGTTCCCAGAGGGTTCACTGGATAGGAGTTGGTGATGATGTACCCAGTTGCAGTTGCGGTTGTTCCGGCAATGTTGGAAACCGTTGCAGTCGCAGGCATCAACGGAGCAAATGCACTGGGTGCGGTCTTACAGCCTGCACCATCAGTCGTGCTCGCGCTTGCTATAGTCGTCTCAGCCAATATGTTTGCAGTAATAGAAGTTGAACCACTGGCTAGATCGGCTGCGCTGATTTCGTAGATCGTGTGTGTAGTGAGCGAGGGAGTGGCGACGCTATCCCAAAAGTAAAAATTTCCTTGAGAGTCGACCCACTGGGCTCCATATGAACCTGTGGAGGGATTGTTTAGACCTGAAACCGTCTTTTGAATATATGTTGCAGAAGTCGGCGAAGAAGATGCCAGCGTGAACACAGTTAAGGTCGATGCGGTAATTGAGTAAGCACGAGAATTGCCACCCGAACCTGGCATCGCGGCGATATCAATTCCCCCGGTGTACCCCGCACCGGTACCGGCATTGGTGAGAGAGACATTCGAGACGGTCGCTCCCGTTACAGGTGTCGCGCCACCACCACTCCGGTTGAGTGTCATCAATTGCAGAGTTGCGTTGCCTGCAACCATCAACATTTGATCATTGGTTAAGAAATCTCCACCAGATGTATTGGTTAACGTGACTCCACCAATGGTCCCTGGAGAGGTTATCGTTCCGTCACTTGCGATCTGTTGCAGAGTTGTGGCGCTACTTTCTGCATAAACATAGTTGTCGGCTGGATTGAATCCGGCAGCATTGAGACCTGAAACGGCGGCAGCGCTACCAACTTGGGTATATGTATAACCCGGAATATTTAATTTAAAAAATTGTCCAGCTGCTACTTGATACATAGAACTGTCACAAACAAACGGAGTTCCAACTGCATGCGCCGTATCGGCTGCAATAAAAGGAAGGATAGGGAGAATTGCTAATGACAAAACTGCAGCCCACAGCTTTTTGCGAATGGTTTGCAGCATCAATTCATCACCCCCGCAAAACGCCCTCAAAAAGTTCATTTTGAACTATTTGTTTAATATCCAAGTATCTCAAATTCGCGAGTAACAAGCCATTCAGCAAGCGCTTTTTCCCCCGAAAATCTGCTTACAGGGCGCGATTGGGCACCATAAATCATCACAAATCGGATACAAATTTTCAGCTGTGGGCTAAGCCACAAATTTGAAGGTTGCCAATCGTTTCCTTAAGCGCAGGTAGATAAGAAGGGCCCCAAGAGTTGTGACCGCCCCGCATATGGCGACAGTCTGTCGAACTCCGACTAGATCGGATAGCCACCCAATTAGCGGAGAACCTACGGGCGTAGCTCCAAGAAAAACAAGGATATAAAAACCCATCACCCGTCCACGAAGTTCGTGTGGGGTCGTTGTTTGAACATAGGTGTTAGCGGAGATCATCGTTGTCAGCGCAAAGAAACCACAAAATGGTAGAGCTACCGCAAAAGTTAAATATGTCGGCATAAAAGCCTGACCAATCAGCAAGACTCCGAATATTGCCGAACAACCTATGATGAAGAGTGGCTTGCGTTTTTGATCTAAGCGCGTAGAGATAATTGCCGCGCCTAACGATCCAATGGCAAGGACGCTGCCGAGCAGACCAAAGGCTCCAGCATCCTTGTGGAAGATCTTCGTTGAAATTAAGGCATTGAAAATTTGAAAGTTAAGTCCAAAAGTCGAGGCGAAAAATACCGTGGCAATGACTGCAATCAGATCCAACCGACCTCTGATGTATCGCAAACTCTCCGCAATTTTTCGGTCCTTGTCACTCTTAGGTAATCGATGGAGTTCATCGGGTCTCATAAGAAGAAGTGCAACGATAACCACTGAGTAGGAGCCAGCATTAAGCAAAAACGATGGACCGGTGTGAAAGTACTTGATCAGGATTCCGGAAACCGCTGGCCCAATCAACCTTCCAAGATTGAAGTTGGCGGAGTTGAGACTCACAGCATTTGCTATGTCACTCTTGCCAACTAATTCTGAGGTAAATGATTGACGAACGGGGGTATCAAGAGCCCCAAAGAGTCCGAGTGTAAAAGCGAGCACAAAAACCTCAACGAGAGTTACCTTGTGAGAGATTATCAACCACCCTAAGATTCCAGCGGTTACTCCCCCACCTGCATTGGTGATAATCAACAACTTGCGTTTATCAAGGCGGTCAGCCAGTGACCCGGCATACAAACTGAAGATCAGCATCGGCAGAAACTGCAGACCCGTAACTATTCCAAGCTCAGAGCCTCCGCGATGGAGATCGGTCACTACCAACCAATCCTGTGCGACACGTTGTGCCCATGTGCCAATATTTGAAATCAAATTTGCGGTGAAAAATAGGCGGAAATTGCGATGCTTGAAGGAGCGCAACGACCCTTCATTGGAGGACATAATCGCAGTCTACAAGCGCGGCGCTGACTGGCTGGAAGTATGCTCGCTCTGTGAGACAGACGCTACCAATTGTGATTCTCGGGACATCTGCCTGGTTTGTTGTGCTCGTCATTGAGCTGGCGATGGGAGCCAAACATTCCTCTATCTGGATCTGCCTTGTTGGCATTTCACTTGGATTACTTGGAACCGCTTACATTCTTCGAGCTCTCCGTAAAAAGCCAGAGAGTAAGTAGGAGAGTTAACCCTCGATCTGACCAGCGATTCCGCGCAAGACTTTTCCGAGTCGCTCCGCTTCCACATTTGTTGGATAGCGACCATGACGTAGACCATTTCCAACCTTGTCGAGCATCTTGATGGAATCTTCAATGATGGTTGCAAGATCATCTGCATTGATCCGAGTGTTGGCCACAACAGAGGCTGGCTCTTCAATCACCCTGATCGAAAGTGCCTGCGGTCCGCGGCGTCCTTCCGCCACACCGAACTCCAGCTTGGTGCCAGGCTTAACGCTGGTTACACCACTTGGAAGTGCCGAGGCCGCGAGATAAACATCTTCGCCCTCTTCAGAGGAGATAAAGCCAAATCCCTTTTCCAGGCTGAACCACTTAACGCGACCAATGGGCATTGGCGTCTCCCTTCATAAATAAAGTACAAGCGCTCGTGGAACGCTAACACGGCCAACAGTGCTGCTGGCAAGAACCTTACTTTATCGGATTATTACTCGTTGGCGCTGCGCCAATCTTTGCTCGCTATTCGGGAACAATCAGTGCTTGCGAGTGAGCACCACAGCCATGATCGACTGAGACCACGCGAGCATCTTCCGGCGAGAGCGCGTTTGCGCAGACTCCAAAGGCGGAGCGGAGCGAGCCTGCAATGGGGAGAAAGAAGCCACAGCTGTGGCAGGAGAGCGGTGCATATTGCGCAATAGGGGTATTGGGTCCGCGATCGCCCTCGTACCACCGCTTGCTCGCCGCATCTCGTCCCACAATTGAAAGGACGCGAGCGCGACCTAGACCCAGTTCGATCTGTTCATAGAGTGCCAGATCTTCATCACCAGGAAGGGCGTCAAAGCCAGCTACCAGACGGATGTCATCCGCAGAGGTCGGAATGATATCCCCGACTCCTACATCACCCGACTCGATGCGCTCTTTATATGGAACCCACTCAGGTGCAACAAGTGAATCTGCACCGGGTAGCAGTACGACATCTGCAATTGTGGCGGGGGCAGCTTCATCGACCTTGATAATTGTGACGGCCCAGCGCCAACCAAAATATCCAGGTAAGGCGGACTCGAAAAGGTAGGTAGCGATTCGCTCATCTTCTTGATCAATCGAGACGAGAGCACCGACAAATTTTGGATCGTGGGAGTCCTCGATCGCAGCGCTACGAGCCATCTCTAGCGCATTGAATGTATCGCTCATGGAGCAAGGGTAATGCGAAAGAGCCCCCCAAGATAATTGGGGGGCTCTTTGACGATATTTTGAACCTCTAGAAGTCCATATCTGCTGCAGGATTGTTGGCCCCAACAGCCTTTGGCTCTGGCTTATCGGTTACCACAGCCTCCGTCGTAAGGAAGAGCGCAGCGATCGATGCGGCATTTTGCAGCGCTGAACGAGTCACCTTGGCGGGATCGATAATGCCAGCAGCAATCATGTCAACATATTCACCTGTCACAGCGTTGAGGCCAAATCCAGACTCCAAGTGGCGAACCTTTTCTACAACAACTCCGCCTTCAAGGCCGGCGTTGATTGCGATCTGCTTCAAAGGAGCTTCAATACCAAATTCAACGATGCGAGCTCCGGTTGCTTCATCTCCAGTGAGGTGAAGGTTGGCAAGCGCCGCCTTACCAGCCTGAAGAAGTGCAACTCCTCCGCCGGCAACGATGCCCTCTTCTACAGCAGCCTTTGCATTGCGCACTGCATCTTCAATGCGGTGCTTGCGCTCCTTGAGTTCTACCTCCGTGGCAGCTCCAGCCTTAATTACGGCGACGCCACCAGCAAGCTTTGCCAACCGCTCCTGTAGCTTCTCGCGATCGTAATCAGAGTCGCTCTTCTCAATCTCGGCGCGGATCTGATTTACGCGTCCCTTGATCTGCTCTGCGTCACCCAGACCTTCAACAATTGTGGTCTCTTCCTTTGCAATAACAACCTTGCGAGCACGGCCCAAGAGATCCATTGTTGCTGCTTCAAGCTTGAGACCGACCTCCTCGGAGATCACCGTTCCACCAGTAAGAAGTGCGATGTCTTGCAACATTGCCTTGCGACGATCTCCAAAGCCTGGAGCCTTTACAGCAGCAGAGCGGAAGGTGCCACGAATCTTGTTAACAACCAAGGTAGCGAGTGCTTCACCCTCGACATCTTCTGCCAGGATCAAAAGCGGCTTTCCCGATTGCATAACCTTCTCGAGGATTGGAAGAAGATCCTTGATATTTGCAATCTTGGAGTTAGCGATCAAGATATATGGATCTTCTAGAACCGCCTCCATGCGATCTGAATCGGTGGTGAAGTAAGGAGAGATATAACCCTTATCAAAGCGCATTCCTTCAGTGAGCTCGAGTTCGAGCCCAAAGGTATTGCTCTCTTCAACGGTGATAACGCCCTCTTTGCCGACTTTATCCATCGCTTCAGCGATCATCTCGCCGATAGTGGAATCTGCGGCAGAGATCGATGCCGTTGCAGCAATCTGCTCTTTGGTGTCAACAGTCTTAGCCATCTTGCTTAACTCAGCTGAGATAGCTTCAACGGCCTTTTCGATACCGCGCTTGAGAGCCATTGGATTTGCTCCCGCTGCCACATTGCGAAGTCCTTCACGGACGAGCGCTTGGGCGAGGACAGTTGCTGTTGTTGTTCCATCGCCAGCGACATCATCTGTCTTCTTGGCAACTTCCTTTACTAGATCTGCGCCGATCTTCTCCCATGGGTCATCGAGGTCGATCTCCTTGGCGATAGAAACGCCATCATTGGTGATCGTGGGTGCTCCCCACTTCTTCTCGAGAACTACATTGCGACCGCGAGGTCCGAGGGTTACTTTTACGGCGTCGGCGAGCGTGTTCATTCCCCGCTCCAAGCCACGGCGTGCCTCTTCATTGAAAGCGATCATCTTTGCCATCTGTGTTATCTCCCTTTAAGAATCGTTATCACTCACCTGGGGCGAGTGCTAACCACACTCTAGCGAAAGGCGCAAAAGCCTTCCAATCGGAGATAGAGCCTTGGGAGGGCTGGGCTTAAGCCCAGGTGGGCTGGTTCAAAGGAACCGTCGAGAGGGTGGGGAAGCCGATAGCGCTGGGGGCGACCCCGGCGCTGAGAGCGAGGGAGGTCAGCGCTGCCACCATCACTCCATTGTCGGTGCAGAGCTCCATCGGGGGGATCCGTAGCTCTACTCCGGCCATTTGACAGCGTCTTGCCGCCTCGGCTCGTAGCCGAGAGTTGGCCGCCACGCCTCCGGCGATGAGAAGGGCTGCAATTCCCGTTTCGGCGCAGGCTCGCAGCGCCTTAGTCAACAGAACGTCGACTACCGCCTCCTGGAATGAGGCAGCAACATCGGCACGTATAGCCTCCGGGGTCTGCTGCAAGTACCTTGCTACCGCACTTTTGAGTCCGCTAAAAGAGAAGTTGAAATCAGAGCTCTGCAGGCCACGGGGGAAGTCGATGGCTGCTGGATCACCGCTCAGAGCAAGGCGATCAATCGCCGGTCCCCCCGGAAAGTCGAGTTCCAGAACCCTGGCGATCTTGTCAAAGGCCTCCCCGGCGGCATCATCAATCGTCGAACCCAAAACCTTCACAGCGAGCGCGAGATCGGTAACTTCGATGATCGAACTGTGTCCCCCACTTACCAACAAACCAATTGCTGGGCTAAGGTCGCGGCTTTGATCTAGCGCATCGACTGCGAGATGAGCTGAGAGGTGATTGACGCCGTATAAAGGTTTATCCAGTGCCAATGCTATTCCATGCGCTGCACCCGTTCCTACGAGCAACGCACCAATCAACCCTGGTCCCGCCGTAACGCCAACAGCATCGATATCGCTCAAAGAAACTTTTGCATCGCGAAGCGCTTGCTTAATGACGTAGGGCATTGCTTCTAAATGGGCTCGGCTCGCAATTTCAGGAACGACCCCACCAAAGCGCGCATGTTCCTCCACGCTTGATGAAATCACATTAGCAAGCAGAGTACGTCCACGAACAATTCCAACTGCGGTCTCATCGCAGGAGGTTTCTATTCCTAAAACTAACGGCTGGCTAATCATCTCCCCAACTCTTTTCGCATAACTACCGCGGTAATCCCCGGCCCGTAATAATCGGCGCGCTCAGCAATTTTGCGAAAACCATTTTCTAAGTAGAGCGGTTCAGCTTCTACATTTCCAACGCGCATCTCTAACATCATCGCATCGACCTTTTGGTTGCGAGACCAATCAATCATCCGCTTTAGAAATTCGCGAGCAATTCCACGCCGTCTAAAATCTGGCGCGACAGTGAGAGTCAAAATATCCGTGACATCGCCGGCAAGCATTATGCCTGCGTAGCCAACAATGTTGCCCCCAAATTCTGCGACTAGATACTGCCGCGACTTTCCGGCGAACTCCTCTTTAAATTGTTCGAAACTCCACGGATCCTCCAGATATATCGCGCGCTCTAAAGAATAGATTGGAACTAAATCAGTATGAGTCCAAGGACGAACTTTGACACCCTTGGGAGCTGGGTAAGCATCTGGCTTTCTGATGTAAATCGGTTCTGCAACAGAGAGTGCTGTGCTGGCTAAAGCGGCTAAGCCGAGCGCGGCTGGGGGCTCGAGATAGATGGGGAGAGTCGAATTCGACAGCTCCTCTCGTTGCAGAGCTCGACCGGGCGCATACAACTTTCCACCCCGATAATGCTCACAAAAGTACTCTCTACGCCGAGCATCGATGGCGACGATAAATTCCGTATCGTTGTGTGCGCTAGCCATTGCAGCGAGAGATGAAACCCCCACCCACGGAATGTTGCGCGCTAGCGCGAATGATTGCCCAAAGGCAATTCCTACTCGCAATCCGGTAAATGGACCTGGCCCCATCCCAATTGCTACGAGATCAATCGCAAGATTTTCGGCGAGCAGTGCTGCGACCAATTTAGGCAGGACTTCACCGTGCGCCAGGGGATCGTCATGGTGCAGCTCGGAGATGACAACACCGTCTCTGACCAAGCCAGCGGTGGTCCGGTCTGTTGCGGTATCGATAACCAGAGTCGTCTTCACCGATCCAGCCCCGTTATCGTCACCAGGCGCTGCTGCGAGCTCGCCCCGAACTCCAAATCAATCTCAATAAATGAGTCGACCAATCTCTCAACAAATCCCTCGCCCCATTCGATCACCGTAATCGAGTGCGGGATTCGCGCTTCTAGATCGAGATCATCAAAGAGGGCTAATTCACTTCCTATCAACCGATAAGCATCAACATGCACGAAGGGCAGAGAGCCCATGTAGATCTTAGAAATGACGAAGGTAGGAGATGTGACATCCTCAATTCCAAGAGCGGAACCGATGCCTCGCGCCAAGGTTGTCTTACCGGCTCCAAGCCCTCCGCGAAGTAAAACAACATCACCCTGCAGCAACCTTGAACCAATCTGCTTACCTAACGCTTGCATCTCTGCTGCAGAGTTGATTGCGGTTCGTTCCTCGGACACAGTGAAAGGATAGTGGAAGGTTGGTGGAAGGTTGGTGGAAGGTTAATAGAAAAGGCCTCGTGACTTCTCCTAGGAGAGATCGCGAGGCTTTTTCACACTCGAGGCTAAGCGGGTTCTATCTGTGATTAATCCGCAGCGTAGAACTTCGGTAGCGCAGGTGCAAACTTCACATCCCGCGTTGTGCCCCCCATCTTGCGAACTTTGGTGTAGAGCGCGCCACCAGATAAGTCCTTTCCATTAGCAGAGGCGTAGGCCAAGAGATCTGCGACAGCAATGTATTGCTTCACATTGAAGTTGCAGTGATTGGTTCCATTTGCCGCAGCCGTCGTAGTAATTGGAAGGCCAGCGTCAGTGAACGTTGTGTAATGGGCTGGAGTCAAACCAAAGAGGGCGATTAAGTTATATGGAGGTCGACCCTTGCCAAGCGTCGCTTGATGAGCCGTCTCCCATTGCTTGGCATATTGCTGAGCCAAATAGGTCAAGTCTCCGGCTGGAGTCACGGGATCGGCTACGCCGGTCATCGCAACGGTTGGCACGCTAACTTTGCCGGTCCATTGTGCGAGTGAACGCATCTTTGCTAGTGCTGTTCCACTAGCTACAGCACGTGGGGCCTGAGCAAGATAGCCCAAGAGTCCCGCTGTCGCAGTCGCGCCACTCAAACCTGCATTGAAGATCGTTGCCTCCGATGCGACACGTGCGGAGTAATCGGTCTTTGTGTTGTCAAAGATCGCTCCACCGGACTGCAGCTCAACGTCGTAGGTTACTAAGACAGCGAGTGCGGCAGCGGTTGCACCGTTTTCAAGGATTGCAAGTGCCGGGCTAGCTGCAGCAGCGAAGGCGGTGTAGGCGCTGCTATTTACTGAACCAGGACCAGTGGTGGAGTCGAAGTGAGCGCTCTGTGTTGGAATGCCAGACATGAGACCGAGCAGCAGTAGAGCTGAACGACTTGGGATCTGGTCTAAACCGACAGCATGGATGGCGGCCGGAGCGGTGCTTGGCCAAGCGCCAGAGGCGATGCTTGCCTGCAACTTGCCCATAACCGTGAAGACCTTTCCAAGATCGCCCATAGCTTCGGCATAACCAGCAGCACCAGGTGAGTAATTTCCCGCCTTGATCGTCGGATCAAATAAGGTCTTTAGCCCCCAGAGGAAATCACCTGCCATTTGCAGCTCGGCTTCCACACTTGGTGAAGCGACGCAGAGTGGACCAGCCGCAGAGAGAGCCGCCGAGTCCTTTTCCGCAAGAGTTTGCGTAATAAAGCCACCGAGTGAAGCGCCCCACGCGATCACGTGAGTCGTCGTGGTGAATTTTGCCTCAAAGGTGTTGATGAGTTCTTCATCTGTTGCAACGCCAGAATCAGCATTCCATCCTTGACGCGCAAAACCGGAACCCATCACGGCAAATCCCTTGCCAAGAAGATACTTGATAACAGAGGTATCGCCGCCAACTACCGGACCAGGCTCTGGAGTATTGGTGATTTTGTATCCACCAATACCAGGGATCGCTGCAGGAATGTCGACGTTGTAACGATATCCATGCGACCAAAGGTAGACAGTTCCATTGAAATTCGCCGGCACTTGCATCACGTACGGTGCACCATCAGTTGTGGCGCCCACACAAGATTGAACGGGGAATTTGCCGTCGCACAAAGGAGCTGCGGTGGCTGTAGAGGGAATTGCAACAATTGCCGCTAGGGCAAGGATGGTGCTTGCGAGTACTGCGATGCTTCTCTTACTCAATAGATTTTTCATTAGTTGTTCGGCAATCCCTTCGTTGGCAAAGCTGGACGCTTGCTTACTGTTTTGACTACTGCGCCAGAGCCTGAATCAGTTGTGTATAGGGTGTAAGAGCCGCCGACAGGCTTGATGGCTCCTGTTGGGCCGTAGGTACCAAACCAGTAGCCGTTGTAGCCGACATGACTCGTTGCACTGTACCCAAGAGGGGCGAAGCCAGCAGAAGCGAAAGTAGATCCACTCTTTGCAATCGCCTTGAGAAGAGAAGCACGGGTCAATTTCGATCCCGCGGCTCGCAACGCTTCAACGGTCAACATGGCGGTATTCATGCCCTGCAAGACGTTGTTATCGAATGCGACTCCGGCGTTGTACTGCGCATTAATTGCTTGGAACTGCGCCACGTAAGGGTCGGTAGAATCAGAAGGTGCTGGCAAAAATGAGGCACCGATCGCGCCGTAGAGCAACCCAAGTGCCGTTGGACCAGCGACGGTTGCAATGGTTGTGCCATCGCCACCGACTGAACCTAAGAGCCACTGCGTTTTAAAACCAGCCTTGTAGGCGCCACCCAGAGCGGCGGCTGTTGCCGAGGAGACTCCGAACATAATTGTTACATCTGGCTTGGCTTGAGCAAGTCCAGAGATCCACTTTCCTACAACCGTGGGATCGGCTTGCGAACCACTTGCGTAAGGAATCTTTGCAACAAATTTTGTTCCGGCTATTGCAAAGCCCTTCAATGCATCTGCACCGAAATCATCGTCCTGATAGATGATGGCAAGAGATTTTCCAGCGAAATTCTCTTGCAGGTACTGCCCCATGACCTTTGCCTCCATCACGTAGGAGGGAAGAACTGTATAGGTTGTTGGATATTTAGATGCATCTGCGAATCCGCTATAACCGGTATTTACAAAGAGGCGTGGGATTCGATGATCGTTGATGAAACGAGTGGTTGCTTCGTTCTCCGCAGTGCCGAGTGAGCCAACAATAGCCAGTACCTTATTTTGCAGTACTAAGTCATTTGTGACCGACTTTGCTAACACTGGGTTGTAAGCATCATCCTTAATGATTAATTTAATTTTGCGCCCATTGACGCCGCCATTGTCATTGACGTAATTGAAGTAAGCCTGCATGGCATACGGCACCTTGTTATATCCAGGAGCTGCAGCACCAGTGAGTGGAGAAGTAATCCCCAAGGTGATGGTGGATGAGGTCACGCCATCTTGCTTATAGAGATTCATAGCATGAGCAGGCAGGGCGTTAACGAGCAGGGTGGCGGCTGCCACCAAGCCGATCACTAACTTTCTGCGCTTCGTGCGACTTTGAACGAGCATATACTTCCTTTCGTCGAGGGTAGTCCAGGAGATGCTTGCGGAGATTTCACCATTTAGTTTTGAAACAAATCTTACTTATTCGCTTGCTGCTGCCGTCCAAATTTGCCTATGCGTACTCCGTGTGGCATGAAGAGAACCACAACGATCAGCAACGAACTCATGAGGAGGCCAGGTAGATTTGCTGTCATCTTTTGTGAACCCCCTAAGTGCGTTGCTAGAGCACCAGAGAGTTCGGGGATGGCAACGAGAACTACACCGCCCAGAATGCTACCCGTGAGAGAGCCAACTCCGGCAAGAACAGCACCAGTAACTATTGCGAAAGAGAGCGATAAAGGGAAGGCAGTAGGGGTCACCAATCCAAGAAGTAGACCAAAGAGAGCGCCAGAAAGGCTTGCCAGCCCCGAACTCACAGTGAAAGCCAAAATTTTTCCCTGTGAGATATTTATGCCAGCCAAACCGGCTGCCACCGCGTTATTTCTTCCTGCTTTCCAGTTACGACCATAACTTGAATGTAACAAATTTGTTATAGCCCAAATGACCACTAAAGCAAAGCTCGTGGTGATCCAAAAGAACCACTTGTACTGCGTGAAGTTATCGCCCCCCAATTTTTGCATCCAATGGGGAGGGTCCCCGATGTCAAAGTTCAAACCCTGCTCTCCACCGAGAATGTGGAATTGATCGGCGAGCGTTGGAAGACCAACCGCTAGCGCAAGAGTTGAACCAGCCAGATAGGGCCCAGATAGTCGAGCCGCTGCCACTCCCAAGATAAAACCACCGACCGACCCGACAAGAGTCCCGAAGAGAATGGCGAGCGCGAAAGGAAAATTCCAGAGGGTGAAGGAGAGAGCCGCACCATAACCACCCAGGGCCATGATTGCGCCATGTCCTAGTGAAATCTGCCCCGAGTAACCGGTTAACAAAACTATCGAAGCAATTGCGATCACATACACAGCGACTTGTGCGCCTTGGTAAGTTCTCAATTCATCGACAACTCTGCTCGCAGCGAGCAGTGCGATACCGAGCGCGAAGAGAAGCAGAGCGCTCTGGCGCGGAGAAAAACGGCGACTACGCATGTCTACCTGCATCGCGGCCAAAAATTCCACGGGGCCGAATCAGTAAGACAACCATCAAAATAATAAAGCCAACAAGGAAGGTCACTGAGCCTGCGATGTACTGCAGAATAAATGAGAAGCCAATTCCAAGAACGAGGCCACCAACAACTGCCCCAACGAGTGAGTCTAATCCCCCGATAACCGCCGCGATAAATCCGGAGACGAAGAGGAGATCCAGAGAGTTGGGTGAGAGCGTTGCAGTTGGCGTAATGACAGCACCCGCTAGCGCACCTGTAGCACCCGCAAATGCCCAACCAATATTCCGGACTCGACTCACTCGTACTCCTGCGAGCTGAGCTATCTCGGGTTGGAATGAAGCGGCACGCAGAGCCAGACCCAGGTTTGTGTATTTGAAAATGAAGCCGAAGATTACAAGCACAGCGCAGCTCGCAAGAACAATAAATAAATTCTGCGGTGAGAAAGGAACGGTGTGACTACCAAATGTAAATCCCTTTGCTGAGAGTGGCGAGGCGTACTGTAAAAATGCATTTCCCCAAATCAAGCCCAACAAACTCTGTAGAAGTCCGAGCAATCCAAGGGTGGCAATTACTGGAGCTATCTCCGCAATCGGACCATCTTTCACCCTACGCAACAATGGACGCATAAAAAGGAGATCCACGAGAGAACCTAGAAGTGCCCCGAAAATAATTGCCAGAGGTAGCGAAATCCAATAGTCGTGGGCTCGAACGGCTATCTCATATCCAATGTATGTGGAGAAGACCGCTTGACCAGATTGTGCAAAATTCACGATTCGAGTGGATCGCCAAACGAGTACCAGAGACAGAGCCATCAGCGAATAAATGGCACCGCTACTTATCCCGATAAGTAATGTATCGATAAACATTAGATACCCAGATAAGCGGTGCGTAGCTGAGGATCGGCCATTAACTCATCGGGTGTTCCACTGGTGAGAAGAGCCCCCAAGTTAAGTATTAATCCTCGATCGGCGATACGGAGCGCGCTCACAGCATTCTGCTCCACCAACAGAACGGTAAGGCCCAATTTACGGCGAAGGCGATCAATAACCTTGAAGATTTCTTCAATGACCAGAGGTGCCAAGCCGAGGGATGGCTCATCAAGCAATAGGAGCTTTGGGCGAGAGATCAGTGCCCGCCCGATAGCAAGCATTTGACGCTCCCCTCCAGAGAGAGAGTCGGCACGTTGCTGCAGGCGCGAGGCGAGCGCCGGAAAAATTGATAAGGATTCCTCTCGGGCAGCGAGAACATCGGCTTTATCGCGACGCCAAATTCCACCGAGTGCTAGATTCTCAGCGACACTTAGCTCTGGAATTACGGACTTACCCTCACATACGTGAACGATCCCTTGTCGGACCAGATCCTCGGGCTTCTTTCCATTAAGCGAGTAACCATTCCAACTCGCACTCCCCTGTACGGGGGCAACTAATCCGCTAAGAGCGCGCAACAAGGTGCTCTTGCCAGCACCATTTGCACCAATCAGCGCGACTAGTTCGCCGGGGGCAACATCAAAGGAGATATCCTGAATTGCGCTAACCGCTCCGTAATTAACTGTGAAATTCTCCACGATGAGGCCGCTGCTCACTGTGTCGCTCCAGTACCAAGGTAGGCGGTAATTACCGCAGGATCATTGCGAATTTCCTCTGGTGTCCCGTGGGCAATAAGTTGACCGAAATTAAGAACGTAGATTCGATCACAAACGTTCATAATGAGATCCATATGATGCTCGACGAGTAATACTGAACGCTGCGCACGAAAGCGCAGGACGAAATCCTTGAGCCATACGATGTCTTCAACACCCAAACCACCAGCCGGTTCATCAAGAAGAAGCGTGGTGGGCTCGCTGATAAAGGCTCTAGCAAGTGCTACGCGTTTTGATACTGGATACGGTAGTTCCGCGGCCGACAACTCCGCATAATCAGCAATACCAAAGTCGCCAAGGATTTCGACAATCCGCTCCCGCATCGAATCTTCTGAGCGCGCTTTCAAACCAAGAAGTGCTTGAAGAAAATTTTGGCGATTGAGATGGGTGGCTCCTACAAGAAGATTCTCTATCACGGATAACTCACTAAATAGTCCAACGCCCTGCAGGGTACGCGCGAGACCTAACTTTGTTAGCTCATGAGAGCGTGGCCACTCGCGGGGTTGACCACCGATAAAGAGAGAGCCGCTGGCCGGGGTAACAAGTCCGCTTAAGACATTGAAGAGCGTGGTCTTTCCTGCGCCATTTGGTCCAATTATTCCAACGACTTCGCCAGAGTGAATCTCGATCGAAACTTCAGAGAGAGCGCGCAATCCGCCAAAGTCGACCGTGACCTTCTCCATGCGCAACGAAGTGGAGCTCTGCATGATTACCACTCCTCATCGTTGAGTCTTACTTAAGTTGGTAGATTCTAGGTACTCGAGAGGCAATCCGTGTCACTATTTCATAATTAATAGTCTGCGCAGCTGCCGCCCATTCATCAATCGAATAGCCTTCGCTCCCCATAACCGTTACGAAATCGCCAGCTTGCGCTCTTGAGTCGGGACCGAGGTTAACTACACATTGGTCCATCGAAATACGCCCCACAAGCGCAGCGCGCTGCCCATCGAATGCGACGCCCACCTTATTTGAGGCAGAACGCGGAAGTCCGTCAGAATAACCCATCGCAACCACCCCAAGTTTGGTGTCATGGGTTAACACCTCAGCGCCTCCATAACCAACTGCATCCCCCGCCTTGGCATCTTTTACTAAATGTAGTTGTGCCTTAATCGACATAGCGGGGCGGAGATTGAAAGTGGAAGCCCCTCCCATCTCCTTCACATCGGGGGAGAGTCCATACATAGCAATTCCAAGTCGAACCATTGAAAGGTGAGCGCTCTGGCGCGTGAGAGCGGCGGCAGAGTTCGAGAGGTGCACAATTTCTGGTCGCAACCCGGCGCCATTGAGCTCCACTAACTTTTGATGGAAGGATTCTTCTTGAATTGAACTGAAATCTGAGTCAGGTTCATCGGCACGGGCAAAGTGCGACCAGAGTCCGACAAGGGAGTATCGCTCACGGTTATCCAGTGCATATTGAAGAAATTCGGTCCACTCCCCCAACACTCCACCGCGACGCATCCCAGTGTCCACCTCAAAGTGCAGGCGAGGCTTGATGCCTAAGCGACCTGCGCATCCCAAGATCTCTTCAAAGAGTTCGATGGAAGAGACAGAAAGATCAATGTTGAGTTGCAGAGCGCGCTCAAAATCTTCGTGCGGCGGCGTTAACCAGGCAAGAAGTGGAGCTTCAATCCCCGCATCTCGCAGCGAGATCGCTTCCTCAAGGAGCGCAACTCCGAGCCAAGTAGCGCCAGACTCGATCGCCGTACGCGCCACTGGAATCAAGC
Organism: Actinomycetes bacterium; assembly: GCA_025355305.1. Lineage (GTDB taxonomy): Bacteria > Actinomycetota > Actinomycetes > Nanopelagicales > Nanopelagicaceae > PALSA-747. Next base: position 18,186 of record JANXZW010000059.1, on the reverse strand, counting down.
CGTGTCCATAGGCATCTGCTTTGACTACGGCCAAAACTGTGGAATCGATCCGAGAACGAACTTCCGCAATATTCTCGGCTATTGCAGATAGGTCAATCTGAACGAAGGCGCGCATCTCAAATTCTCTCAATTACAACCATCGCCGAAGCTATCCCAGCATCGTGCGAGAGAGTTAGATGTACTCGTTGGCCTTGAACTCGAACTGCCAATGCTCCTTTGAATTGGAAGGCAGGCTTTCCAGATTCTGCGTTAATCACCTCAGCGTCGTGCCAAGTGAATACATCGCGTGCATCAAGGGCTTTGACAAGCGCCTCTTTGGCAGCAAATCGCGCCGCCAACGAAGAAATCTTTAGCGCAGCCTCGCGCTCTGTGAAGAGCCGCTCCCTCAGTGCGGGGGTACGTTCAAGTGACTCCTGAAAGCGCGCGATATCAACAACATCAATACCAATTCCTTCAATCACGAGAGTTGCCTCTCAGAAGGCCAAGCACGATCCGCTGCTATCAGAAAGACAAGAATCGAGCCCCCAAGGAACACTCCCCCAATAAGATCGCTCAACCAATGCGTATTTCGGATCAACGAGACTAAGCAGACTGTCGCTGTAACAAGCCCAACGAGTGAGTACAGAGTGATGAAGCGTCGTGCAAAGAACTTTGTGTATCGGTAGAGAAGATATGCAAGAGCTCCCCAGGTCAAAAGCGCGTTGGATGAATGTCCACTTGGATAGGAACCAACGACCCCGCTGTGATAAATATCGAGGTTGAGGCGCGGTTTAGAACGTCCAAAAAGAATCTTTGCAATACCTACGACCCCATTGAGCAATAGGAGCGCTGCGACGGAGAAGTAAATCGGGCGCCAAGATCTATATCTATAGGCAATCAAGACGGCTGTCACTAGCAAGCAGGTGGCCGTCAAGCTCCGCAAACCTAGATCATCCAAGGCAAGGAGTACGTGACTAGACATCCCGCGGAAGGTGTGATGTTTGATCGCCTTTATGCGGTGATCGAAACGATAGAGATAGCCCTTGGTCAATACCTGCTCGGTCACTATTAAAAATGCAAGGAAGAGCGTGAGAGAGACCTTTATTGCACGATTACGCTCTTGCCGGCGATGTACTTCCAGCGAGCCCCAAATCATTCGACGGTGACCGACTTGGCCAAATTACGAGGTTGATCGACATCATTTCCGCGAGCTACAGCCATCTCATATGCGATAACTTGCAAAGGAACCACGGCGAGAACTGGCTGCAAGAAATCATGCGAAGTCGGAATGCGAATGTTGTGAGTAGCGCTAAGTAGATCGCTATCACCAATAGCGATAACAACTGCTCCACGTGCCTTTACCTCTTGGACATTGCTCGCCATCTTTTCGTACAAAGGAGTGTGTATCGGCGGCATGATCGCAATGACTGGCGTGCCATCATCAATAAGAGCAATCGGACCATGCTTCAACTCCCCGCCAGCAAAGCCTTCCGCATGCATGTATGCCAATTCTTTGAGTTTGAGAGCTCCTTCAAGAGCTGTTGGATAACCAACATGGCGACCCAGAAATAACACAGAGCTGGAGCCTTTAAATTTGCGAGTGAGTTCGCGTAAAGGCTCTACAGTTTCTAAAACTTGTTCTACCTTATCTGGAAGGTCTGCAATTTCGCTACCGATCTGTGCATAGAACTCTTCGGAGATTGCGCCCCGGACTCGTCCAAGGTGGAGCGCGATCAGATACATGGCGATCAGCTGAGTCGCAAAGGCCTTTGTCGATGCAACTGCGATCTCAGGTCCCGCATGGGTATAAAGAACTGCATTCGATTCACGCGGAATTGTGGAGCCATTTGTGTTGCATACAGCAAAGATGCGAGCGCCATGTAGTTTGGCGTATCGCAGAGCCATCAAAGTATCCATCGTCTCCCCTGATTGCGAGATCGGAATAACCAACGTGCTTGAGTCAACAGCGGGTTCGCGATAGCGATATTCAGAGGCTAACTCCACATCGACGGGAACGTTTGCCCATTTTTCAATCGCATATTTTCCGACAAGACCAGCGTGGTAAGCCGTGCCACAGGCGATGATGACAACCTTGGAAATTCCTACAAGATCAATCCCTGCCGTGATCTCATCGTTCAAACCTGCGGTACGACCAATCAAGGTGTCGGCGATAGCCTTAGGTTGTTCATAGATCTCTTTGAGCATGAAATGTGGATAGCCACCGCGCTCCGCCGCTGAGGCATCCCACGAGATCTCGTATTTTCCAGGCTCCAAAATTTTTCCCGCTAGATCTGTGACGGTTATGGAATCGGCCGTGATATCGACGACTTCATCTTGTCCGAGCTCCAGGGCGTACTTTGTGTAAGCGATGAAAGCAGAAACATCAGAAGCCAGAAAATTCTCTCCATCGCCCACACCTACTACTAAAGGAGAATTACGGCGCGCGCCGACGATCCGTCCGGGATCATCGCTGTGAATCGCCAGCAGGGTAAAGGAGCCGCGCAACTGGCTGCAGACCTCACGCATCGCTGACGCGAGATCACCCCCATTCCTCTTGCGGGCATCACTCAATAGATGCACAACCGATTCGGTATCAGTTTCGGAAACAAATACGTGTCCGCGCTCCTCTAATAGGGTACGGAGTTCGACGTAATTTTCAATGATGCCATTATGGATAAGCGCCAACTTTCCCTCGCCGTCGAGGTGGGGGTGCGCATTGAGATCGGTAGGACCGCCATGAGTTGCCCAGCGAGTGTGACCGATACCAGAGTGAGATTCGGGGTTGGATTGGCCGAGAGTAGCCTCGAGATTAGAGAGTTTTCCAGCGCGCTTTTCTACCCAGAGTGGTCCGCTCTTCTCGATAACGAGCGCGATACCAGCAGAGTCATAACCGCGATACTCCAAGCGGCGCAGCCCTTCAAGAACTGGTGAGAGCGCTAGAGCCTTACCGGTATATCCGACAATGCCACACATGGCTCTTACCCCTTAAATCGTCGTTACGAGAGTTCTAATCTTACTAGCGTGGCTATTTCCTCGGCTATCTCATGGGCGTGAACTGCGCTCTGGGCCTCAACCATCACGCGCACGAGGCTCTCGGTGCCTGACGCACGGACCAAGATGCGACCGCTTGTACCTAATTTTTCTTGCGCTTGATGAATTCCGCTCTGCAATTTAAGCGATGTTGCAAGTCGCTCCTTAGCCACATCCTTTACGTTGATCAGCTCCTGCGGGTAGCGCTCCATAATCGAACTAAGTTCCGCCAGTGAGCGGCCACTCGACTTGACTGCCTGCATCAGATGTAACGCTGTCAAAAGTCCATCACCTGTGTTTGCATAGTGGCGCAGAATAATGTGACCAGATTGCTCTCCACCCAAAACAAAATCATCCGCAAGCATCTTTTCAAGCACATAACGATCGCCAACAGCGGTGATCTCAACATTTATATCGAGTGACTCCATCGCCTTGAAAAATCCGAGATTACTCATAACGGTTGCGACTAGCGACTCATTTTTGAGAAGGCCACGGCTCTGCCAATCGGCCGCCAAGATAGCCATAATGCAATCACCATCGATGACCTCTCCACTACCATCAATCGCAAGACAGCGATCAGCATCCCCGTCGTGTGCGATACCAAGATCGGCTCCGGTTTCTAGCACCTTCGCACGCAAGTTTTCGAGATGGGTCGAGCCACAATTTTCGTTGATATTCCAACCCGTCGGCTCATGCGAGATTGCAATCACTTCGGCACCAGCGCGCAAATAGGTTCGCGGAGCTACCCGAGAGGAGGCGCCATTCGCGCAGTCAACGACCACTTTTATTCCAGAGAGGTTGAGGGTAAGAGAATTTAAGAGATGAAAGATGTAACGCTCAGAAGCAGAATCGTCATTTATAACTCGACCTACACTTCTGCCTGTGGGTCGCTCCCACGCTTCACCCATGCGATTTTCAATTGCAGATTCCAAAGCATCATCTAACTTTCCCCCGCCTTTAGCGAAGAATTTAATTCCATTATCTGGCATGGGATTATGCGAAGCACTAATCATTACGCCGAGATCGGCGCCACTTTCAGCGACTAGATGGGCAATCGCTGGCGTCGGCAAGACCCCTACGCGATAAACATCTACGCCCGCGCTCGCAAGACCTGCCACCACCGCGGCTTCCAGGAAATCTCCCGAGGCGCGCGAATCTTGTCCGACAATTGCTTTGGGGCGGTGACCGGCAAAGGCCCCGAGTTCTCCAAGGATATGTGCAGCAGCGATAGAGAGATCAACGGCAAGTTCTGCGGTGAGAAAACCGTTAGCTAAACCTCGAACACCATCGGTGCCAAAGAGCGCCATTTAACGAAGCAATCGCGTAAAAAGAATTAACGCTTGCTGTATTGAGAACGCTTACGCGCCTTCTTTAGACCGTACTTCTTACGTTCGATAACACGTGGGTCACGGGTGAGGAAGCCAGCCTTCTTGAGCGCCGGGCGGTTTGCATCGCGATCAATCTCGTTGAGTGCACGAGCAACGCCGAGGCGAAGAGCGCCAGCCTGACCAGATGTTCCACCACCGTTGATGCGCGCGATTACGTCGTACTGATTCTCGGCACCTACTGTGCGGAAAGGCTCAGAGACGAGTTGTTGGTGAACTTTGTTTGGGAAGTACACATCAAGTGCCTTGCCATTTACAATCCACTTTCCAGAACCAGGCGTGAGACGCACGCGAGCCACGGCCTCTTTGCGACGACCGGTGCCGCCCCCTGGGGCCTTGATTGCTGGACGATTGGTTGAAGCAGCTGGTGTGGATGAGCTGTAGGAAGTTAGAACTTCTTCTTCTACATCAAGGGCTGGATCGAAATCTGACATGTCTACTATCCCCTACTTCTTCACGATTTGTGACACTTGAGTAAATACATATTTTGATGGGTTCTGTGCGGCATGTGGATGTTCTGGGCCGGCGTAAACCTTCAATTTTGTACCGACAGAGCGGCCTAACTTGTTCTTCGGAATCATGCCAAGGATCGCCTTTTCGATGACGCGAGTTGGATCTTGATTGATCAAGTCTGCGTAGACGATGGAGGTCATTCCACCTGGATAACCGGAGTGATGATGAGCAAACTTCTTGCCAGCCTTCTGTCCAGTAAGTACTACCCTCTCGGCATTTATCACAATAACAAAGTCGCCCATGTCAATGTGAGGTGCGAAGGTGGTCTTGTGCTTACCGCGAAGAAGGACGGCTGCGTGGCTAGCGAGGCGACCAAGGACAACTCCTTCAGCGTCGATGACATGCCACTTGCGGGTGACGTCACCAGCTTTCGGTGTAAATGTGCGCACGAGGTCTCTCTCTTTCTACTCTTGGTTAAGCGAAGCTGTGATGCTCATTAACTTTTGGAAATCAGCCAAGAGCTCAAGTAAGCACACAGGCAGAGGAGCAGGTTACCTTCTCGAGGGCTGTGGGGTCAAAATGAGGGTTCTGAAGTGAACTCTGCCAGCGTTATCTCGGCTAGCGCCGCAGCGTCTGGATACTCCACGTGGACCAGGGTGAGACCGCGCGCGGGAAAGACATAGGAGTCTGAGACGCGGGTCGTTTGCTGGAGAATCTCCAGCATCCAACCTGCTTCAAAGCGCCCCTCTCCAACGCAGACCGCAGCCCCCACCAAATTCCGGACCATATTCCAGCCAAATCCGTCTGCCGCGACATCACAAATCACATATCCATCGGAATCTCGACTCCAGTTGAATTCCAGCAGGGTGCGAAGCGTGGTTCCTCCCTGGCGAAAGCGACAGAAGGTAAAAAAATCGTGTTTCCCTAGCAGCGGGGCGCTTGCTACATTCATACGATCGACATCTAGGGGGCGAAACCAGGTGGCGACATCAAAGCGCTTGAGCGGAGCCAACTCACGATTGCCGTCAAGCAATTTGTAGCGATAGCGCCGAGCGCTGGCGGTGAAGCGCGCATCAAAATTGAGCGGAGCAGAACTCACAGAGGTAATGCGGATATCTTCCTCGAGCATCTGATTCAAGCGGTATTTTAAGTGGTCGAAGTCCCAGAGATCCTCCGCTGGACGATAGCGCGAACCTTCCAGCTGCCCCGGAAGGTCCACATGCAACACCTGCCCTGTGGCATGGACTCCAGCATCTGTTCGGCCTGCAACGACAGTGCTAACAGTTGTTCTGACCAAGCGGCGTAAAACATCTTCAACCGCACCCTGAAGGGTGGGTTGATCGGGTTGCTTGGCCCACCCGGCGTAGTTAGTTCCGTCGTAGGCGAGGTCTATCCGCAATCGACGAAACCCGCTCTCAGGATTGAGAGCGGGTTCGATCATGAACTTTCTTAGGATTTACAAATGATTAGTCGTTAACGAGTTCGATAACCGCCATCGGGGCATTGTCACCGTTTCGTGGGCCAACCTTTGTAATACGGGTGTAACCACCGGGGCGGGTAGCGAAACGAGGTGCAATCTCAGTAAAGAGAGTGTGTACAACGCTCTTGTTCTGGATTGTCTCCATGACACGACGACGCGCGGCTAAATCACCCTCGATAGCGGCGGTGATCAACTTTTCGGCCAATGGACGCAGGCGCTTCGCCTTTGCCTCAGTGGTCTTGATCTTGCCGTGTTCGAAGAGTTGCTCTGCGAGTGTGCCTAGCAACAGTCTTTCGTGTGCTGGACCGCTTCCGAGACGAGGTCCTCTACTTGGTGTTGGCATGGCGTTCTCCTAGAGCTGCTCTGACTCGACGAGCTCTTCGTCGACTTCAGTTCCATAGTTGTGGTGTTGTGTTGGATCAAATCCGATTGGGCTGTCCTTCAGTTGTAGACCCATGCTGTGAAGCTTTGCCTTCACCTCATCGATCGACTTCGAACCAAAGTTACGGATATCGAGGAGATCTGCCTCTGAACGACCAACAAGCTCACCGACGGTATGAATACCTTCGCGCTTGAGGCAGTTATATGAGCGCACGGTGAGATCGAGATCCTCAATTGGAAGAGCTAGATCGGCAGCGAGCGCGGCATCTTGGACAGAAGGTCCCATTTCGATACCTTCAGCGTTGACATTCAGTTCACGAGCAAGACCGAATAGCTCAACCAATGTCCTTCCCGCAGATGCCATGGCATCTCCTGGATTCATAGATGGCTTGGTCTCAACATCGACGATCAAACGGTCAAAGTCTGTACGTTGTTCTACACGAGTTGCCTCGACCTTATAGGTCACACGCAATACAGGTGAGTAAATGGAGTCAACTGGAATACGGCCGATCTCTCCACCCGCAGCCTTATTGGCTACTGCCGTCACGTATCCGCGACCACGCTCAACGGTGAGTTCAACTTCAAACTTAGCCTTCGAATTAAGGGTAGCGATATGGAGATCTGGGTTATGAACCGTAACGCCTGATGGGGTTGCGATATCGGCACCAGTCACCACACCTGTCCCATTCTTGCGAATGTAAAGCAGTGATGGCTCATCATTATCCGAAGAGAGAACCAAGTTCTTGATGTTCAAGATGATCTCAGTGAGATCTTCCTTCACACCTTCAAGGGTCGTGAACTCATGTAAGGCACCGTTGACACGAACACTGGTAACTGCTGCACCAGGGATCGAAGACAAGAGGGTACGGCGTAGAGAATTACCGAGGGTATAACCAAAGCCAGGTTCCAGCGGTTCGATGATGAAGCGCGAACGGAACGCATTCTCTGGATCGGCTACCTCAGTGAGGATAGGGCGTTGTGCAATGAGCACTTAATTCCTCCATACGTCGGGGAGATCCACTATTTGATCTCCTGCAATTTGAACTACTGAACTGAAAGTACTTTTGAGCGAGTATTGATTACTTGCTGTAAAGCTCAACAATGAGTTGCTCTTGGATCTGGGTGTCGATGATCGTACGAGTTGGGTTGGCGTGAACCAAGATTCGCATCTTCGCTCCAACAACTTCCATCCAGGCAGGAACTGACTTCTCGCCCAACTCTGCGCTTGCGACGATGAATGGGGTGGTATCCAATGAACCCGGTACGACATCAATGACATCCATGGGTGTAACGCGGAAGGAAGGAATATTTACCTTCTTGCCGTTGACCAAGAAATGTCCATGACGAACGAGTTGACGGGACATATCGCGACTCTTGGCAAAGCCAGCACGGAATACGACGTTGTCGAGACGGGTTTCCAAGATGATGAGGAGGTTTTCACCGGTCTTACCCTGAAGGCGGTTAGCCTCTTCGTAGTAACCACGGAATTGCTTCTCAAGTACGCCGTACATACGCGCACACTTTTGCTTCTCACGAAGCTGACCAAGGTATTCAGATTCCTTGGCACGGCCACGACCATGTTGCCCTGGTGGGTATGGACGAGACTCAATGGGACACTTTGGACCATCGCACTTAGAGCCCTTTAGAAAGAGCTTCACTTTTTCGCGACGGCAGCGCTTGCAATCTGCTCCGGTATAACGAGCCATTTATTCTCTTCCTTCCTTAAACTCGACGTGGCTTTGGTGGACGGCAACCGTTATGAGGAGCAGGAGTGACATCTGAGATGGCTCCTACTTCAAGTCCAGCGGCTTGTAACGAACGAATTGCTGTCTCGCGACCAGATCCTGGCCCCTTGACGAATACATCAACCTTCTTCAGGCCATGCTCCTGCGCGCGGCGAGCGGCCGCCTCAGCAGCCATCTGTGCTGCGTAAGGAGTTGACTTACGTGAGCCCTTGAAGCCAACCTGGCCAGCTGATGACCAAGAGATAACAGCACCGGAGGGATCTGTAATAGAGATGATGGTGTTATTGAAGGTGCTCTTGATATGAGCTTGGCCAAGCGCAATGTTCTTCTTTTCCTTCTTGCGAAGTTTGACTTTGCCCTTAGTGGCAGCACCTTTGGCGGCTGTCTTTGTCTTAGCGGCGGCCATTACTTGGTCTCCTTCTTCTTACCAGCGATTGCCTTACGAGGGCCCTTACGTGTACGCGCATTTGTATGTGTGCGTTGACCACGAACAGGAAGACCCTTGCGGTGGCGAATACCTTGATAGCTCTGAATTTCTACCTTGCGACGAATATCGCCCGCAACTTCACGGCGCAGGTCACCTTCGATTTTGTAATTGGCTTCGATAAATTCACGAAGCTTTGCCAATTCTGGCTCTTGTAGATCCTTGACGCGGGTATCTGGGTTAATGCCGGTCGCAGCGAGTGTCGCATGCGCGCGAGTTAATCCAATCCCGAAGATGTATGTGAGTGCAATCTCAACGCGCTTTTCACGCGGAAGATCGACACCAACTAGACGTGCCATATCACTTACCCTTTTCGTTTATCTGGAAGGTCCTTCGCAATGCACCCCAGTTGGGTAACTGAGCCTCGGCCTACCAGTCCGAGGGTCTGAAGCTTTCACTTCAGTCGCATCACGCGTATTTGGTTTTTTATTTATCCTTGACGTTGCTTGTGACGAAGGTTGTCGCAAATAACCATGACGCGACCATTACGACGGATGACCTTGCACTTGTCGCATATCTTCTTCACGCTTGGCTTAACTTTCACGACTTACTCCTATTACTTGTAACGATAGATAATTCGACCTCTTGTGAGGTCGTACGGACTCAGTTCTACAATCACGCGATCTTCTGGAAGGATGCGAATATAGTTCTGTCGCATCTTGCCGCTGATGTGTGCAAGAACCTTGTGCCCATTTGTAAGTTCGACTCTAAACATGGCGTTCGGCAGTGCTTCAGCCACGGTGCCCTCAATCTCGATTGCTCCGTCTTTCTTGGCCAAGCAGTACCTACTTATCTATGTGGGGGTCTTCTTACGGACATCCGCTCATTTCTGGGCAGAGGGCAATCTTAAGGCGCGGAGCCAAAAAGAGGAAATCGGGAACCCTTTTGGACGCCATTTTCGCCCCATTTATGCTACAAGCCCCTGCCCACTCTTTCGGAGATGCATCAACTCCCTTTCCTCACCCGGAAGGTCTGAATCTGAGGCGGGAAATTTGGGGTCAATCGGATCTCGCAGGTCAAATCTCCACTGTTGGCAGGGATATTCCATATGGCATGGAGTGGGGAATCAGAGTTTTGAATCTCGATCCCAGCGCCCTCTTTCAACCCTCCCATCTCTTGAGTAAGTTGGCCGATCTCCGCCATTCTTTCGATGAAGGGAATATCCAGCGCCACATTTTCAGAGAAGATCTCGGTAGCCAATTCATCGCTCCAATTTCGAATCAAAGAATCCGCCTTCTGGACCAGATCGCGGGTTACGGGCCAGATCCCAGGCTCAGAAACTTCAAAATTGAGCGCTTCCAGAGTCGCCTCTAAGAGAGCAATAGCGGTGGCCATCGCTCCTGAGTAGGTCGCGTTCTCTAAAACGACAACTGATAAACCTGTGGGAATGTGCCAACGCATGTGTGAGCTAAACCCGGGGTAACCACCCGAATGGGAGACAAATTGACCCCAGCGCTGGTCGTATTCAACAAATAAGCCAAGTCCATAACCAGAGATGCGGCCACCATTTTTTGGCAAAGTACCCAAGTGGGTGTCAAAGAGGCTCGGGGTTGAGATTCGTTGCATCTCTCTTCTAGATGAGGTCGAGAGGATCTCCTCTCCTTGTGCCTGCTCGTTGAATGCCGAATAGAACCAGTTGGACCAAATTCGCAAATCTCTCCCACTACTAAAAAGTCCGCCGATACTGGAGAAAGAACCAGAGGCTGAGAAAGGTAGTTCTACCCAACTTTCCTTCACTTTTCTGTACCCAATCGCGAGCGAGCCCTCCTCAAAATCTGTCACATTAAATCCCGATTGATTCATACCCAGCGGCTTAAGGAGTTGAGTTGAAACAAACTCTCTGAAGTCTCCTCCGGAAGCGGTCTCGATCGTTAGACCGAGCAGCGCAAAGCCAAGATTGGAATATTGAAAGAGCTCCCCAGTAGTACTCGTTGCATTCACACCATGAGTGAGAATCTCGCGTAATTCTTGCGGTGATATTGACTCCTGACGGTCTGCCCACGGATCATCTGTCGGTAAACCCGATGACATTGAGGCGAGTTGGCGAAGTGTAGGAATTGTCGTTGCCCTGCTGAGATTTGAAAATGTAAATTCAGAAACAAAGTCAGTAATCGGTTGATCCAGATTGAGTTTGCCATCATCTCGTAACTTTAGAAGGGCGGCGATGGTAAAACTCTTGGTACAAGAAGCGATACGAAAAATAGTTCCGGCATCTGGAATTGAACTCGCAAGTGTGCCAGCGCCAGCTCCCATTTCCAGCAGGATTTGATCGCCTTGAAAAATCGTGGCGAAGATCCCAGGGGTTCCTTGCGACTCAACGCGTGCCGAAATTAATTCTTCTAACTGCCTCCTTGTTTCAGCACTTATCGCTATCCGAGTTGCAGGGAACATCTGTAAGCCTCTCTCGGGTGGAACGGGATGGTTAAAACTACTTGATTAAATCTGAGATCTCGACTCCAAGTCGACCGAGATCTCCTGCTCCCCCATCTAAGGCGGTCATAACGAAGGGCTTGCCATCAGGCAGCAGGGCAAAGGTGTGTTCGAAATGAGCGCCATTGGATTTATCGCTCGCGATGACTGTCCAGCCATCTGAAAGGGTCTTCATCTTTTCGGTACCGCGAGTCAACATGGGCTCAATAGCGAGGGCGAGTCCGGCTTTCAACTCTGGTCCGAGTCCGGCTGGGCCATAGTTAAGCACGTGAGGATCCTGGTGCATCTCTGTACCTATTCCATGGCCACCGTACTCCCGCAGGATTCCATACTTACCTTGGCTCTGCACATAACTCTCGATCGCATGTGAGATATCAGTGAGATGGCCCCCGACCTTAGCTACCGCGATCCCGCGCCACATCGACTCTTCGCAGGTATCCATGAATTTCTGATCTGCTGGGTCAATGTTACCTACGCCAACCGAGAAGGCCGAGTCTCCGTGCCAACCATCAACGATGGCACCGAAGTCAATGGAGATAATGTCACCCGCAACAAGTGGGCGTTCATTAGGAATTCCATGAACTACCTCATGATTGACCGAGGCACATATGACGTTGGGATAACCGTGATAATCAAGAAAAGATGGCACGGCATTGTGGGCTTCTAGATAATCAGCGGCGATGGCATCGAGTTCAAGGGGAGTCACTCCAGGAGCAATTGCGGCCTTCATTAGGTTGAGAGCTTCGGCTACAACAAGCCCTGCCTTGCGCATTAATTTCAGCTGCTCAAGCGTCTTGATTTGCATGACCACGGGACCTACTTAAGAGTTGCTACGGCGTTTGCCGAGATCTCTGAAACTTCTCCGATTGCATTAATCACTTTAAGCAACCCAAGTTCCCGATAGAAGGCGATGATGGGTTCGGTCTGCTCGGCATACACGGAGAGGCGATGAGCAATGACTTCCTCTTTATCATCCTCACGTTGGTAGAGCTCGCCGCCACAACTATCACAGAGGCCATCAACCTTTGACCTGTCAAAAATAATATGCGAAGTGGTGCCACAGTTGCGGCAGACGCGGCGGCCTGAAAGACGCTTAATAATCTCCTCGCCCGGAATTGAAAGTTCTAGCACCGCATCGAGAGTAATTTTCTTTTCAACCAAGACGCCTTCCAGAAATTCTGCCTGACCTACATTGCGAGGATATCCGTCGAGCAAGAAACCACCTGCGGCATCGCTCTGGCCAACGCGCTCCTTGAGCATCTCGTTAGTCACTGAATCCGGAACCAAGTTGCCAGAGTCCAAATACGACTTAGCCAGTTTGCCGAGTTCGGTCTCACCCTTGATGTTGGCACGAAAAATATCTCCCGTTGAGATGTGAGGAATCCCGTAGTGCGCCGCTAAGTAAACTGCTTGTGTACCTTTTCCGGCGCCTGGAGGACCAACCAGGATCAAGCGCATTAGCGCAAGAATCCCTCATATGAACGTTGCTGCAATTGAGATTCAATCTGCTTAGCAGTATCCAGACCCACGCCGACCACAATCAGGATTGCAGTTCCACCAAATGGGAAGTTCTGTGAAGCCTGGAAGAGGATCAAGGCAATAATCGGAATGATTGCTACAAATGCCAGGTAGAGGGAACCAGGAGCCGTAATACGTGAGAGCACATACTGTAAATATTCAGAGGTTGGCTTACCAGCGCGAATGCCAGGAATGAACCCACCATACTGCTTCATATTGTCAGCAACTTCATCGGGGTTGAAGGTAATCGCAACATAGAAGTAGGTGAAGAAGATGATCAAGATCGCATAAGAGATGATGTAAATCGGGTGATCACCCTTGACTAAATTCCGTTGAATCCAGATCGACCACTTCGCGGTTGAGCCAGAGAAGTTGACGATCAGCGAAGGTATGTAAAGCAAGGATGAAGCGAAGATAACGGGGATAACTCCTGCTTGGTTGACCTTGATAGGAATATAAGTTGAGGTTCCGCCATAGGACTGGCGACCGATCTGGCGCTTGGCATATTGCACGGGGATACGGCGTTGTGCCTGCTCCACGAACACAACTGCTGCTACGACCAAGACTCCAACAGCCATAACAAAGAGGAAGGCGAACCAACCCTTCTGCTGCTTGATTGACCAGAGCTGGGTTGGGAAACCAGCGGCGATTGAGGTGAAGATCAAGATGGACATTCCGTTACCGATACCACGATCGGTAATCAACTCACCGAGCCACATGATGACAGATGTTCCGGCAGTCATAACCATGACCATGGTTACGATACGTGGCCATGAAGAATCTGGAACGATCGCGAGGGTACAACCGCTAAAGAGACGACCAGTCGAACGAGCTACCGCGATAAGACCAGTGGACTGCAAGATCGCTAATCCAACTGTGAGGTAACGGGTGTACTGCGTGAGCTTTGCATTTCCAGATTGACCCTCTGCCTTGAGAGTTTCAAAGCGTGGGATAACCACTGTCAGGAGCTGAATAATGATTGAGCTGGTGATGTACGGCATGATGCCCAAGGCAAAGACCGAGAGGTGCAAGAGCGCACCACCGGAGAACAAGTTAATAAGTCCGAAGAGTCCACCAGAACTTGTCTGGTTAAGACATGACTGTACATTCTTGTAAGAAACACCTGGCGTAGGGACGATCGATCCGAAACGGAAGAGCGCCATGATCGCCAAGGTGAAGAAAATCTTTACGCGAAGATCGGGCGTCTTGAAGGCCTTACCAAACGCTGCAAGCATTTAACTTCTCCTTATATTTCTTACTAAAAGTCTCTCTGGCGAGGACCCTTAACGGCTTAATAGTGGGGGTTGGGTTAAAGCCCTTTAAAGCTTAGTGATCGATCCGCCAGCCGCAGCGATCTTGTCAGATGCTGAAGCGGAGAAGGCGTGCGCCACGACGGTGACCTTCACAGAAATGTCACCATTTCCAAGAACCTTAACGGGGTGACCGTCACGAGCAGCACCCTTTGCCACTAGATCCTCAACGGTGACTTGGCCACCCTTTGGATAGAGAGCATTAATGGTGGAGACGTTAACTGGCTGGTACTCCTGGCGCTCTGGATTTTTAAAACCACGGAGCTTTGGAAGACGCATTACGAGAGGAAGTTGTCCGCCTTCGAAACCAGCACGGACCACGTTGCGAGCGCGTGTTCCCTTACCGCCGCGACCAGCAGTCTTACCCTTCGATGCCTCGCCTCGACCCTTACGAGTCCGGGCCTTCTTTGCGCCCGGAGCCGGACGTAGATGATGAACTTTGAGAACCATTGTTATTCAACCTCCTCAACGGCAACCATGTGACGTACAGCGACGACCATTCCGCGAATCTCGGGACGATCTTCCTTTACGACGACATCACCGATTCGCTTTAAACCAAGTGAACGCAAGGTCTCGCGGTGCTCTGGACGAGCGCCAACCTTGGAACGAAGTTGCGTGACTTTTAGACGTGGCATGTTTATGCACCAACCGTTGCTGCTACGGCACGAGCAATTGCTGCTGGTGCGACATCTTCAAGGGGTAGACCACGACGAGCTGCGATTGATGCTGGGGATTCCAACATCTTGAGAGCTGCGGCGGTGGCATGCACCATGTTGATTGGGTTATTTGAACCAAGAGACTTGGTAAGAACATCGTTGATACCAGCACACTCAAGTACGGCGCGGACTGGGCCACCAGCGATAACTCCGGTACCAGGAGATGCAGGGCGGAGAAGAACTACGCCGGCTGCAGCCTCACCTTGGACTGGGTGAGGAATTGTGGAACCGAGCAATGCGACTTTGAAGAATTGCTTCTTTGCATCTTCCACTGCCTTGGCGATAGCTTGAGGAACTTCCTTAGCCTTGCCGTATCCAACTCCGACGGTACCCTTTTGATCGCCAACGACAACAAGTGCTGTGAAGGAGAAACGACGTCCTCCCTTAACAACCTTTGCAACACGGTTAATGAAGACAACGCGCTCGGTGTAGGGAGACTTCTCTTTCTCCGGTCCACCATCACGGCCGCGACGCTCGCGACGATCATTGCCGCCCTTAGGGGCACGCTCAGATGCGTTTGCGTTTACTGGAGGAGTAGCCATTAGAAGTCCAATCCATTCTCGCGGGCACTGTCAGCAAGTGCTGCAATGCGTCCGGTGTACTTGTTTCCGCCCCGGTCAAAGACCACTGCAGAGATGCCCTTTTCCTTGGCACGCTTTGCGATCTCGGCACCGACGAGGCGAGCCTTTGCGCTCTTGTCATCTCTGCTCTCGCGCAGAGTTGCCTCCATGGTTGAGGCAGAGACGAGAGTCTGACCGATCGAATCATCAACGATTTGCACAACAAGGTGGCGAGATGAACGTGAGACAACAAGACGTGGACGCTCGGCAGAACCGACTACACGCTTGCGGACACGGAAGTGGCGACGACGGCGGGCATTTTGTGCCGAGCCTTTAACAACCTTTACACCGATAGCCATTACTTCTTACCCGTCTTTCCTTGCTTGCGGCGAATCTTTGCGCCGTCTAGGTGGAGACCCTTGCCCTTGTATGGATCAGCCTTACGAAGCTTTTGAATCTTCGCTGCAACCTCACCAACGAGCTGCTTATCGACACCAGAGATCGAGAAGCGCGTGGCCGATTCAACTTTGAAGGTGATGCCTTCTGGAGCAGTGAATGGGACAGGATGGCTATAGCCAAGTGCGAACTCCAAATCCTTACCCCTTTCAGCGACCTTGTAACCAACACCGACAATGTTGATGGTCTTGGAATAACCATTTGTTACGCCCTCGATCATATTTGCAACCAAGGTACGTGAGAGACCGTGAAGTGAGCGCGCTATGCGTCCATCATCAGGGCGAGTTACCAGAAGAGTTGACTCCTCTTTAGCGATTGAAATTGGACCAGCAAGAACATGCGAAAGAGTTCCCTTAGGACCCTTCACAGAGATTGCTTGGCCCTCAATGTTGATTTCAACTCCCGCAGGAATTGCAATTGGGGAACGACCAATACGTGACATCAGATCACCATACGTAGGCGAGAACTTCTCCGCCTACCCCTTGCTTGTTGGCTTGCTTATCAGTCAGCAGACCAGATGATGTCGAGATGATGGCTACACCAAGTCCACCCAAGACCTTAGGTAGAGCCGTGGACTTTGCGTATACCCGAAGTCCAGGCTTTGAAACACGGCGCAGGCCAGCGATAGAGCGCTGACGATCTGAGCCAAACTTCAAATCGATGGTGAGAGTCTTTCCAAAGCCAGCAACGGTATTTTCTACCTTGTAGCTCGAAATGTAACCCTCCTGCTTAAGAATTTCGGCAATGCGAACTTTTACCGACGACGACGGCATTGAAACCGTATCGTGGTAGGCAGAGTTCGCGTTGCGCAGACGTGCAAGCATGTCTGCGATCGGGTCTGTCATTGTCATACTGTGGCCTCTGGGCTTTCTCGAGCCGGTTTCCATTTTCTCCCGGGGGAGTTATCTGGACCTATCTCGTAGTTGATAGTGGGTGGGAAAAGATCTTTTCTTTACTTACCAAGAAGACTTGGTGATGCCAGGAAGTTCGCCGCGGTGTGCCATCTCGCGGAAGCAGATTCGGCAGATGCCGAACTTTTGGTAGACGGCGTGTGGCCGCCCACAACGCTGACAACGGGTGTAACCGCGCACCTTGAACTTAGGCTTGCGAGCGGCTTTAACTTTGAGCGATGTCTTTGCCATTAGTTACTACCCCTTAGTTCTCACGGAATGGAAAGCCGAGCGCCTTCAGGAGGGCACGTCCTTCGTCATCTGTCTTGGCTGTCGTTACGAAAGTGATATCCATACCACGGGTACGGTCGATCTTGTCTTGCTCGATCTCAGGGAATACAACCTGTTCGGTCAGACCGAAGGTGTAGTTACCGTTGCCATCGAACTGCTTAGGTGAGAGCCCACGGAAGTCACGGATACGAGGAAGTGCGATGGAGAGAAGGCGATCCGCGAACTCCCACATACGATCGTTGCGCAGGGTCACGTGGGCGCCAATTGGCATACCTTCACGCAACTTGAACTGAGCGATCGACTTACGAGATTTGGTGACCTGAGGCTTCTGACCTGTGATGATCGTGAGGTCGCGGATGGCGCCTTCAATCAACTTAGAGTCACGAGCTGCTTCACCGACACCCATGTTTACAATGATCTTGGTCAGGCCAGGAATCTGCATCACATTGCTGTACGCGAATTGGGTCTTGAGCGCAGGGGCAATCTCGGCTTTGTAGCGCGCCTTAAGACGGGGAGCTGTTGCGGTTGTCATGGTTAGACATCCTTTCCGGTACGACGAGAGATGCGAACGTTCTTGCCGTTCTCATCCTTGCGGGCACCAATACGAGTGGCCTTGCCATCATCGCCGACGAGTTGCACATTCGAGATGTGGATCCCGGCTTCAACGGTGAGAATTCCGCCAACCTTGACACCGCGCTCGGTCTCAGTCTGTTGGGTGTGGCGCTTAACGCGGTTAGCACCTTCGACGATGACGCGTGCTTCGCGCTTATCAATCTTGATGACCTTGCCGGTCACGCCCTTATCTTTTCCAGCGATCACTTGAACAGTGTCGCCACGCTTAATATTTGCCATTTTTATAGCACCTCCGGCGCGAGCGAGATGATCTTCATGAAACGCTTGTCACGAAGTTCACGAGCAACTGGTCCGAAGATACGGGTGCCGCGAGGCTCGCCATCTGCCTTCAAGATAACTGCTGCGTTCTCATCAAACTTGATATAGGAACCATCAGGACGACGATTCTCCTTAACGGTTCGAACGATGACGGCCTTTACGACCTCACCCTTCTTGACCTGACCAC
>JANXZW010000052.1 GCA_025355305.1 Actinomycetes bacterium | reverse complement strand
TGGAGAAGTGTTGGAATTAAAAATCTCTTCATCAGGTCAAGTGAGCCTGCAACATATTCTGGTGAGTAGCGCGGCTCAGAGAGGGCAACGCATTCAGACCAACCGACTACTCCAGCGCTGGTGGTTATCTTGAGCATAAGTACTTCACGACCACTTTGAGTACCAAATGAGGTGCGGAAGGGTCTTACCAACGGAAGGTCAATGGTGCGCAATTCGAGTTCGGTGATCTGCATTTCTACTCCAATACGTATTCGTTGTTAGCGCTAAATCCAGTGACTTTCTTCTTCGCGGCGAAGGCGGTGAGGAAGGCCTCGCGTACTTCCAAACGGTAGCGATTACTTCTCTCTGGTTCAGAGCGACGCAACTCGATGATCTCCTCGGGGAGTGCAATGAGCTCTGCATCGTAAGGAGCATCGGCGCATTCGATACGCGGCGCAGGTTTTAACCCGCTGGTATCCCAGCGGACCAGGATGCGATCTGATTCATCGCCCATATTGAGTTCATCAGCCATATTTCCGTAAAAATTGGGGTGGTACTCGATGAGGTCTGCGCCTAATTTAAGAATATTGAGGCGGGCATTGCGTCGGACCAGAGGATCAAAGGTCCAGGTGATGGAGGAGTATCCACGTTCCTTAGCCCACTGCCATTGATGCATCTTGAGCATCGTCCCAAGTCCTTGATCGCGATGGGTAGCAATAAATGCGGTCATGTGCGAATGAAGATGTATTTCGGGTTCAATCGATGGGAATGCGAAAGAAGCCCCCACGATTTTTGCGCCATCAAATATTCCCACGAGGTAACTCCCGCTATGTACGAGAGCCTGCAACATATTGGCAGTAACTTGAGTTTCATTCATCGCAGGCCAAACGGTGTCAAAGATCATCCGAGCATGAAATTGATCTTGCAAGCTATGGAGTTCGCGAAGCTCGATCATTGTCAAATGTTAGTTGAGATTGCGAACAAACGGGTACCGTTATCGAGTGAATGCGGGGTTGCAACTTTTGAAGATAATTCCCGCCTTCGCTCTGACCGCCTTGTTGCTTGCCATCGTGCCGGGTCAAGGAGTAGCGATGGTCCTGCGACAGAGTTTGATTGGAGGAAGGCGAGCCGCCTTCTTCTCCGTCTTAGGGAATTCATCGGGGTTAATTCTCTGGGGAGCGCTGTCTTCCATTGGACTATCGGCTGTCTTTGCTAGATCACACACCGCCTTCAATATTCTTAAATATGCTGGGGTGATCTTCCTGTTCGGATTAGCGGTACAAACTCTCTTGCAGTTGAAGAAGGAGTTCGGCAAATTTGATGTTGATGGTGGTGCAAAGACGGGGGCCGGCGCCGCTTACCGTCTGGGCTTGCTCACAAATTTGACTAATGTAAAGGCGGCGGTATTCGCTGTCGCATTTATCCCGCAATTCGTTCCGCACCATTTCTCCCTAGGGTGGGGAATCTTCTTCTTGGCGTGCGTGCAAGCTTCGGTTTCAACTTCGTGGTACACATTCCTCATACTCGCCGTCGACAAGTCGGCGGTCTTTTTAGCTAGGCCTAAGGTGCGTAGAACTCTGACGGGGATTTCGGCAGCTGGAATTATTCTTCTTGCTATCGGATTACTGTTTTCGCATCCGCGCTAATTTTGAGGGCAGAGGTCAAAAACTCCACCACATTTGCAGAGGTCCAGCATCCGCTATGCATCGCACTTAACTCCACGGCTCCAGAGAGATCAGAGCCGAGCGTGAGTAGCGCGGGTTCGTGATAGGTACCCCAGCGCACCTGTCCCAATCCAATGTTTGCCATCAGAGCATTGCAGAGACACTTCACCTTCTCTGCCTCGCCCACTCCACCACCTTTGAATTCAAAGGTGGTGATGGGTTCACCGCTGCAGCGATAACCAATGCCGCCATCAGGACGAAGGAAGGGGGAGCGTAGGTATCCGAGGTCGCACTTACGTGTGCGAGCTTCGTAGACATCTGGGTCCGTGGCTGTTCCATTTATCTCAACGACCTTGAATGGGAAGCCAGTAGCGGAAGTCTTGGGTTCGGTGCGGATTTCGAGAGTTCCTATCATCAATCCTTGCAGTACTTTTTCGCGCAGATCGTTGGTGATTCCAGATTCTTGTGAAAGTGCAAAGAGTGAACCGACTTGTACACCGACGGCACCCATTTCAATGGCTTCTCTCACCTTCTCGGGAGTCCCATATCCACCTGCCAACCAGAAGGGAAGTCCAACGGCCTTAACCTTCTCGATATCTGCCAGATCTTTCTCGGTAAAAGTGACTTGTCCATCTTCTCCCAATGAATTTTTGCTACGCGGCGGTGCGTTGTGACCGCCTGCGGTAGGCCCCTCTATCACGAATCCATCAGGGCGGGTATTTTCATCGCGCGCCAGATAGTTTGCGAGGATATGCGAGGAGATAATTGCTAGGAACTTTGGGCGATATAAAGTAGGGAAGTCCACGCCTTTGATGGAGTTCGGTTCAAAGTGAAGGATATGCGCCTTGTCAGCCCCTTCCACTTTAATCTTAAACTCAATGTGATTTCCTACAAGTAAATCCCTTATTAATTGCGGAATATCCGCTGGAATTCCTGCTCCCATTAAAATGTAATCAACATTTGCAAGAATCGCACCATATATGGAAGCGGGGGTAGCGAGTTGAATCTTCTCGAGGAAATTGATTCCGATTAAACCTTCGGTTTCACGCTTCGCAAGAGTTACTTCAACAAAACATGCTGCTACCAACATCTTTGTAGCGAACGGGGTTGGGCTCAAACTTAACTTTGGGAGATCGAGGTAACTTGAATCACTATCGCGCCCTCCGACGACATAATATCGATTCAGAATTTCTGCAACGCACTCTTGATCCGGAAATTTTGCCAGAGCCCAACGAATATCACCATCTAGATCTCCGTCCTGCAAGCGGCGAGCGAAGACTGAATCAATTGCGGTTCCAGAGACGACGCCAAGTTGTCCCATGTTGGCAACTTCTCGCGCCATCTGAACTGATGAAACACCGATGCCCATTCCACCTTGAATGATGATGGGTAATTCTACATTTTCGCGTCTTTTCACCCTCGAAATCTAAGACGGTGCCAAGGTCCTACTGATTGGTAGGGGTGGGGGCAGCACTCAATCACTGCGAGAGGTCCTAAGTGCCCAGAGCACACAGAGAACGATTCCACAGGCAGCTAAGACAGTTCCTAACGTGATGCGTTCGTTGAGGAAGAGCGCTGCCCAACCCAGCGTCATAATGGCCTGTAACTGCTGTACCTGCGATCCATGCGCCACACCTAGATCCTTGAGTCCGCGGTACCAAGCAAAAAAGCCGAGGTACATCGAAGAGAATCCAATACCTAAAAGTCCTAGGAGTGCGCTGATGTGAAAGGTGTAGTGAGTGTGGGTATGCACGAAAACGAGGAGCGCTCCAACAAGACTTAGTGGTGAGCCAAAAATGACAACCCATGAGATGACCTGCCATCCTGGCATCTGCTGAGTGAGCGCTGCTCCCTCCACGTAGCAGATCGCTGATGCAATAACTGCGAAAATGGTCAAGATATCAGCGATGCCATTTTCGCCCTTGGCACCACCGCGGGAGAGAGCAAAAAGGACGAGCAGAATGGTTCCGAGAGATGAAGCAATCCAAAATGAAGTTCCTGGATGCCTTCGATACTTAATAACTGCAGTCAGGGCGGTAACTAGTGGCATCACTGCAGCAATAACCGCGATATGTGCAGAAGTTGATCGTTGTAGCGCAAGGGCGATGAGAATTGGCCAACCGAAGACCGCACCCAAGGTGGTGAAGATGACGGGGCGCCACAGGTTTCTCGGAAGGCTGAGCGCCCTGGCTCTGACCATGAGCGGTAGCGCAATGATCAGAGCGATTAACGGTCTTGCGAAAGCGGTGAAGAGTGGGTCATATCCTCGTAGAGCCAATTTGGTCATTGGCAATGAGGCAGAGAAGAGGAAGACTCCGAGGAAGGCGAAACCTAAGCCACTTCGTTGTATTTTGGAGAGCGCCATTATTGCTCACGCCTCGCGGCGAGCTTTGCCAAGAGCGCGGTCCTGATCGCGGGCCATTCATCTCTAAGAATCGAGAAATAGGCCGAGTCGCGCCAACTCCCATCGGGACGGCGCATGTGGTGACGCAACACTCCTTCAAATGTTGCACCCAGGCGCAGAATGGCTGTGCGGGAGCGTTCATTTAGTGCATCTGCCTTAATTGTGACCCGCTCGACTCTGCGTAATTCGAATGCTTCACCTAGCATCAGCAACTTGCATTCTGTATTTACAAATGAGCGCCAATAATTCTTAGCGTAGAAGGTAGAGCCGATTTCCAGAGAATTATGTTGTGAACTGAGGTCAAGATAGGAGGATGTTCCAATGGCTCGACCCGTCGACTTGAGGATAACCGCTTGTGCTATTCGCTCTCCCTCCTCGCTCTCGCGAATATATCCGCGTAGCACAAGAGCAAACTCATCTAGGTTTTTAGGCTCTGCGAAATTCAACCAGCGAAAGACTTCGGAATCGAGGCCAATCTCAGCGCAAATCTCGCCGATGTGCCGCTCTTTCAATGTTTCAAGGAGCAGGTGAGAGGATTCCATGGACCGAGGGTAGTAGCGCCGCCGCTTTTTCGGAGATAATGGGTGCATGACCCAACCTTCCACCCTCAAGACTTTTCTCTGGTTCAACGATGGCCTGCAAGACGCCTTAAATTTCTATAAGGAGACTTTCGGCGATGGGATGCTGGTGGATGAGGCGAGTTTGAGCAGCGATTCATTGTTTACTGCGGAATTTTCTATCTTTGGACATGAATTTACTGGCATGAATACTCCGGGAGGGCAAACCTTCAATAGCGCGATCTCCCTCGCAATTGGCGTAGATGGGCAAGAGGAAGTTGATCGCATTTGGGATGCCATAACCTCGGGTGGCCAATCAGGTCAATGTGGTTGGTGCACCGATAAGTGGGGCATCAGTTGGCAGGTGATCCCCTTCCAATTCATGGAGCACGTTGGCAATCCTGACCCAGCCAAGGCCCAGCAGAACTGGGGAATCCTGCGCAGGATGACGAAGATTCAACTATCTGATTTTATTCAGTAATCCAAGCACGGCGCGCTTACCAGCGCACTAACGCGCGCAAGCAGCTCCTTCTTTGGTTATTTTGAGGGGTGAAGGATCTCTAAAACTTGGTGGGTCAAACTATTGTTTACTCGCATGGAGCGCGCATACGCTCGAGCATGGGAATTTTCTTGAAGGCAAAGAGAGTTGGTTCGGTGCCAGCCGCAACTTTCTTCATTCTCTTCTTTACCCTCTTCTCAATTCTTGGCAGCCTCTTCCTCTCCGTAGGAGCGTCTAACCCGGTGAATAAGGTCACAACATCCCTTCTTGCCAGTAACAGCTTCAAAACAGATGCGGGAAGGTATTTCGTTTCCAAGGCGCTGGAGACTGCTACGGGAGATGAACGTTCTCTGCTACTTAAAAAATCTCCACAGATATCAGCGGCCGTGACCGCTATCCTGAGTAATCCCATCTTCAAGAGCGAAATTGATCAGATTTCAAATATTGCCTACACGTATTACACAAGTGGGAAGCAGGGCAAAGAGAGCATCGATGTTAAACCTCTTGTACAACTCGCCCTCCTGGGATTGGAATCTGTTGATCCACAATTTAGTCAGTTGAAAAAAGAACTGGTGAAAATCAAACCGATCAAGTTGCAACCTCAAACAAAAGGCCTAGACGCTGCAAAAATCAAGTCAGATTTCTCCATCGGTGTTCTGCTACTACTCCTTCTTTCGCTGATTACTCTTGGCCTCTACCTTCTCTTCGCGAAATCTGGAAAGGCGGCGGTGAGAACTATCGGTTTCGTGCTTTTGAGCGAAGGTCTCTTGCTCGTGCTCATCGATAAAATTGCGGCTAGCATCGTTTCCACTCAGGCGACGAAAGCAACTGAGTCCCTGGCCCGAGAAGCCATCCCAATTGGAGCTCACCCGTTGTTGGCGCCATTTACAACAGTTGGAATCTTGGAGCTCCTTTTGGCGGTGGGGCTAGTAGCGCTAAGTTTTGTAAAATTCAAAGGTGGAAAGAAGAACCTTGCGTGAAAGGCCTAGCGGGAGTGAAGGTAAACGGTGAGAGCAGACATCATCGTTGAGACTGCGATCGAAAGGAGAAGCAATCCAAAAATCCGAGTAAGAATCGTCAAACCTTGAATTCCTAATCCGCGTTCGATAGGAGCGGCCGCAATCAAAAGCACTCCTGTTAAAGCCGCTAGAACCAGGATGATGACGAGATCGGCGATTCGCACACTTCCTTTATCGGTGTTTCCAATCGCGATCACGGTGGCAATCGCTCCGGGTCCCGCCATCAAGGGAATGGCTAGTGGAACAACCATCGCCCCCGAATTGTGTGCTTCAAAGATTGAGTTCTTCTTTCCCATCACCATACTCCAGCCGATCGAACCGATTACCAGTGCGCCGGCTACACGAAAGGCCTCGAGTTGGATACTCAGAAGGCGAAGTATCACATCACCAACGAAGTAGGCGATCAGCAGGGTTGCTCCAGCTATTGCCGCGGTCTGCATTGCAGTAACCCGACGTTGCCTTGCGCTTCGTCCTTCGGTCAACGCGAGAAAGACGGGGATGGAGGTAATAGGACTAACAATTGCGAAGAGAGCCACAAGGGTGGTTAGATCACCGCTGATTTTCATGAACCATCACGCAACGCAACGAGAGTTGAGTAGGTGAAGGCGATTTCACGGAAGGTTACTTCGCATCCGTTGCCTATTGGAGCTTGCGCCACGAATCCCACCTGATGATTTTCTATCTCATTTCCCAGAGTAAAGACGCGGATCAATTTCCATTCGACACCATCTCTTGAGGCATGGAAGGCATAGACCTCTTGCATTCTTGAGATTCGTAACCAGACTTCATTTATTGGAAGCGTAAAAGAATTAGCATCATCTGAAGCACCGCGAGTCACTACCGAAACGACCATCGCCTCCTTGTCAGGGGAGTATTCGAAACAGAGCTTTGCCCAAGTTTTTGGAGCAGACCAGATGAGCAAGACACCCGCGTCGTAGTCAGATTCAAAGACGACGCTGACATTTGCGCTGAATTGAAAGTCTTGCGGTTGGGGGGTCCCGAGGAGGCCAATGGCGTTGAGCGTGCTGGGGGCCTCTGGCGAGAGCCCCTCTTTCGGATTGCAGTAAAGATCTGTTTGGGGCAGCGCCCTTGCAGTGAGCGAACCAGGTGAGCTCTCTGATTTCCAGGATTTCCAGGCACTACCCGCGGAGGAGGTCAAGGGGAATGGAATTGAAGTGATCTGGTCCATTCATACATCATACGTAGCAGAGCAAGGAAAACTTCCCGATACCGTTAGCCATATGAAAAAGTTTGCAATCTCTGGCGACCTTCTCTTGATTCTGCTCTTTGTGCTCATTGGTCGCTCCTCACATGGACATGAACTGACCTTTGCGGGGGCCTTTGTAACCTTTTGGCCATTTGCCGCTGGAGTATTGGCAGGGTGGTTGCTCATCTGGAGAACCCATCGAAATCCGTTGACGCGAACGAGCGGTCTGATCATCGCTCTCCTCACCGTTCTTTTCGGGATGCTCTTGCGAGTGGTTTCCGGTCAAGGAACGGAATTCACTTTTATTCTCGTTGCCACACTCTTTCTCTCCCTATTTCTCATTGTGTGGCGCTTCGCTCTCTCCATCATGCGGCAGAACAAGTAATGTTCAATTTCTTTAGGCTCTTACACCAACAATTATGGGCATGGCAGATCCACTAACAGTTACCTCTAGCATCTTGATCTGAGAGACCGCTAGCGCTGTGGTGGCGGACAGTCCATTCGCAGTTCCTCCGCTTGGACTCCATGAAGCGATGGTAAATTTTTTACCAGAACTATCTGTAACTACAAAGTTGTATCGAGTTGATGGGGGCCAAGAAGCTGCAACTTTGGAATATGTGCAGTCCCAATCAAAGTGCGTTCCCCATTTCTTACTTGTAATTCGCAGGGAGGCGCTCATAATTTGCGGTTGTAGGTTGGAGAGGTGCCAAGAAGCAGTCGAAGCCGGTGTCGATGGAAGCACTTGAGCGCTCTTATTGTGGACCAGGACCCCCGTGGCCGCCCCTACAGAGATGCAGAGAACAAGGGCTGCAGCAGCAACTGACCACTGGCGAATGCGTGAAGCGCGTTGCGAGTTGGCAGCACGTGCGGCTAACTTTTTAATAAATATTGAGTCTTCTAGTTGCAGGCTATCAGCGACAAAATTGCTGCTATCAATTAGAGCGATGGCGGTCTGAGAATCAATCTTGCCTAAAAATCCCGGAATGCCGGCCAAGAGAGCGAGGGAGTTAGAGCAAGTAGCGCACTGGGCAAGGTGAGTCTCATACTCTTTGCGCTCCTCGAAATTCAACGCTCCAAGAACATACGCGGCGTCCCATTCCTTGTATTCATCTTCGAATTCGGTCATTGCCCTGCCCCTCTCTCCTGTAGTGCAAGCCGAAGCGAGGCCATCGCGTAGTGAAGTCGAGATTTCACGGTGCCGACTGCCACACCTTCTGCCTTAGCGATCTCCGCCACTGAATTCCCTAAGTAATAGGCGCTAACAATTGCTCTGCGGTGAGCTTCACTGAGCGTTGCTAAAACATCAGAAATCATCCAAGCATCTAACATCGCGTCGGTTTGGTCTGGCGAAGAAACTTCCGGTAAAAACTCAGTGGGAGATTCTCTGCGAAACCGTGCGCTGCGTCGATGATCCACGAGTAAGTTGCGAGCTACCGTAAAGAGCCATGCTCGAACCGCGTCTTCTCCGCGTTCAAGGATGGCGGGGTTCTTCCATGCCTTTAGCAGGGTTTCTTGCACTATGTCCTGGGTCAAACCATGGTCCATGGTCATCCTTTGGACATAATTCATTAGAGGCTGTCTATGCGATCGGTCTAACGCCAGAAGCAGCTCTTCCTGGTCGTTCTTCACTTTTCTCAGATTCTTCATTTTCTTCCTATAGATGAAACGACCTAGGGACCTAAAGAGTTCATCCGGATTTAATTAGGGTGAAATGAACTTTTTTGGAGCGTATCTCGTTAAACGGGTAACCGAGTATTTCTCGCCAAAAAGGAGCACTTCATGAAAAGAACGGTCATCGGCAAGTTTTCCCTCCCCGTAGCCCTGATTGTATTGGCTGGCACCGCATCAGTAGCCAACGCGACAGGCGGCGGTCTTGCGGCTGCCAAGGCAGCACGCGTTGTAAGCCCAGTGGTGCAGCTCGTCACCCACGCCACCGGAGCGGAAGTTTTACCGTCAGATAATGCAAATATGGGGGGATCGCCTACTGGCTCCGCGGATGCAACCTTTAGTGTCGATACCAAGTCCCATCTAATCTGTTACACCGTCACAACGAAAGATTTAGCTGGTGTTGCAGCGGGACACATCCACTCTGGCGCTAAAGGCGTCGATGGGGGAGTGGCCGTAGGGCTGGATGCTTCAAAGTTTAACAAAGGAACAGCGTGCGTCTCAGTCGCTAGTGCCGTCGCAACAGATATCGCGAAGAATCCCGATATGTATTACTTCAATCTTCACACCAAGAAGTACCCAGGTGGAATCGTTCGTGGCCAGTTGTCAGCAAAGTTTACAACCGTTCTCCTCACTACCCATGCAACGGGCGCTGAGGTATTGGCGGCCGACAACGCAAATATGGGCGGATCTCCAACTGGATCGGCTGATGCGACTTTCAAGGTTGATACAAAGTCCAACCGAATCTGTTACACAGTTACAACAACTGGGATAGCTGATGTCGTTGCAGGCCATATTCACTCTGGAGCAAAGGGTGTTGACGGCGGAGTAGCTGTTGCGCTTGATCCAGCGAAGTTCAACCATGGTTCAGCTTGCGTACCCGTCACGGCTGCAGTTGCCAAAGACATCGCTATGAATCCGGATATGTACTACTTCAATCTCCACTCCAAGAAGTACTCAGGTGGCGTAGTACGAGGTCAACTCGGAGTCAAGAAGTAAGTTCTTCCCTTCAAAAATGCGGGCCCCAAATCGGGACCCGCATTTTTGCATTTCTGGGAATTTTTGTGGCATTTTACGGAGTGAATCTTTTGACTCTCTCACTATAGGATTGAACTAGATCAATTCCAGGTGAATCAGACTGTTGAACCCACACTTGAGAAGAAGGGTACAAGGTGTCTCTAGATCGTTGGATTGTCAAAGGTTTAAACCATTGGGGTGCAAACCACCAATCGCTTATTAGATTTTTAGCGACTGATCTGGTCTATCTCCTCGTTTTCGCAACGCTTGTCTGGTTGATTGTCAAGGTTTACAGGCTTAACGAATCTCATTTCAGTTTCGGGACCTTCCTGCGCAATCTGCTATTTAAGGGAATATTTATCTTCGTGGTTCCAGTGGGATTCGCGACGCTCCTTTCTGAGTTGATCTCGCGGATCTACGTAAGGGAGAGACCTTTTGTAGCAATCTCAGGAATCAAGCTCTTGGTGTCGCACGGAGCAGATGGAGGCATGCCCTCCCATCATGTGGTCTTCATGACCGCTGCGCTGACCATGATTTACTTTTACAGTCGTAGATTGGCACTCAGTCTTCTCGCGCTAACTGTTAGTTCTGGAATCGCCCGAGTTTCAGCAGGAGTTCACTTTCCAACGGATATCCTCGCAGGACTTTTGATTGGATTCTCTGTGAGTTGGAGTTATTTTGCCTTGATTAAGAGGCGAGAATGGAGCGCAAGAAAAGTAGCACTTTAGTCCTGGTGGAGGATACAAGGATCGGCGCAGTATTCCCATTTTTTAGCGACGCGTGAATATAGTGAAGACGCCTAAGTTGATGTCAAACCCTAAACTTAAAAATATCTTTCACGGGTTCTATTCCTGTAGGGAAAATTATCCTGAGGCAAGCCGCGGAGCGGGTAATTCGTTGCTCGATGGAGTTTGGTAGAAATGCACCATTTTTAGTGATGGAAGATGCAGATATTGAAGAAGTGGTTCCTTCAAATTTAATACTCACAGACAAATTTTTTGTTCCGTCTCGCCAGGAGTGGTTGTAGATTCGCAAGAAGAGGAACTTGAACTAGCAAATCACTCGACAGCTTGGCTCATGAGTTATATTGATTCAAAGAATCTTCTTCGAGCGATGCGTATCGCAGTTGAGCTAGAGAGTGGGATGGTCGGGATTAATCGAGGCCCAGTCTTAAGTTCAGCTGCTCCCTTTGGTGGAATGAAGGAAAGAGGTCTAGGACGCAAGGGTTGTTTCAACGGTATTAAAGAGTTTCTCGAGAAGAAATATATCGGTGTCGATGCCTAAACCTAGGTGTTTGATCGGTCCTTGCTTACCCTAGACCAGCCCGAGATGATTTCGTAGGCGAGATGGCTGGCTGCGATAGAGGTGATTTCGGCATGATCGTAGACAGGAGCAACCTCGACAATATCCGCGCCGATAGTATTTAAGTTATTAATCCCGCGAAGGATGGCAAGGAGTTCACGGGAGGAGAGACCACCGGCTTCGGGTGTTCCAGTACCGGGGGCAAAAGCTGGATCTAGTACGTCGATGTCGATAGAGATATACAAGGGAGTGTCACCTACACGTTCCCTTATCTGTCTTACTACCTCTTTCACTCCTAGCTCTGGGATATCTCGAGCAGAGATGATTCCGAATCCGAGTCGGGCATCATCATCCAAATCGCTCTTGTCATAAATTGAACCGCGAGTTCCTATATGGAGCGAGCTTCCTTTTAGAATTAAGTTTTCTTCGCTCGCTCTTCTAAAAGGTGTTCCGTGGGTACAAGCTTCACCAAAATAGGTATCCCACGTGTCTAGGTGAGAGTCGAAATGCAACACAGAGACCGGGCCGTATTGTGCCTTCAAAGATCGAAGAATCGGTAACGCGATAGTGTGATCTCCTCCGAGAGTGAGAACCTTTTTCCCTCCTGAGTTGAGATCTGTCATCTCTTCTTCAATAGTCTTTAACGCTTCCTGAATGTTGAAGGGATTGCACCCAATGTCACCTGCATCTACAACTTGTTGGGTGTGAAAGGGGGATGTTTCGTTGGCCGGATCATAAGGCCTCAAGAGTCGAGAGGCTTCCCGGATGGCATTAGGGCCGAATCGTGCTCCTGGTCTATATGAAACGCCGCTATCAAAGGGAACGCCAACGACAGCGACATCATAGGAGGGAACTTGATCAATCCGCGGAAGTCTGGCAAAGGTAGTTAGTCCTGCAAATCGCGGCATCTTCAACGAATTGACGGGACCTACTTGACCTTCGGAGCCAATCGAGTGGAGATCAGCTAGATCTTTCTCCATTTAAAACTCCTCTCGGTGATTTACTTCCCCCTGCTAATAATCTACCCTTCGAATCACAATGTACCATTCAAAGGAGAGTGTGTATGGCCGCAAGCAGTCCTACGAATTCAAATATTGAATCACATCACATTGAATTTATTCCGGACAATGAGAGAAAAGGTGTGGTTTGGAAACAGGGACCCTTCTGGTTCCTAGGTAATTTCCAACCCTTCACAGTTGCAATAGGGCTCATTGGTCCGGCGCTAGGTCTTTCACTTAAGTGGGCGATCCTCGCTGAAGTTCTTGGAGTACTTTTTGGCACACTCTTTATGGCGGCCCATGCCGCGCAAGGTCCTCGGCTTGGACTTCCGCAAATGGTCCAATCTCGCGCTCAATTCGGTTACCGCGGAGTGGTATTTCCATTAATTGCCACAACCTTCACATATGTAGCTTTTAATGTCGTGGATGCCGTTCTCCTTAAAATTGGCCTTCATGGAATTTTTAAATGGAATGAACCTTTAATTGTGGTGGCCATGACTGTAATTGCATTGGTCATAGCAATTTATGGCCATGATTGGTTGCATCGAATCTTTCAAATCCTGTTCTGGGCCTCGCTTCCACTTTGGGTAATACTCACAATCGGTATCTTCTCCCACCATGCGGGCGCCACAGGCGTTGATGCTGGTCGTTTCTCTTGGGTGGCTTTCATATCAATGTTTGCCATTGCGGCTTCATATAACATCACCTATGCACCTTATGTATCGGACTATTCAAGATATTTACCTGCGAATTCACCACAACGGAAGATTATTACCGCTGTTTTCATAGGTGCTGCGGGTTCACCAATCTGGTTGATGCCCATTGGATCTTGGCTCGCCATCCGTCTGCACTCTGCTGACGCCCTCACGGGGATGCAAGGAGCAGGAAACTCAGTCCTAAGTCACATGGGAAGTCTTCTAGCAATTCTTTCGGTTGGAGCCCTTGTTGCCACCATGGGAATGAACGCTTACAGCGGGATGCTCTCGGTAGTCACGATGATTGACTCAGTTCGTCCAGTTGCCTCGGGATCAAAGGTGCGAATAAATGTCATCTTATTACTAGCAGTTATCTGGATTATTCCCAGTTTAACCTTTGGTGGTTCAGCCACGACAGCACTAAATAACTCGTTACTAGTGATGCTGTATTTGTTGGCTCCCTGGACTTCAGTCAATTTGATTGACTTCTATTTTGTGCGGCACGGCAAGTTTGCGATTGCAGATTTCTTTACGCCGAGTGGAATCTATGGCCGATGGGGATATCGCGGAATCACAGCCTATCTAGTTGGGCTTGCGGCAGAACTACCATTTATTAATATTCCAGGTGTGTGGTTGAGTCCTGGTTCCAAGTGGCTGCAACAAATTGATATCTCTTGGATTATAGGTTTGGCGGTTGGAGGGCTGCTATACCTAGCTCTTTCCCGTTCTCTGGATCTTCAAGCTGAAGCGGTCTCGATTGAAAAAAGCAATACTGAATTCAAGAAGCATGGCGTAGTTCGTTAATTGAAAGGCACCGAAGAGGAGGTCATGGGGGCCGCCGCAGAGATTGTGGCGGCATTTGGCTCACACGATAAAGAGAGTTACTTTTCTCTCTTTGCTTCTGATGCTACCTTCCTCTTTTACACAGGCGAGAAACGCTTGAATTCACTTCAGGAATACAAAGAGGAATGGGAGTCCTGGGAAGTAGACGGCTTCAAAATTTTTTCATGCTCCTCCAGCGATCCAAAAGTGACTTTGCACGCGGATTCACGAGTGGCAATCTTCACGCATTGCGTTGAAACAGACCTGAAGATTGGCGGGGAGCGCGTGAGGAGCAAGGAACGTGAGACGATCGTCTTTGAGATAGTGGATGGACAATGGGTTGCGATTCACGAACACCTCAGCCCTGATCCAAATTTTAGTTAGCTCATGTCAATCAAGGTTGCCGTTGCCCAATTGGAACTTTCAGTCAACAGCCCTGAAACAAACTTTGCAAAGTCTAAATCGGTGATTGTAGAGGCAGCTAGGAATGGAGCTCAACTAGTTGTACTTCCAGAGTTGGCTAATTCGGGATATGGATTTAACTCTAAAGAACAAGCCTTTGAAAATTCTTGGCAGTTAGATGGATCAGAGTTGCGAGAGTGGAAGAGCCTTGTAGCAGAACTGAACATTGTTTTGGTTTCTGGTCTTGCTCTCATTGAGGGAAATAAATTGAGAAACTCATCGGTGATTATTGACGCCACTGGACTACTTGGCGTTTATCACAAGGCTCACCTATGGGGAGATGAGCCGGATTTTTTCGAACGAGGAGGTACCCCACCCCTAGTGATTCAAACTCAACTTGGAATGATTGGCACGATGGTTTGCTATGACGTGGAGTTTCCTGAATGGGTTCGGTATGCGATGCTCGAAGGTGCCCAGTTGCTTGCTATACCTACTAATTGGCCAGATACGGGAATTGCAAGGAAGCCAACCCCGTTGGAAGTTGTCCGCATACAGGCAGCTGCGTCGCAGAATAAATTAGCAATTGCTGCGTGTGACCGCACAGGAGATGAAAATGGTATTCACTGGGTGAGCTCTAGCGTTATCACAGACTCCAACGGGGTCATTCAGTCAATCGCTAGTAGCAGTTCCGAAGAAGTAATCTACGCGGAAATCGAACTACCGACTGATGATGTAATTGGTCCGCGGAATGCGATAAAGGCTGACCGTAGAACAGATCTGTATAAACAATTTTCAATAACCTGATTAA
>JANXZW010000050.1 GCA_025355305.1 Actinomycetes bacterium | reverse complement strand
CTGGAACTAACGATCCAGTCGTCTTGTCTCTCCTCCAAGGTGGAACTGGAGTTCAGATCTCTGCCAAAGACTGGATGATCCAGATCGCGAGCGATAAAAAAGAGGTTTACGGAATCCAGTTGCCTACCAAGATTCAGGTCTACTTGATCCGCGGAGTTAACGCCACTACAAATGGAACGGGCTTCATGCCAGGCACAATCGCACGTGTTTACCTCTACTCAACAAGAACCTTCTTGGGTGAAGCCACAGTATTGCCTGATGGAACTTTCGCCGCTCACTTCCCGGTAACGGCAGCGACCAAACTGGGTCACCACATTATGCAGGTAGAAGGAACGGCCTACGACGGCAAGTTCCGCACGGCCGCCGTTGGATTAACGGTTATCAATAAGCCTGCTACTGGGCTGGTCCTTCTTAACAGCATCTTCTACGATTTGAATATCAGCAATCTGAATCCTGTAAACATTGCAAAACTCGCAGGAGTTATCAAGACAATCGTTGGCAATAATTACAAGAAGATATGGATCTACGGATACACCGATCGTCAGACTGGCGTAAATAACCAAGCGCTATCTCGGTTACGTTCAAGTCAAATTGCTAACTTACTTAATGCGGTATTGCCAATAGCAATCGTCGGATTCAAGTTCTATGGTCCGACGAATCCAAAGGATGCTGCCCACACATCGGCTGCGTATGCGAAGAATAGACGTTCGGAGATTTGGGGCCAGCTCTAGCAGCGTAAAAACAGCGGCCCGCGTGATTAATTCATGCGGGCCGCTGTTTTTAATTCAAATTTAAGATAAATTCCTATTTACTTGATAATCCCGACACTGCCGAGTATGGCCAAGATAGATAACAAGAGTAGGACCCCGATAGTGACCTTGCGACGCAGTTTTGCACTCATCATTTTTGGAGTTCTTCCACTACATATTCAATGCATGCGGTAAGTGCGCGCACATCGGCTGGATCGATAGCCGGAAACATTGCGATGCGCAATTGATTTTTACCTAACTTGCGATAAGGCTCGGTATCGACGATGCCATTGGCGCGAAGTGCTTTAGCAACCGCCATTGCATCGATGGAATCATTGAAATTGATTGTCCCTACGACTTTTGAGCGCGCAGCAACCTCTTGTACAAATGGAGTGGTGTAAGAAGTTCTTTCGGCCCACTCATAAAGATGAGTCGAGGATTCGCCGCTCCGTCCGGCCGCGAAGGATAGACCACCCCCGGCGTTCATCCACTTGATCTGTTCGTTGAGCAGAATCAGAGTTGCGATCGCAGGCGTGTTGTAGGTCTGCTCCAGACGAGAGTTTTCGATGGCAATTGTGAGGTCGAAGAAGGCGGGGATCCAGCGACCGGAGGCTTTGATTTTTTCTACTCGAGTGATTGCGGCAGGGCTCATGATCGCGATCCAAAGTCCACCATCTGATGCGAAAGATTTCTGCGGTGCGAAATAGTAGACATCGCATTCGGTGAGATCCACATCGACGCCTCCTGCAGCGCTCGTTGCATCTACGAGAACAAGAGCGCCTTCGGTTCCTGCAGGGCGAATAATTGGTGCACTGACCCCAGTGCTCGTCTCATTATGGGTGAGCGCGTAAACGTCGACACCTGTTTCTGCCACGGCAACGGGGTGCGTGCCGGGTTCGGATTTGATCACCGATGGATCTTCCAAGAAGGGAGCCTCTTTAGCGGCAGCAGCAAACTTTGAGGAGAACTCACCAAATACGAGATGTTGTGACTTCTTTTCAATGAGGTTGAAGGTGGCGATATCCCAGAAGGCAGTTGATCCGCCATTACCGAGAATTACCTCGTAGCCTTCAGGAAGGGTGAAGAGTTCGGCGAGGCCTGCTCGGACCTCCTTTACGACGTTCTTGACGGGAGCTTGGCGATGAGAGGTGCCCAGTAGGAGGGTGTTGCTCGCCGTCAGAGCCGCCATGGCCTCACTAGATATTTTTGATGGACCGCAACCAAATCGTCCATCGTGAGGTTTGAGGTTTGCTGGAATTCGAATATCGCTCATGGCCAAACCCTAAAGCATTGTCAGGGGTGCAGGCGGGTGAGAGACCAACCGGAGGCCGTCGCAGTGAAGAGCAGCCGATCGTGCAAACGTGAGTAGCGTCCCTGCCAAAATTCAACTGCCTGTGGCGTGACTACATAACCGCCCCAGTGTGGAGGCATCGGTACCACCGATCCCTCCGGGAACTTTTGGGTAAATTCGTCATAGCGCGCCTGCAGATGCTCGCGAGACTCTAATTCGTCGGATTGAGAACTCGCCCATGCACCAATCTGGCTTCCCCAAGGGCGAGTCGCGAAGTACTGCCTACTTTCTTCAGTGGAGACCTTCAGGGCCGAACCTCGGACAATTACTTGGCGCTCCATGGCATACCAAGGAAAGAGAAGACCGACCCGCGGGTTGAAGGCAATCGCCCGAGCTTTCTGGGACCCGTAGTTGGTAAAAAATGAGAAACCATCACTTCCTACATCCTTCAGCAAAACGGTTCGAGACTGAGGACCTGTCTCATCTACTGTAGAGAGCACCATGGCATTTGCCTCCACGATGACGGGGTTTTGTGCCGCCTCCAGGAGCCAGCGTTGAAATTGGCTGATGGGATCAGAAGCGAGATCAGCCTCCGCCAAACCCACCTCCCCATAGGAACGTCGCATTGCCCGGATCTCATCGCGATTTAGCCCGTCGCTGGGGTCTGGAAGAGTACTCATGGATGTATCTAACGTCACTTTTCATCTTTCGGCTATTTGAGGCTGGGGTTTGTACAGCGCTCCTTCTAGCGTAAGAATAAGCGCACCTAATGTGGAGGGATTTTTCGTGAGCGATGATTTCAAGCCTGGCCTAGAGGGCGTAATTGCCTTTGAGTCGACAATTGCTGAACCAGATAAAGAGGGAAGTGCGCTGCGCTATCGCGGCGTAGATATAGAGGACCTGGTTGGCCGCGTCACCTTTGGAAATGTCTGGGGACTCCTGGTCGATGATGAATTCAATCCTGGCCTCCCTCCTGCCGAGCGCTTCCCGCTCCCAGTGCACTCTGGCGACGTCCGCGTTGATGTGCAATCCGCTATCGCAATGTTGGCACCGGCGTGGGGACTCAAGCCACTTCTTGATATCTCTGATGATGAAGCTCGCTCAAATTTGGCGCGCGCATCTGTCATGGTTCTCTCCTATGTTGCACAATCTGCGCGCGGGGTAATTCAACCTGTCGTTCCAGAGTCTGAGATCGACAAGGCAAACACAGTTGTTGAGCGGATGATGATTCGTTGGCGCGGAGAGCCAGATCCGCTGCATGTACGGGCTATCGATGCTTACTTTGTCTCTGCGGCCGAACATGGAATGAATGCATCGACATTCACCGCTCGTGTGATTGCATCTACCGGTGCTGATGTTGCTGCCTCCTTATCAGGGGCTATTGGCGCGATGTCGGGACCTCTCCACGGTGGTGCGCCAGCTCGAGTCCTCAGCATGATTGAAGGCGTTGAGAAGATGGGCGATGCCACTGCATATGTGAAGGGCATCATGGATCGCGGAGAGCGCCTCATGGGCTTTGGTCATCGCGTTTATCGAGCAGAGGATCCACGCGCTCGCACTTTGCGTCGCACTGCCAAAGAACTAAATGCTCCGCGTCATGAAGTAGCGCTCGCTCTTGAGAAGGCTGCGCTCGCTGAATTGCACGAACGCCACCCTGAGCGAGTTTTAGAGACCAACGTGGAATTCTGGGCGGCGATCATCCTCGATTTCGCAGAGGTTCCAGCCCCGCTCTTCACCTCGATGTTCACAGCTGCTCGTACCGCTGGATGGTCTGCCCATATCTTGGAGCAGAAGCGCACAGGTCGGTTGATTCGACCATCTGCGCGTTACATCGGCCCCGGACCGCGTTCACCCCAAGATGTTAAGGGCTGGGACGAGAGCGTTCACCAACTTCACAATTAACGATTGCAAAATTTGGGCTAGTAAGATCGCTCAAAAGGCTGTAGAACTTACAACTCCTAGAGCAGCACGGAGGTATTGAGTGAAGTCTCTCCAACCCCATCACGATGGAAGCGATCTTTACCTCAGTACTAGCTCCCCGCAATTAGGCGAGTCCGTGGAATTTCGAGTCCGCGTGCCGGTGAGCTTTCCACTGACCAAGATGCACCTGCGCATTTACCACGACGGGGAGGCGCGCACCTTTGAGATGGCAGTAAGCGCCTCCACTGGAAGCGAGAATTGGTGGAGCGTCAGGGCCCCAGTGCTCAATCTCGTTGCGCAGTATCGCTTTTTGATCATCGAAAAGAAGAGTTACCAATGGCTCAATGCCGCCGGCATATTTCCATTTGATGTTTCAAGTGCCAATGATTTTCAAATCTTCGCCAAGCCGAAGTATCCGCAGTGGATTAATAAATCTGTCTTTTATCAGATCTTTCCTGATCGCTTTGCCTCATCGGGCGCGGTTCGCAAGATTCCATCCGAGTTTGTAAAGCGCGATTGGAACACCCTTCCAAAGGGTCGAGACATCACAACAGGAGTTGAATATTTCGGTGGCGACCTGGAAGGGGTTGCGGAGCATTTAGATCACATCACCACTCTTGGAGCTTCAGGAATCTATTTCACTCCATTTTTTCCAGCACGATCAACCCACCGGTATGACGCAAGTAGTTTTGACAGGGTCGATCCGTTGCTTGGGGGAGATGCGGCGCTCTTTGCGCTTTCAAAAGCCGCAAATAAAAAAGGTATCCGTATCATGGGGGATCTCACCACAAATCATTGTGGAGCAGGACATACATGGATCAAGAAGGCTTTGGCAGATCCCAAGAGTAAGGAGCGCGCCTTTTTCTACTGGGATAAGTCGATCAAACATGGGTATGAGGGTTGGTGGGGCTTGGCCTCCCTACCAAAATTAAATTACTCTTCGACACTCCTGCGCAAGCTCGTGTGGGACTCTAAAAATTCGATAGTGCGTAGATGGTTGCGCGCTCCTTACAATATGGCTGGATGGCGCATCGATGTAGGGAACATGACAGGGCGGTACAAAGATCAAGATTTAAATCGCGAGGTAATGCGCGGGATCCGTCAAGCGATGGATATCGAGAACCCTGATGCTTGGTTAGTCGCTGAAAACGCCGATCACTTTCCGGCGGATCTTGATGGTTTTGGTTGGCATGGAACTATGAACTACAACGGATTCATGCGGCCAGTCTGGGGCTGGCTGCAGCAAAATCCTGAAATTGAAGGTGGATTCTTTGGACTTCCGACGAGCGTTCCACAATTCACGGGTGAACAGATGGTGGCAGCGATGCAAATGTTCAACGGGGGAATCCCGTGGCGAGCTCTTGTTGCAAGCATGCTTCTATTGGATTCCCACGATACCGCGCGCTTTAGAAATGTGGTTGGTGGCGATGTAGATCGACATCTAGCTGGTATGGGTTTGCTCATGACCTACCCGGGGGTTCCTTCAATCTTTGCTGGCGATGAAATTGGATTGCGTGGGGCGTGGGGTGAAGATTCACGTCGTACCATTAATTGGAGCGATCGCAGTAACTGGGATCACGAATTTTTTGCAGAGGTAAAGGAACTTGTTGCAATTCGTCGCACGAGTCATGCGCTCGCCTATGGCGGCCTACGTTGGGTTGATTTAAAAGATGATTACATCGCATACCTGCGTGAAAGTAAGAAGGAAGCGCTCTTGATAATCGTTGCACGCAAAGCTACGAAGATTGACATTGACCTCTCGACGTACGGGTATGAACTGGAAAATTCGGTGTACGGTCCAAAGTTGGAAGGAATGAGAGTCCGAACCACTCTTCCCACGGCCGGCATTGGTATTTGGAGATTACAAAAGTTTGTGAAGTAGCGTTATCTAATTGTTATCAAATCATTGTGCCGACCGCTCTTGGTAACGTTTTGGTATCAATCTACTGAGAGTCTCTACAACCAGCGTGAAATAAGGGTTAGCCCCGCGGATTTCTACCCGACTTGTCCATTAATTCCTTGACTTACACTTTCTTCTAATGTGAAATTATCTCACTCGCTTAACCTCCTTGGTTAAGCAAATTTCACCTATAGGAGTCACATGATTCAACGTAAATTTGGAAAGGTAGCTGCTCTCACGGTTGCAGCGGGTCTGATCTCAGGCTTCGTCTCCGCACCCGTGCATGCTGCCTCCAACACGATCATTGTGTGGGCCGATGAAACTCGTGGACCTCACTTGCAGCAAGTTATCGCTGCTAAAGGCGACTGGGTTCCTGGCTACACAATCAAGATTGTTCCGTTCTCAAGTTTTGATGCTTTGAACGCCGCATTTGGAAATGCAACCGCACTCACTGGCCCAGATATTGTTGTTGGTGCTAATGACTGGGTTTCAACTGGAGCAAAGAACGGCAAGCTCGCACCTGTCACTTTGTCCTCTTCTGTTCGTGCAAATTTCACTGCGAACAACTTATTTGACCTCTCGTACAAGGGCGTTCTTTACGGCGTCCCACTAGATGTCAATAACGTCTCAATGCTTTACAACTCAAAGTTGACGGGCAAGCCAGGAACATTGACCCAGATGGTCAAGTTTTATCTCGCCAACAAGTCGGCAGATAAGTTGACCGCAGGTCTTTGCGTTGCAGGCGGCGGAATGTCATGGGGTGCAGAATCCGTACTCAATGCACTCGGTGGCGCTCCTTACGTGATGACTGCTTCGGGAACAGTTGATCCAACTGCCGATCCAGTTCCTGCAGCCACGGTCGCTGCAAATATTAAGAGGTTGTTCCTTGGCGCAAATGGCAAGAGCAACGGCTTCTTCCCAGCCACAGATACCGGTTGCAAGACCGCATTCTTGGCCGGAACCGTTCCTTACGCAATCATCGGTAACTGGGAGTGGCAGGATTATGCAAAGGCTGGCTTCGATATGAACAACCTTATGCCTGTTCCTGGACTAAACCACGGCAAATTTGGCTCAGCATACGCTTCAGTCTCTGGAGCAATGTTGACAACCTTCGCGGCGCAGCATGGTGTTGATCAAGGTGCGAAGAGCCTCTTGAACAACTTCTTCGGCTCATCTGCCGGCGCAGTTGCATACCAGAACGTTGAACTACGTCCACCAGCCAATAAGAAGGCTCAGAAGAATGCTTCGGTTACCGCAGCTCAAAAGGGCTTTGGTAAGGCTGGAGCAGTTGCAGGACTTCCACAGATTGGTGCAATCCTCAATGGAGCAGCCGGATCCAAGTCATTCTGGGATCTCCTCCCAGCGTTCTGGACGGATGTTCTTGTCAACGGAAAGGATCCACAGACCTCAGCGGCTGCTATGGATGCTTTCTTTAAGACAAACATTGCTGCTGGAATCCCACAGCTCTAACTCCTTCGCATAGAAGGATTTGAACTACTGAAACTGGTGGGCAAGAACCGTTGCCCACCAGTTTCTACTATTACAATACTTAAAAAGAATTAACCGATCGGATAAATACGTGGAGAAGTTCTTTCAGCGCAAGGTGACGGTGACGCTTAAATACATCATCGTCGCTTTGGTTTCTGCAATTCTTCTTATGTTAATCGAAAGCTCTTTTGCCAAACGCGAATACGCCATCTCTGCCTTTCTGACTGTCGGCCTTATCGCGATAGCAATCACTTACCTCACTAATTTTTCAATTCCCATGAAATTCTTCCTTCCAGGGATGCTCTTTCTCTTCGCCTTTGTCGTGGGGCCAATTCTCTACACCGTCGCTATGTCGGGCTTTCATTTTCAAACAGGAAATTACATCTCAAAACCCGAGTCAATCACGCAGATTATCTCCGGGGGTATCAGGCCAGATGCCGCGCAGACAACTTTTGATGTAGTAATTGGAGAAGATCCAGGTAAAAAACTAGAGATTCTCGCCTCTGATCCAACCAACAAGAAGTACTTCCTATCAACGGCGACTTCGAAGACTGACCTAGACCCTGCTGGGCTAGCGATTGATGGCAATGGCGACGCGACCGTTGCGCCAGGCTTTACGGCGCTCACTCCGAGTGAACAGGCCGCGCAAGATAAGGCATTGGGGAGCACTCGATTCGCGTACTCCACCGATTTCTTCATCACCATCGAGGGTGGCAATGTGGCATCCCTCAAAGAGCAGAGTTTGAAGTACGACTCCTCAACTGACACCTTCACCAACGTTCTTACCCATGCCGTATATCGTGACAATGGCAGGGGAAACTTTACGAATATCAAGGATAAAAACGACCAACTACAGCCAGGTTGGCGAGCACCAATCTGGTTTGAGAATTACACCAAGCTTTTGACCGATCCACAGATTAGATCCGCACTCATCCCCGTCTTTATCTGGACGATTGTATTTGCCTCCTTGACTGTGCTCACTCAATTTGCACTTGGCCTTCTGATCGCGATGACACTCAATAGAAAATTGCACGGAAGAAGGATCTATCGCTCCATACTCATCCTGCCTTACGCAATGCCGAGCATCATGAGCATCTTGATCTGGGGGGGCATGTTTGATACCGAGTTCGGTGCGATTAATCACCTCTTCGGTTCTCATGTGCACTGGTTTCAAAGCGCGCTGTATGCCCGCCTTGCTGTCATCATTGTTAATCTTTGGTTGGGCTTTCCTTACTTTTATCTCATCTGTAGCGGCGCCCTGCAGGCGATTCCTGCTGAGCTTTCAGAGGCTGCCGCCATCGACGGTGCTTCAAGTCGACAGATTTTTCGCAAAATTACCTTGCCACTGCTTCTCCAAGTCGTCTCTCCACTCTTGGTTGCCTCCTTCGCTTTTAATTTCAATAACTTCAATATCATCTATCTCCTAACGGGTGGTGGCCCACAGAACACTCTCGGGGGAGCGGTGGCAGGCTCTACGGATATTTTGATCAGCTATACCTACAAGATTGCGTTTAGCGCGGGTAATCAGAATCTGGGATTAGCTAGCGCAATTTCGGTAGTGATCTTCGTAATTATTGCATCCATCTCGCTCTATGGAATCAGACGCTCGAAGGTATTGGATTCATTCAAATGAAAAGATGGATAAAAGAAGACCTCTGGAGACATGCACTGTTGCTTGTTACCTGTTTCTTTGTTCTCTTCCCTATCTATCTCGTTTTCCTCTCCGCTCTAAGTCCAACTGGAAGTTTGCAGGTCACATCCTTTATCCCTAAGACCATCTCCTTCAAAAATTTTCATCTGCTCTTTACCAGTCCAAAAATTCCATATCTGGTCTGGATGAAGAATTCGGTTGTGATCGCGGGATTAGTAGCAGTGCTCTCCGTCGTAATCGGTGCAGCTTCAGCATTTTCTTTTAGTAGATTGCGCTTTCGTGGAAAGAAGAAGGGGCTACAACTGCTGCTGTTGGTGCAGATGTTCCCTGCCATCCTTTCGCTTTCAGCCGTCTATGTAATTATGGAGCGCGTCTACAACTTTGCTCCTCGAATCGGGCTTGGGACTGAACCTGGTCTACTGCTTGTTTATTTGGGCGGCGCAATGGGCGTAAATATCTGGCTTCTTAAAGGTTTTGTGGACTCCATCCCAATCGAATTGGATGAGGCCGCCAAGGTAGACGGAGCGAGCGCCGTTCAAACCTACTGGTTGATCTTCGTACCGCTCGCAGCCCCAATCTTGGCAGTTGTGAGCCTCTTGAGCTTCATCGGAACTTTTAATGAATTCATTCTCGCTCGCCTCTTCTTGGTCGACCAGAACTCTAGAACTATTGCAGTCGGGTTGCAGAGTTTTATTAGCGGCCAGTATGCAACAAACTGGGGACCATTTGCGGCTGGTTCGATAATCGCTTCGATCCCACTCGTGGCGATCTTCTTATCTCTACAGAGGTACATCATCAGCGGATTAACCGCCGGATCAGTCAAGGGTTAATCCCATGCGCCGCGCCCGTACATTTGGTGGGCTGGCACTTCTACTGACTTTGTTGGTCACTAGCGCGCCCGTAGAGGCAGCAACGCCTGCTCTGGCCCATCCGGAGATGATCTATTTTGTCATGCTCGATCGCTTCGCAAATGGTGACCCTTCTAATGACTCAGGGGGGTTAGCGGGCGGCCCAACCAGTACTGGCTACCTCTCGACCGATCCTGGCTTCTATCATGGTGGAGATCTACGTGGGCTAATTCAGGAGATTCCTTATATCAAATCGTTGGGCTTCACGGCCATTTGGGTGACTCCAGTTGTGCGACAACTTCCCGTTGCCTCCGATGGAAAGAGCGCTGCCTACCATGGCTATTGGGGAGTCGGATTTGATCAGATAGATCCTCATTTAGGAACGATGACCGATTTCAAGAAGTTTGTATCGGATGCTCACGCTGCACAGATGAAAGTTATCCTCGACATTGTCGTCAACCACACCGCCGATGTTATTCATTATGTACAAGGTGGTTCGTACGTTGGCCTCGCCGATCAGCCCTACAAAACTATTAAGGGGAAGATATTTGATCCGCAGGCGGTGGCGGATTCCCCTAATTTTCCGAGTTTGGAACAATTAAGCGCGACGACAAGTTTTCCAAAGACTCCCATTATAGATCCGCAAAATCTAACGATAAAGAGTCCCGCTTGGCTCAATGATCCACGCAATTATCATAATCGTGGAGATGTTGGGCAATCGGAGGAATCTTTACAGTACGGAGATTTTTATGGACTTGACGATCTCTTCACCGAGAGTCCCGCAGTATTAAAGGGCTGGATCGACGTATTCACTCAGTGGATATCTAACACAGGGATTGATGGCTTCCGTATAGATACCGCTCGCCATGTTAACAAAGAGTTCTGGAACGCATTTCTTCCCGCTATGCGCAAGGCCGCCTTGGCTCAAGGCAAGAGTAGCTTTCCGATGTGGGGTGAGATCTATGACACCGATCCACGCAATGCTTCAATCTGGATAAAGCAGGCATCCTTTAATGAGGTTCTCGACTTTCCGATGCAACCCGTTATGGTCAACTATGTCAATCAGCAAGATGCAACCTTACTCGGGACCTACTTTAACAATGACGATTTTTATACGACTGCGACCACTAGCGCAAGTGGCTTGGCAACATTCTTAGGTAACCATGACATGGGGCGGGTGGGTTCATTCATCGCAACCAGTACCTCTGATCCGACCGTCGCATTAAAACGCGATCAGCTTGCTCACGCCCTTCTCTTTACGATTCGTGGAGTCCCGGCGGTGTACTACGGTGATGAATTTGGATTGACGGGCGGCAACGATAAAGAGGCTCGGCAGGATCTCTTTGCAACAGCGGTCACTAGTTGGCAGGACCAATTCAGGATCGGCTCTGCTCCGATTGGAAGTAAGAGTAGTTTCGAGACCACCAACCCTCTCCAAGACACAATTCGTTCACTTACCGCCTTGCGGGAGAAGTTCCCCGCCCTCGCAAGTGGTAGCCAGAAGACTGATTATGCGGCTAACGGCATCTTTGCTTTTAGTAGATTTGATAAGAGTGCACACCAAGAAGTTTTGGTGGCGCTCAACGCCAATAGCGACTCAAGCTCGGCAACATTTTCCAGCAGTGCAGGCAAATCTTCGTGG
Organism: Actinomycetes bacterium; assembly: GCA_025355305.1. Lineage (GTDB taxonomy): Bacteria > Actinomycetota > Actinomycetes > Nanopelagicales > Nanopelagicaceae > PALSA-747. The sequence continues at coordinate 30,106 of JANXZW010000050.1, read as the reverse complement.
ACTCTCCAGGGCGGAAGTGGAGCAGCGAGCGTCTCCACCGCTGGCACAACTCTGACTCTTCCCCCGTTAAGTTGGTCGGTATTCACGGCAGATTCTCCAACCCCGAGGGCCAGCAAGATCAGCACCGCCATTACCATCCTCACTCCCGATCCCCTGGACTCTGATCTAATCGAAGTCGACGCAATGGCACAGGGATCACCATTCATCAATGTCGCATTTAAGTACCGAGTAGGGAAGGGACCCTGGGTCAGTTTGGGAACCGATTCCGCTCCCACCTTCTCGCTCGATAAGAGAGAGAGTGGCTTTTATCGCGTCTTCCCACTGGTGACTAACTTCCCCAAAAAGAAGGTAGTTCAATTCGAAACAGTCGCTACTGATTCATATGGTGTAACAGCCACTAGTGCAATCAAAACTCTGACCACCAAATAGCTCACTAAGTAGACCGCTAAGTAGACCGCTAAGTAGATCCCTATGTAGTTTAGCGGGAGAGCCAGAACCGCAGTGCTTGGTTCACATACGTGGACCACGAACGTTCGTTGTGCGTAGTGCGGTTGAATATCGGTGAGGCAAGATTGTCTCCGTACTGATAGCCAGCCGCGACTGCGAAATTGTTGGCTAACTCTTGAAATGGGCCGTAACGAGAGTCGTGAGATTTAGTTCCGCGACTCATCCACACCTTGTGCCTGCCCGCTTCAGGCAACGCCGTCATAAGCCGCTCTACTAGCGGTACTCCGCCACAGATCCAGTGAGGAGAGAAAGCGAGTGCACAAGTAAAGAGGTCGGGGTAGCGAGCGACCCCATTGAGAGCGGCGAGTCCACCCATACTTGCTCCCAAGAGAGCGGTCTTGGCTGGCTGTATCTGGTGATGTAGATATTCAGCGATAGTAGGGACGATAACCTCGGCAACTTCTTGCAGATAGCGATTTCCGTGTAGTTCTGAAAGTGGAAAGCTCGGCGCAGGCTCGGGCCAGATCCCCGAGGTATTTAATATTGGCTCGACGCCGCCGGTAAATACATCTTGCGGCGCCAAATCTTTGGCGCGCCCAAAAGGATCAAGGGGAGAGCTGGAGTGAAAGACGGCGATGATGACGGGTGATGGAACCCCTAATTCGTGGGCAACTTTATTGGCCGTACCCGCTAGCTCCCATGTCTTACGGCGACTCGAGGTTTGCTTATCAAATATGTTCTGACCGTCGTGGGTTACGAGTAAGTAGGGCGTTGGATTTGCGGGAGCCCAGAAGTCAATAGTTCGATCAGCAATCAGAGTGCGATGAACTGCACCAGCAGCACCTCTTACCTGAAAACTCCTTGAGATCACCATTGCAACTCCATTATGAAAGAATAGCGCCATGGCAAATCGTTCTCTCTTCTGGTTTCGTCGCGACCTTCGCCTCAACGACAACCCTGCTCTTCTAGACGCACTTGCGGCGGCAGATGAGACTCTCCTGCTATTCATCATGGATCAGGATCTCGCGCTTCGAGCAGGTGAGTATCGCCGTGCCTACCTCGCCGATTCCTTGGCGAAACTGGATCAATCGGTAGGTGGTCGCCTCGCGGTGATATCTGGGAGCGCGGTTGATATCTTGAAAGAGGTGGCGGCTCGATACCAAATCACCTCTATCCATGCAGCTCGACAATACGCGCCGTACGGAGTTGCTGCTGAAGAGGCGATTGCTCAAGCTGGAATAAAGGTTGAGTACACCGGGTCGAACTACGCCGTGGCCCCCGGAAGAGTCCTAAAGGGCGATGGAACAAACTACCGCGTGTATACGCCCTTCTTCCGTGCCTGGCAGAGCCACGGTTGGCGCGCTCCTGCACTAAAACCCACGCAGCTGAATTTGATACAACCCTCGCAGAGTGATCGTGATCTGCCAACGTGGAGCGCTCCTGTTGGCGCTCTCTTACAAGAGGCGGGGGAGGCAGCTGCCCTGGAGAGGTGGGGGGCTTATAAATCAGGAGCTCTTTCAGAGTATGACCAGCAGCGCAATTTTCCAGGTATTGCTGGAACAAGTCGGCTCGGTGCACACCTGCGATGGGGAGAGATACACCCGCGAACAATCTTGGCCGAACTCAAGCAGAGCAGCGCCCACGAAATCTTTCGCAAAGAGATTGCCTGGCGAGAATTCTACGCTGATGTCTTGCACAACTACCCTGAGAGTTCGCGTAATTATTACTCGCCAACATTTGCGGCGATGCGCTATGACGAACCTGGTGAGAAATTCAAGGCCTGGTGCGCCGGAAGAACTGGTTATCCCATTGTTGATGCTTCTATGCGACAACTACGGTTAGAAGGTTGGATGCACAACCGAGCGCGAATGATAGTCGCCTCCTTTTTGGTAAAAGATTTGCATATTGAGTGGCGATTTGGTGCTGACTACTTCATGAAGTACCTCATCGACAATGATGTCGCTTCAAACGCTCATGGATGGCAATGGACCGCCGGATGCGGAACCGATGCCTCCCCTTACTATCGAATTTTCAATCCGACTGAACAAGGCAGACGCTTTGACCCCGAGGGCTTTTACATAAGGAAATTTGTACCCGAGTTGGCTCACCTTTCTGCTCCCGAAATTCACACACCTTGGGAATTTCTAGGCGGCAGTATCAATGGCTACCCTGAACCGATTGTGGATCACGCGGTAGAGCGCCTTGAATCGTTGGCGCGGCTAGCGGAGATTAAGGTTGCCAAAGAGCCATCCCCCCACCAGCGCGCTTAGCCTCATACATAGCGGAATCTGCCCGAGCCATTAAATCACCGCCGCCATCGTTAATCACGCGACCGATGCTGACACCGACATCTACTTCGTGGCCAGCGACAACAAATGGATAGCTGACGGTTGAAGATAGTGCGAGGGCTACCTCTTGGCCTAGATGAGCGCTGCCTGGAACAACTGCTCCAAACTCATCGCCACCAAGACGAGCGAGAAGCGATCCACTAGGAATCACTCGCGAGAAACGCAAGGAAACTTGTCGCAAGAGTTCGTCTCCGGCCTCATGACCAAGAGTGTCATTCACTTTCTTGAAACCATCGAGATCAAGCAAGAGCAAGGTCCCCGAATTCTGCGGAAGCTCATCCAGCTCTTTCATGAAACGACGTCGATTTGGGAGTCCGGTCAGTTCATCGATACGAGAAAGCTCCAGATTCTTGGCGGAACTCCGGGCCTCTGCAAGTGCCACGGCCAATCGAACGACAGCTAAAGCGATAGTTACAATTGCAGGGATAAGGACCACGGTGGGCAGGTAGGTGTGGCGCAACGCTGAAAGTGTGAGAATTACGCCACTACATATCATTGCAAGAGTGGTGAGAGATGAGACCAAGCGCTCATTTAATTCTTCCTCACCTCCGTGATGCCAGAGCGCTTCCGCAATAACAATCAGGCCGAGCAACCACCCATCATCGGTGAGTTGGGCGAAAGAGTATCCCGTCGTCACAGATTTAAAGAGGAAGTAGAAGTCGGCCAGTGTGAAGATGGTGATTCCAACGAGGACAAGAAAGGAGCGCAGTGCTCGACGTTGAATGAGAAAGATAATCAGCGCTATGGAGAGTAAAACTACATCGCCCACCGGATAGACGATCGAAAGGAAGACCGTCGTCGAGTCACCGATGAAATGGGTCATGGCGCTCTTAAGGAATAAGTAGGCGAATAAGGTAGAGAATCCAAATGTGATGATCACAACCTCTAAGAGTTCTGTCGCGTGGAAGGATCGATGTGCAGTTAAGGCGCGGATAAGGCCAAAGAGAATGAGGGGATAGAAGGCGATGTAACAGAAATCGGAGAAGTTGGACCAGATAGTTGGGGTATAGAAATCATTCCAAGTGGTGATTGTTGAACCGAAGGCCCAAATAAAAATTGCTCCGCTTAAGGAGATCCGGGCTAGTCGATCATTAAAGGATGGCGCAAAGAAGGCGGCAATTGCTGCAAAAAGCGCCACACCATTGTAAATGAAGAGATCGGCTAAGGGGCTAGGGTCGCGAGACAACGAGCGTATGAGGAGATGTAAGCCCAGGAGAGCACTTGGGGCGAGACGCAACTTCAGGTATGTTCTCGAGGTGCCGATCGCCACTACAAGAGGTTAATGACTTTGAAATAGAAAAGACAGTAGATTTTCTACCTGTTAATAAATTGAAACGAGAGTCAGGCTAGCAGTCGCGCTGCCATGAACCTGACTCTCGTTTTCTTTAACTTCCGCGGGTTGTAGCCAGCCTTAGAGACCATGCTTACATGCGAGGGTACGGGTGGATTTAGCAGAGGTGATTGCAGCGGTAAGTTGGGCCGTCAGCTGCTTCTGCTGTGCGATTGCGCTATTCACCGTTGATGTCCAAGTTGTGATCTGGGTCTGATCATTGGTGATCGTGGTGTTGATACGACTTAGAGTCCTGTTCAGTTGATCGATTGTTTGTTGACGATACTTGATTCCGGTTGTGTAAGCGATGATTGTTGCTTGATCTCCCTTCAGGGCAGCCTGTGCGGCAGCAAGACCGGCCTGATCTTTCGCCAACTTTGCCTGGTAGGCAGCGATCGCGGCGGTATAACCAATTACCTGGTTCGATGGCTTACGCGTTGCAGGGTCATAATCAATTGTGTAGGAATTCTTATTCATTACCGCATCTAGTGAAGTTTGGGCCACGGTAAGTGCATTTTGGTAAGAGGCGAGCAGGCTCTGTGCCTGACTAGCAGCATTAGTGGCATTCTTGGTATAGGAGGTGAGGCTCCCAACGTTGCTTTGGTAATCTGCCTGCGCAGCAATGCAATTTGAGGTAGCCCAAACAATCTTTGGTGATGTGCTTGTTGGGTTGGCGATGCAGGTATAAGCGCCGGACTTCAACCCTACTTTGGTACAAGCGGTACCCTGCTTTCCAGTCGCATCCGCAGAGGCGCTGACTGCAATTGAACCGCCCACGATGAGCGCTCCGGCGAGGAGCACGCTTGCCAGCTTCCGAGTTGAGATGATCTTCATCTTTGTTTCCTCCAATAGGCCCAGGTTATCTGGAACACGGGATGAGTCTAGAGTCTTCCCCCACCTCCAGAAGGGAAATTACAGCGTTAGAGTTGTGAAGTTGGTGTGAATTCCCCCGATTAAACTAGGAATCAGCCCCGACAGAATCAATCAGCCCCATCCGTCCCAGTAGCTCAGTGGATAGAGCAACCGCCTCCTAAGCGGTAGGCCGCCGGTTCAACTCCGGCCTGGGACACTTAAAAGACGATGGTTCTGCCTCCCACGATAAAAATTCGATCTTGCGCAAATAGCTTCACGGCCTGAGAGAGAACGCGACGTTCGATGTCGCGCCCGATCGCGATCAGATCCTCTGGTGTTGCGTTGTGGGAGACATGAGCGACATCTTGTTCAATGATCGGTCCCTCATCTAGGTCAGCCGTCACAAAGTGGGCAGTAGCGCCAATTATCTTCACACCGCGCGCATGTGCCTGGTGGTAAGGCTTGCCACCCTTAAATCCTGGCAAGAAGGAGTGGTGAATGTTGATGATCGTTCCGAGGTGACGTTCACAAAACTCCCTAGAGAGGATCTGCATGTAGCGGGCTAACACAAGAAAATCGATCGCGTGGCTGGCACGGGTAGCTTCGATAATTGTCTCTGCCTGCAACTTATCTAAGGGCAAGACTGCAAATGGAATCCCATGGGATTCCACCAGGGTTCGAAGATCCTCTCGATTGGAGAGGACCAAAGGAATTTCAATCGGTAACTCCCCGAGCTCTTGCAGGTAGAGCAAATCTCGCAAGCAGTGGCTCTCTTTGGTGACCAGAATCAGCGCTCGCTTCTTTGTTGCACTCTCGCGAATCTCAATCGTCGGATGTAAATGCTCTAACCCTTGCTGCAATATCTGAGAGACCGCCGCCAAGGACTTTGTCGACTCAACTCGAGTACGCATGACAAAAAGTCCAGTAGTCGGGTCGGTAAATTGTTGGTTCTCAATGATGTTTCCATCGCAAGCGAGAACGGCCGAGGTCATCGAATGGACGATCCCCGGCTGATCTTTACAAGCAAGAGTAAGGATGGCATCCACACCCGAACCCTACCTGCGCTGCGGGTGATTCCTAACTCCTGTGCTCTTTCAGTACCTGCCTAACTCAATGGCCATATCAACTAGTGACTTACGGTGAAGCGCTTTAATTCTTGAGGTGCCCACCAATTTCGTTCTCCCAACAGGCGCATTAAAGCCGGCACGAGAAGCGCCCGAACAAGCGTTGCATCTAAGAGGATCGCGAAGGCGACTCCGAAACCCAGAGTTTTGATGTTGGTTACACCACTCGTCAAGAAGGCTGCGAAGACAACGGCTAGGAGAAGAGCCGCTGAAGTAATGATGCGGGCCGATCGTTGTAAACCTGTTGCTACCGCGTCAACATTGGAACGTCCTGCATCATGCTCTTCCTTAATGCGCGAGAGCAGGAAGACCTCGTAGTCCATGGAGAGCCCGAATGTAACGACGCAGATAAGGATCACCATTGAGGTATCGATTGAACCGGTCTTGGTAAATGAACCGACGAGCCAGGTTAAGTGACCATCTATAAAAATCCACGAGAGCGCTCCAATTGTTGCGCTGAGTGAGAGGATGTTGAGGATCACAGCCTTGATCGGCAAGATGATCGAGCCGGTATACATGAAGAGGAGGACCAGTACCGAGAGTGCGATCCATCCCAGCGCCCAAGGGAGGGTATGGGAGATTCCCGCTTGGGTATCTGTGTACTCAGCAGCGGTACCTCCGACTAGAGTTTTGAGAGAGGTTGGTATTGCCCTGACGGATTCAATCTGCTTCTGCGCATCGCTGCTCCGAGGGCTGATTGATGAGATTGCTGAGATGCGAGCATCACTTCCGGCAATTTGTGGGGCTGCAACAGAGACTATGCCACCAACCTTTGCCAGGTCTGCGGAGTAGGTAATAATTTGATCCTGGTGAGCTGCGCCTTGCGGGATGATGATTTCGATAGGGGCAGCGCTCTGTCCATCAAATTCCTTGCTGCTCGTAGCAGCTGCGATAGCTGCCCTGTTGTTGGCAGGAAGGGCACGACTATCTACTTCGGAGAAGACGATGTTCTTGATCGGGGTTGCAAGGATGGCCAAAATGATGACGGCAAAAAGAACTACCGCAACCGGACGCTTCATGACAAAGCGTGCGGTTTGAGCCCAGCGACCATCTTCTTTCGCTGCGATGGCGCTCTTGCGTACTACGAACTTATCGACGCGCGTTCCCAAAATCGCAAGGATCGCTGGTAATGGAATCAGTGCACCGAAGACCGCTGTGAGCACCACACCAACCCCCGCGTAGCCAAAGGACTTAAGGAACATCAGTGGGAAGAACATCAATGAAGAAACCGTCACAAGGACGGTCAATCCGGAGAAGAAGACGGTACGCCCCGCGGTAGCCACGGTCCGCGCGATTGAATCCTCGACCGACTTGCCAGAGTGCAGCTCTTCACGGAATCTGTTCACGATGAGAAGTGAGTAATCGATCCCCAAACCCAAACCCATACCAGTGGTCAGGTTGAGTGCGAAGATGCTTACGCCGGTTACCAAACTTATGAGGTAGAGAATTAGGAACGTCCCAAGAATCGCGCTCAGCCCAACGACAAGAGGCATTGCGGAGGAGATGAGTCCTCCGAAGATAAAAATTAGCAGCACAAAAGTCAGTGGAATAGAGATCGACTCCGCAATTGCAAGATCCTTAGAGATCTTTGACCCGATTGCTTGATTGATGATCGCACTTCCACCAACATAAATATGCAGGGACTCATAGGGTCCGTCGTACTTAGTTTGGATCAACTTTGCGAGCTCCTTTGCAGTACTTGGATCGCTAGCCGCGGAGTAGACGAAGAGGTACCCAGCTTTTCCGTCGGTGCTCTTCAGGGAGGTGACACCGCCGCCAGACCAGTAGGAGAGCGTCCTTGAAACACCTGCTTCTTGGCTAATTGATCTCTCCAAAGTGGCCTCCTCAGCCACGGTGGTTGAGTCGGTAACGGAATTTGTGCTCTGCACGACAAGTGCGAGGGCTGGGTCCTTTACATGGAATGTGGAAGAGAGGTAGGCGGCTGCCTTTACTGAGTCGCTCTTGGGGTCGTTGTAGCCACCATTATCAAGGCGTGGAATGAGAAGTGAACTGCTGGCACCGCCAGCGATGAGAATGACGATAAAGAGTGCTAGAACCGCCTTTCGGCGCCTAACGAGGGTGTGGCCCAGTTTCAGAAACATGGTCGCGCCTTTCGAGGTGGGTTGGTATCTGAATAGTGTTCAGATTATGGGGTGTTGATTTGAACACTGTCAAGTTTCGCGCAATACTTAAGGCGTGTCTTTACCTAATGTTCTTCGAACCAAGAGCTCTGGCCGAGATAGTTATCACCACGGCGATCTGCGGGCAGCCCTAACAGGTGCGGCAACCGAGCTAGTTCGAAAGAACGGGCCTGACCACCTCTCGCTGCGGGCGGTAGCTGACCAGGTCGGTGTAAGTCCGAGCGCGGTCTATCACTACTTTCCGAGTAAAGAATCTCTCATTAATGATCTAGGCGATCAACTCTTCAAAAAGATGGCTGTTATGCAACGTGAGGCCCTCAGTCAAATTCCTGGTAACTCCGCACGATCTGCTCGGCTACGTTATCGAGAGTTAGGTCGGACTTATTTCCGCTGGGCCAACTCTGAAGCTAACCTTTTCCGTCTCATGTTTGGCGGGTTTTGCAAGGCAGACCAGCGCGACTCCCACCAAGACCAAGAAGCCTTTGTGATGCTTACTGAGTGCCTTGACGACCTGCTCGCTACAGGGGTTATCACTCCGGCCATGCGCAGGTATGGGGAGTTGATCTCTTGGGCTGCGGTGCAGGGGGCGTCAACCTTGATCATTGAAGGGATACTTCCCGAGGCCGCTTTTGAGGAGTTGCTCGATGGTTTGGAGCTAGCCATGCGGGGAGGTGGAAAATGAGTGATTCCAATATCTTGCCCCAGGTAACTCAAGATGAGATTGATCCCCGCGAGGATGATGTGGCGCGGCGCGAGGCTGAAATTGCTGCGGATAAACCGCCCCACCACTAGTTGAAAGAGGTGCGGAGTTACTCTCCTGAACTAGCCGGGCGGGAATCGGTCTTGTAGAAGCCACCACCCTTAAAGACCACTCCCACATTGGAGTAGACCTTTCTGACCTCCCCTTGGCACTCTGGACAGAGGGTAATTGCATCCTCTGAAAAAGATTGGAAGAGCTCAAATTCGTGGCCGCAGGTGGTGCATGCATATTGGTAGGTCGGCATAGAGGTAATTCTAAAGAGGTGAGAGGATAGGCACTAATCCAATCGGAGCACCTGAAGGGCAGGGGATGCAAAAGCTAGAGAATGGCTCAGGTTCACGCGGGGTGGTGGCGGTTCTATCTGTGGGTTTCCTGCTTGCCAGCGCCTTTCTGGCGCCGGTAGCTATGGCCAATACCGTTATAGCGAGCGTTCCGGCGGTCGGAGCCGTGCTTTCCTCGGCTCCAAATGCCGTCTCCGTGACCGCCGCCAGTTCCCTCCTCCCAGATGGCAATAGCCTTATGGTTACTGACCCCAACGGAGTCGAGGTCGATGATGGCTCTTTGACGATCACCGACACTTCAGCGGTGGTCGGCTTGAAACCCCTTTCAGTGACCGGGATTTATACCGTGGCTTACACCCTCTTGAGCCCGACGGATGCTCCGCTCTCGAGTTCGTACACCTTTCACTACAACGCACCTGCGGTGATCACCACTCCTACGCTCGCCCCATCGCCGGTAGCGACGGTAACGTCGGGGAGTAAGAAGCTCACCAATAATTCTTCGGCCAATGTCGCCGTCTTAGTATTTGTCGGGTTGGCAACAGTTGTTTTGATCTTCTTGCTCTGGTACGCGGGCATGATCTGGGGTCAATATCGCAAGGGGCGCAAGAAAGCGGCGCGAGAGCGGAGCTCCAAATAATCTTCGAAGCGGTTATTCCCAACCTCCATAGCCATATTCAAAGTGGAAATACCTTGGTCGATATTCTCTTACCCCTCGTCCAAGATCTCTATCTCATGGCGATCCTCACGGCGGTCGGTGTTCTCTACGCTGTCGGCTTTCTGCTTTTTGAAGAACAAGGTAGGTTGAGTAAAGAGTCAGAGCGCATTAAAAACCTCGCCGTACTTGCAACTGTCATTTGGTTGGTTACCACGGTCGGCGGTGTCGTTGTTGAGGTTGCAAATCTTTTGGGCGCAGGATTTCTCGAGGCATTTAACTGGTCAACGCTCACTTCGTTCCTCACCACAACGAGCATCGGCCGAGATGACCTATTCCAGATGATTATGGGACTTGGTGTCATTGTTTTAATTGTTCGAGCGCAAAAGGTTGGGGCGATTTACTTTGCGCTCGCTGCAACGATGCTTGCTCTCGTTATTCCCCTCTTTCAAAGTCACGCCGCTTCTGCAGGCAATCATGGTCTGGCTATCGGCGCCTTAATCTTCCACGTCGCGGCCGTCTCTCTTTGGATCGGAGGCGTCATCGGTTTGGTCCTAATCTCTCCCCGCGCTCGCGAGAGGTCGATCGCAAGATTTAGCGCACTTGCGCTCTGGGCAGCGATTATCGTTGGGTTGAGTGGTGTGCTCTCGGCGTGGGCGCGTCTTAATTTTTGGTCTGGCTGGCACTCTCGCTACGGTTTGTTGGTCGCCATAAAGATCCTACTGTTCTCGATTCTCGTTGTAATTGGCGCAAAACATCGCCGAACTATTGCATTGAAGCTCGAGGGTGGTAGACAGATCTATCGCCTGCTACTCAACGAGAGCCTTGTGATGCTGGTAGCGGTAGCTATCGGTGGATGGCTGAGCACCAGCATTCCACCTACTTCACCGGGGGCGATAGCCGCCGATCGAGACCCTGCAATCGCTCTTACCGGAATAGCGATGCCGGTGTCACCCAGCGTTGGTCGCATTCTCTGGAGTTATTCACCCGATGGAACGATCCTGGGGCTCCTGCTGCTCATCACTGCTCTCTATATTTACGGTGTCGTTCTGTTGCGACGACGTGGCGATAGCTGGCCAGTGGGAAGGACTATCGCCTTCGCTATTTCGGTCTCTCTCGTTGATTTCGCTACTAGTGGCGGCGTCGGGGTCTACGCCCACTTCGCCTTTTCTTACCACATGCTCGGCCACATGATTTTGGGAATGATTGCACCTATTGGTTTTGTACTCAGCGCGCCGATCACCCTTGCACTGCGAACGCTGCCGCAGGGTCGCTCCCCAGAGGAGCGGGGAGTTCGAGGAACTCTGATCGCGATCATTCACTCGAGATACTCCGTCATCATCACAAATCCAATCGTCGCTCTCGCGCTATTTGATGGTTCACTCTTTGCCCTCTACATGACGCCACTCTTTGGCAAACTTATGCGATCGCATAGTGGGCATCTCTTAATGGATATCCACTTCTTACTCGCTGGATATCTCTTCTTCTACGTGATTGTAGGAATCGATCCCAACCCACGAAAGATTCCGCACATTGTGCGAATTATTGTGCTCTTCGCCGCGATGAGCATTCACGCTTTTTTCTCGATCGCCCTTCTCTCTACGAGTTCTCTTCTGGATGGAGGCTATTACGGTTCGCTCCACCGCCTCTGGAACATCAACTTACTCTCCGATCAACACACAGGCGCAGCCCTCGGCTGGATGATGGGTGAAATTCCAATTCTTCTCGCCTTAGTTGCTACTTTTATTCAGTGGATGCGCGTTGACTCTCGAGAAGCTAAACGCATCGATCGTGCGGCAGATCGCGCAGCCGCCATGGGTGAAGAGGATGATCTCGCGCGTTATAACAAGTATTTGGCGGGGCTCGCTAGAGGTGAGCAGCCGCGCTCTGAGTAAATCGCAAAAGTAAAGAAGGGGTGGCTGCAGCATCGACCCGCTGATCGTGCTCTTCTACTGGAAGGTGAGTACCACTTAACTCAGTAGCACCCACGAGTCCAACTTTCCACGCTCTCGTTCGTGCTAAGGCGCGGTCGTATGAACCACCTCCTTGTCCGAGGCGATTTCCCCGACGATCTATATGCAGTGAGGGAACAATCACCACATCGATAGCGCCTTCGCCCTTGTATTTCTCAGCGGTGGGCTCTAAAACTTTGCCCCTCATTTTGAGTGAACGTTCGCTTCCATCCCACGCTACCCATTCAATATCTCGATCCTCAAGTGTGCGCGGAATTAGAAGTAACTTTCCGGCGCGCAGCAGCGCCTGGTTAATGTCGAGCGTTTGAGGTTCAAATCCATACGAGAGGTAGGAGGCAACGACGCTCGCGTTTTGTATCTCACGCGACTGGATAATATGGAGCCAACTCTGTGGCATGAATCCCAGTTCGCGATCGCGGCGCAATTGTTCACGTAGGTTCTTCTTAGCGGCGCTGCTCGATTCCATGATGGCACCTTCTCTCGCGAATCCGTTGGGACGAAGTAAGGTTAAACCATGGATTTGCAGATTTCTGTTAAGAATATGCTGGCAGAGTTACTCGCGATCTCCCTTCCACTAACGCCTTTCGACATGCCGTTGCTTGACGCTCACGGGGCGACCCTTGCCGAAGACATCTTTGTTGGAGATGAGGTAGTGCTCCACCGTGGCGCTGGTATTCGCTCTCCACAGATCGGTCTCGCCGCCTCCTTAGGACTCTCGCGACTTCCCACCCAACCTCACCCACGCGTGGTAGTTATCTCTGCCGGCGATGACTTGGTGGAGCCCGGCCAGGCGATCTCGGAAGATGAGGAGTACGAAACCAACTCTTGGATGCTCGCCACGGCTGCCCGGGAGGCAGGGGCTGTCGCTTATCGAGTCCATACCATTCCGGAGAATCACGGACAGCTTCGTGCGGTGATAGAAGACCAGATGGTGCGCGCCGACCTCATTGTGATAAGTGGTGAGAGTAATGACGGTTCCTTTGATTTGATCAAAGCGGTATTGGAGGAGCTCGGAGATATTGAGAGCGCCACGCCAAATCTGGAGGGCAGCGCAAGGCACTGCTACGGAATTATTGGCGATGATGGGATTCCAGTGATCACCTTGCCAGGTGACTCAACCAGCGCCTTTATCTCCTTTGAAATTTTTGTTCGCCCGATGATCAGATCAATGTTCGGGATTAAGCATGTATTTCGCTCAACTGTAAAGGCTGAGATAACGAGCGATATCGAATCCCCCATCGGTCTCACTTCGCTAGTTCGAGCCACCCTATCCGTTACGCAAGCGGGTGAGTCGTTGGTCTCGCCAATATCCGCGCAGGAAGATCTACTATCCCTCGCGCGAGCGGGAGCGCTTATCACAGTTTCAGCAGATTCACCGGGCTACCTCAAGGGCGAGCAGGCAGAGATCATTATTCTGGATCGAACCGTTTAACTATGCAGCGCTGGCCCTATGTGATTTCTGATCAAGAAATTACCTTGCGCCCTTTGCGTTATCGCGATCGAGCGATCTGGCATCAAGTTCGTCGAGTCAATGCGCAATGGTTGGCTCCGTGGGAGGCGACTCGTCCTGCAATCGAAGGGGATGGAGCGCTCCCGACTTTCTATGAAATGGTCCACTACTACAACAAAGAGGGGCGTGATTTGCGTTCCATCTCGCTGGCGATCTGGCTACAGATCGATCGAAGTGAGATGTTGATTGGGCAAATTACCCTTGGTGGAATTGTATTTGGAGCATATCGGGGTGCCCATATCGGTTACTGGATTGATCAGCGCCACGCTAATCGCGGATACGCATCGCGAGCAGTGAGGGCTCTGACAGAGTTTGCATTTAACGAATTACAGTTGCATCGCATCGAGATCAATCTTCGACCAGAAAACGCAGCGTCGCGCAAAGTCGCTGAAAAGAGTGGTTATCATTATGAAGGGGTGCGCTCTCGATATCTGCATATCGCTGGAGATTGGCGCGACCACCTAAGTTTTGTGGCAGAAAACCCCAAAAATTTCAGTTGAGACATAGCGTTTAAATCCCGACTTTTCGCCTAATCGTCAATTACTGTTTCATTCCATGGCCTCCGGACTCATCTACCTGATCATCATCGGTATGTGGGTCGCTTATTTCTTGCCACGCTGGATGCGCCAACATGAGACCCAATCAGGGCGCGAAACAGAGCGGTACAAGAGCGCCATGAAGATCGTTGCCTCCACACCTAATTTTCCTGATCCAGTCAATGTTGAAGAGCGGGCAAAGTCGTTACATCTGCGCCGCGTCGCACTCTGCGTTCTTGCAGCCATTCTCTCTGCCGCCTCGCTTGCTATCGCCGCAGGCTTGATTCCAACGATCTCGATCCTGATTCCGGTGACCTCACTGGCGATCTATGTTGTCCACATCCGCCGACAGGTTGTAGCGGCTCAAGTCAAAAAGAGGCGCCTAGCGGCTCTTGCAAAGATCGCTGCCGTAGAAATTAAAGATAATCCGAAGGCACGCATCGATCTTTCGCAGCGTCAACGCACGCAAAGTGAGGCCATTCTGGAGCAATGGGTTCCACTGCGCGAACGCTCGATGAGTTCAAGTATCACGATTGTTGAGAAGAGTGAAGAGCGCAGTTGGTCACCCATAGCCGTACCTCGACCCACCTATGCAACCGCGCCCAAGGCGATTACGCCGAAGCGGACTATTGATCTCACTACTCCTGGCAAGTGGAGTGCGGAGCAGGAGCGACAGAGCGCCCTTGAAATTCCTGTCCGAGATGAACTCTTTGACCAGGAGTTAGCAGAACAGGCGGCTGCGGAGCAGGGTTGGGCTGCTAACCAATAGAGTTAAATCCAGCTAGGGAACCACATCAAGGTACTCCAGTGGCTGTAAGTAATTATGCTCCCAAAATAAAGTGGGAGAAAATAAAGAAAATTAAGAACTATAAGGGCTAAGAATCCATAACTAACGTAGCATCGAACTTTTGGGACACCTCCATCTTTGTTCGGCTCGAGAAATTTTGCGAGACAATAGACAATAAGAAGAATAACGAAGGGTTCAAAAGCGATCGTATAAAAATTAAAGACGGTTCGCTTTTGCCACTCAAACCAAGGTAGATAACCGGCAGCTATGCTTAAAAGGAGGAGTCCGCTCTGCCACTCTCTTCGCGCAATCCAATAGCCGAATGTGACCGCGAGCGCGGCGAGGCCAGACCACCACAGGAGTGGAGTGCCCAGCGCTAACACCTCTTGGGCGCAGGCGGGAACCCCGCACCCCTTAGGAGCTTGGTAAAAAAAAGAGGTAGGACGGGCCATGATCAACCAGCTCCATGGATTAGCGGAGTACGGGTGCGAGGCGGTAAGGGTTGTATGAAAGTTCCACATCTCTGCGTGATAGTGCCATAGCGAACGAATCGGTCGTGGAATAAATGCGAAGAGGCCGTTGGGTTGGCTATTTGCCCAATTCCTGTCGTAGCCCGAGGTATTAAAGAGCCATCCGACCCAACTGGCGATGTAGATGGCGAGCGGGATCAAAAGGTACTGCGTTATGCGTTTTAACAATTTCTCGTGGATTGCAACTCTGATTGGATCATCAATCTCAAGCGCCCGATTGCGACGATATTCCACGTAGAGTGTGAAGAGTAGATATGCACTGAGATAGTAAATCCCGCTCCACTTCGTCGCCACCGCTAAGCCGAGTGATACCCCCGCCGCATAGTGCTGTGAGCGGAGCAAGAAGAAGAAGCCCAGCAGAGTGAAGAACATTAAGAAGATATCCAGGAGTGCGGTTCGCGACATAACCAGATTGAGCCCGTCTGCGCTCATCAAAATGCCTGCACTGAGCGAGAGGAAATAATTGTTGAAGAGGCGAGCGGCAATAAAATACATCAGGACAATGGAGATCGCTCCGACTACCGCCCCACTAATTCGCCAACCAAATTCGTGAAAACCAAAGAGCTTTATTCCCGCTGCAATCATCCACTTTCCAATTGGCGGGTGGACGATGAATTGAGCGGCGGCGGTCTTGGGGTCTAACTCCACGCCGTGGTGCAGCAGAGAGTTAGCATTCTGCGCGTAATAGACCTCATCAAATACAAAACCCTTTGGGGAGCCGAGGTGCCAGAGGCGAAAGGCGAGCGCCAAAGCGCCTAACGCCCACGGTGTCAGGCGATCGCGTAGGCGCGCAACTTCTTTCGCGACAATTGTCATAGGGCAAGCGTAAAGCCTGCGAGAATTGCGTCATGCTGATCCTTGCCTGTGGCCCTCTGGGCAACGTCGGGGATACCACTTTGCGGGTGAAGATCGCATTGGAGAGCGCTCCCTACATCGCCGCCGAAGATTCGCGAAAATTGGCTCGCCTTACAAGTGACCTGGGGATTCGTTATTCAGGCAAGGTGATCTCTTACTTTGAAGGAAATGAGAGCGAGAGAGTTGAGCAATTAACCGAGATTCTTCTCTCGGGGAGCGATCTTCTCCTGATTACCGATGCGGGAGCGCCGGGTATTAGCGATCCGGGGTATCGGCTTATCCGTGTAGCAATTGAACATCAAATTCCAATACAGGTGCTCCCTGGACCTAGCGCCGTAACAACCGCGCTCCTACTCTCGGGGCTGGCAACTGATCGCTTCTGCTTTGAGGGCTTTGCCCCACGAACATCTGGGGCGCGCACGAGTTGGTATGAGAAACTCGCCACTGAGGAGCGCACCATTATTTTCTTTGAAGCTCCACATCGCCTACACGACTCTCTTGCCGATGCACTCTCCATTCTGGGCCCCGCTAAGCGGGCTGCGATCTGTCGCGAGATGACCAAGACCTATGAGGAGAGTGTGCGCGGAACGCTAGAAGAGCTGCTGGCGTGGAGCGCCGAGCGCGAAATTCTGGGGGAGATCACTGTTGTTCTGGAAGGTTTTGATCCTGCATCGCAGAGTCATAGCCCTGATCGTTTGGTGGAGTTGGTCCGCGCCCGCGAGAGCGCGGGAGAGAGTCGGAAGGATGCAATTGCAGCGATTGCACGTCAGCTCGATCTTCCCAAACGTCTCGTCTTCGATGCCATGGTCGGGAGCAAGCCCTCTGAAAGATAAGATCGTCCTATGAGCGCCGAATCAAAGTCTTTTTATCTGACGACGCCAATTTATTATGTGAATGATGCACCTCATATCGGGCATGCCTACACAACCGTTGCGGGAGATGTCCTGACTCGGTGGCATCGGCAACGTGGTGAATCTGTCTGGTATCTGACGGGTACAGATGAACACGGTCAGAAGGTTTTAAATACCGCCACTGCGAACGGATCTTCTCCTCAGGAATGGTGCGATCGGCTTGTTGAGACGGCGTGGAAGCCAACTTGGGCTAGCCTCAATATCGCATACGACGATTTTATTCGTACAACGGAGCCACGGCATATGGAGCGGGTGCAGCGCTTTCTCTCAGGGCTCAAAGACCAGGGGCACATCTACTCTGGTAAGTATGAAGGGCCGTATTGCATTGGTTGTGAAGAGTTCAAACTTCCCGGAGATCTCCTACCCGAAGGGCTCTGCCCGATTCATTCCACCCCATGCGAGATTTTAAGTGAAGAGAATTGGTTCTTTAGATTAAGCGCCTTTGTGCCACAACTTCTGCAGCACTACAAGGATCATCCAGAGGCATGCCAGCCCGCAAGTGCGCGCAATGAAGTGGTTGCATTCTTGGAAGGTGGCGTGCAGGATCTTTCAATCTCTCGTTCCTCATTTGATTGGGGTATTCCTGTCCCTTGGGACACCAATCAGGTCATCTACGTCTGGTTTGATGCGCTTCTCAATTACGCAACGGCGGTTGGATTAGGGGATGCCCTAGGAAGTGTAGGCGGAAAGGACTTTGCGCAGACCTGGCCTGCAGATGTGCATCTAGTCGGAAAAGATATTCTGCGCTTTCATGCAGTCATCTGGCCGGCGATGTTGATGGCTGCTGAGCTGCCATTGCCAAAGAAAGTGTTCGCACATGGATGGTTGTTGGTCGGTGGCGAGAAGATGAGCAAGTCGAAGCTGACAGGAATTGCACCTGCCGATATCACTGACCACTTTGGCGTTGATGCATTTCGGTATTACTTCCTACGGGCAATTCCATTTGGCAGCGATGGCTCATTCTCTTGGGAGGATATGGGTGCGCGCTATACCTCAGAGCTAGCAAATGATTTTGGAAATCTGGCATCGCGCTTGATTGCGATGATCGAGAAATATTGCGAGGGAGTTATCCCAGCCGTCGCAGGCAATGCGACGCTCGAGGCAGCTCTGGCTGCAACCCTCAGTGCCGCAGATAGTGCAATCCTTAACCTAGATTTTCAAAGTGGTATCAACGCCATCATGGATTTCTGTAAGCGCGTCAATGGATTTGTTACGGAGAAGGAGCCCTGGGTTCTCGCAAAGGACCCGAACAATAAGGCTGAACTTGATGCAGTTCTTTATAACACCGCAGAGGCTATTAGGGCTCTTGCCGTCCTCTTGCATCCTGTCATGCCTGCTACGACCGAGACGCTCTGGAACTCCCTGGGTGCAGATCGGACTTTGGGTTCCATTGCAGACCAAAGAATCGGCAATGTAGCAAAATGGGGAACGCTTCCTTCAGGTTCCAAGGTAACGAAGGGTGCGGTTCTCTTTCCGCGACTAGAAGAAAAAGTAGATTAATGTCGGATCGTCACTCTCTCAAAGAGCCACGCCCAGATGCTCCAGCGCCAGAACCGCTCGGCAGACCTTGTATCGATGTGCATGCCCACATGGAGTTGGTCACTGGTAGCGCGCCAGATTCCCCAGAGATTCGCAACCTGCTTGATGCTGCCGCTGCTGCCGGAATTGATCGAGTAGTTCAGGTCGGATATTCCGCAGTGCAATCTGCTTGGGGAGTGCGTTGTGCCGATGCTTTTCCCGGCAGGGTCTTAGCAGCAGTGGCTTTACATCCGAATGAGGCGCCAGTTGTGGAAGATCTTGAGGGAGACTTGGCGAAGATTGCGCAGCTCGCAAGACATCCTCGGGTGCGAGCAATTGGTGAGACTGGACTGGATTTTTTTAGAACAGAACCTGAGCTTCGGGAGCGCCAGGCCTATTCTTTTCGGCGGCATATCGCCCTGGCGAAAGAGGTGGGTAAGGCGCTGGTGATTCATGATCGCAATGCACATCGCGCCGTGCTTGATACCTTGCTCGATGAAGGCGCTGCAGAGAAGACAATCTTTCATTGCTATTCTGGCGATGCCGAGATGGCGCGCGAATGCGTCAGTGCAGGCTACATCCTCTCCTTTGCGGGAACCGTCACATTCAAGAACGCTCCTGAACTTCGTGAAGCGGCAAAACTCGTTCCTATAGAACAGTTGTTAATTGAGACCGACTCACCCTTTTTGGCGCCCTCTCCGAATCGAGGTGCACTCAATACTCCGGCGCAGGTCGCAAATATTCTGCGCTTCGTCGCAGAGTTGCGGGATGTCAGCTCCGATTACCTCGCTGATCGTGTCACTGAGAATGCGCTACGCCTTTTCGGGAACTTTGATTAAGTGACGACACTCTTAGGTGCTGCAGAGATTCGTGATATTGCGGCACGCATCGGGGTAAATCCAACGAAGAAGTTGGGTCAGAACTTTGTGGTGGATGCCAACACCTGTCGCCGTATTGTAAAAGTTGCTGATGTGCAAAGAAGCGATATTGCACTTGAGATTGGCCCAGGACTGGGCTCCCTCACACTGGCCTTGCTTGAGATTGCACGATCTGTCATAGCCGTTGAGATTGATGAGCGCTTGGCCGCAGAGTTGCCAGTTACCGTCGCTGCGCACGGCTTTGATTCGGATACGTTAATTGTGCGTAATGAAGATGCGCTAACAACACGGGTGCTTCCGTTGGATCCAACCATTCTTGTTGCCAATCTTCCTTACAACATTTCCGTGCCTGTCCTTCTACACTTCCTGGAGAAATTTCCAACAATTCGATCGGGAGTGGTTATGGTGCAAAGCGAGGTGGCAGATCGTCTGGTTGCTAGGCCTGGTAGCAAGAATTATGGATCTCCCTCTGTCAAGGCCACCTGGTGGGCTGATTTAGCGCCGGCGGGAAATGTGGCTCGTCAGGTATTTTGGCCAATTCCTAATGTTGATTCTTCACTCGTGCGATTTGTTCGCCATCCTGCCGCTGGGGATGAGAGTGAAAGAAGCAGCACATTCTCAGTTATTGACGCTGCTTTTGCGCAACGGCGCAAGATGCTACGCGGAGCACTCTCGCAATTATTTTCTCCAGATCTATTCCCGGGCGGTGCCGAGGCGGCAATTATCCAGGCCGGTGTTGACCCCACTGCAAGGGGTGAGACCCTACTTCTTCGGGACTTTATGGCGATTGCGAATACGCTAGCGTAATGAGGCGCAGTGGAGTGATAGTTCGAGTTCCCGGAAAGGTGAACTTGCAACTCTCCGTAGGCCCGTTGCAATCAGATGGCTATCACGAAGTCACTACCGTTTTTCAAGCTATCTCCATTTATGACGATGTCACAGTGAAATTTGCAGAACCAGGGACGGGAATCGTATTGCAGATCGCTGGTTCGACTGCGCATGGGGTTCCACATGACTCTACCAATTTGGCCTATCGGGCCGCGCAATTAATGATTGATCGCCACGACCTCGACTCTGACATCTCCATCTATATTAAGAAGGAGATTCCAGTGGCTGGCGGGATGGCGGGTGGAAGTGCCGACGCAGCAGCGGTCATTGTTGCCTTGGATGCCCTTTATGAGTTGGGGTTATCGCGCGACGGTAAGGAGAAGATTGGTGCAGAGCTTGGAAGCGATGTTCCCTTCTCGATAACTGGCGGAATCGCAATCGGACGCGGGCGAGGTGACCATCTAACACCGGTGTTGGCTCGCGGAACTTACAACTGGGTGATGGCAATGGCGCCTCAAGGGCTTTCTACGCAAGCTGTTTACGGCGAATGTGATCGGCTACGTACTGGATTGGAGATTGCCCGCCCACAAGTGGGAGATGCCATGTTGCAGGCTCTGCGGGCTGGGGATGCAGCCCTCGTGGGTAGATCTCTCTCCAATGATCTGCAATCGGCTGCTTGCTCCTTACGGCCCGCTCTACGGCTGGTCTTAGATGTGGGGATTGACTACGGCGCACTCGGGGCGATCGTTTCCGGGAGCGGTCCAACGGTTGCATTCTTGGTCGCTGATGAAGAGCGCGCCTTGGACTTGACCGTTGCCTTGAGCGCCAGCGGGGTAGTCGCTGGAGTTATTCGCGCCACCGGCCCAACGCATGGCGCTCGCGTGATCGAGACTCTCTAGTCCAAACTCGAACGGCTTATTTGTCGCATTGGCCTTAATAAGGAAGAATTAAGGTTCCGCCATTGTGTAGTGGCTAGCACATGGGCCTTTGAAGCCCAGGGTCCAGGATCGATACCTGGTGGCGGAGCGAGAGCAAAGCCACCCGATCAAAAAGTGGCAGAGCGAAGAAGTTACCGCCGATGCTAGAGGGGGGGAGCGATGAAGCAGCTCGATCTCGCTATCGTCCTCGCTGCCGGTGAAGGCACACGCATGAAGTCCAAGCTGCCTAAAGTTCTACACCAGATCGCCGGACGCCCAATCGTTGACCACGTCATTAACGCCATCGCGCCGTTGCAAGCCCAAGAGTTGCGAGTAGTGATCGGGGCGGGTCGAGAACTCGTCGAAGAGCACATCCACTTGCAATTTCCTGCAACCACAATTGTCATTCAAGAGCAGCGGAACGGGACAGGTCACGCTGTACAAGTAGCGCTCGAGGGAGCGGCGGAGATCGGCACCGTATTGATTTTGGCAGGCGATACGCCTTTGCTCACCGCACCTACTCTGCAGGAGTTTTTCGACCTTCATACCGCCCTTGGAGTTGATTCGTCGGTTCTCACCGCAGTTGTCCCTGATCCCTTTGGCTATGGACGCATAGTGCGCGGTGAGGATGAAGAGCTGTCAGCAATTGTCGAGGAGCGAGATGCCGATTCTCTCGAGAGAGAGATTGATGAGATCAACACTGGTGTGTACTTGTTTAATATCGCCGCCCTGCGCTCAGCTCTTGCCGGCTTAAAGAGCGCAAACGCTGCCGGTGAGTTCTACCTCACCGATGTCTTTGCACTGATCAAGGCAGCTGGCCAGAGCGCCACCGCGATCCTGTCCAGTGATTTCACCGAGACCCTTGGAGCGAACGATCGTAGTCAATTAGCCGATTGTGCAGCGATAATGCGAGATCGAATTAACCAGAGCCACATGCGCTCTGGGGTGAGCATCATCGACCCCACGACGACCTGGATCGAGCTCGGAGTCGAGATCGCACCTGATGTCACTATCTATCCCGGTTCTGCCCTCAGCGGCGCTACAAGGGTTGAAGGCGGTGCAGTTATTGGTCCACGCACAACTCTCGAAGACGTCGTTGTGGGAGAGGGCGCAAAGATTATTGAATCGCGCGTCTCAAAGTCGGTGGTTGGAGCGGCTGCAAATGTTGGCCCCTTTGCCTTTATCCGCCCTGGGACCATTCTGGCAGCCGGTGCCAAAGTCGGGGCATATGTCGAAATCAAGAACTCCACTATCGGCGAGGGCTCGAAAGTGCCGCACCTTTCTTATGTCGGTGACGCCACCATCGGCTCCGGAACCAATATTGGCGCGGCGACTATCTTTGTGAATTACGACGGGGTGGAGAAGCACCAGACGAAGATCGGAGACGATGTTCGCATCGGTAGCGACACCATGCTGATTGCACCAGTAACCGTGGGGGATGGCGCCTACACTGCCGCTGGATCGGTTATTACGGAGGATGTCCCCGCCGGCTCGATCGGCGTTGCTAGAGCAAAGCAGAGAAATGTCTTAGGGTGGGTCCTGCGCAAGCGCGCTGGCTCCAAGTCAGCAGAGTCTGCACGCAAAGCTGGCGCCAGCGATGGCTCCACCAAGGTACAGGGGGAAGCATGAGCGAACTTCGACTCAGCTCAGAGAAGCGGCTACGTATCTTTACCGGTCGTGGTTACCCTGAGTTAGCGGAAGATGTCGCTGCCGAACTTGGTATTCCAATCACTCCCACTTCTGCGTATGACTTTGCAAATGGCGAAATTTTTGTGCGCTTTGAAGAGTCGGTCCGTGGATCAGATGCCTTTGTCATCCAGAGCCACGCATCTCCAGTCAATAAGCAGATTATGGAGCAGTTGATCATGGTTGACGCGCTCAAGCGCGCCTCAGCCAAGCGAATCACCGTTGTTGCTCCTTTCTATGGTTATGCCCGCCAGGATAAGAAGCATCGCGGCCGTGAGCCAATCTCTGCTCGTTTGATGGCAGATCTCTTCAAGACCGCCGGAGCGGATCGTTTGATGGTTGTTGATTTGCATACCTCGCAGATACAAGGATTTTTTGATGGTCCAGTAGATCATCTCTTCGCACTTCCGCTGCTTACAAATTATGTGGGAAGCAAAGTTGATCGCGCTCGCCTCACCATCGTCTCACCTGACTCCGGCCGTGTCCGTGTGGCGGAGCGCTGGTCAGATATGTTGGGTGGAGCGCCTATTGCATTTATTCATAAGACTCGCGATCCAAGGATTCCCAATGAATCGGTTATGGGTCGTGTGGTTGGAGATGTAAAAGGACAGACCTGCGTTGTTATCGACGACATGATTGATACCGCAGGAACAATCACCAAGGCCGTCGACGCTCTCTTTGAGGCGGGCGCAAAAGAGGTGATCGTTGCAGCTACTCATGCGGTGCTTTCAGGACCTGCAGTAGAGCGCCTGCGTAACTCGCGCGTCAGTGAGGTAGTCGTAACTAATACCTTGCCGATTGCGGAAGAATCGCGCTTCGATAAATTAACCGTGCTTTCAATCGCTCCGCTCTTGGGTCGCGCTATCCGCGAAGTATTTGAAGATGGCTCAGTAACCAGCCTCTTCGACGGTCACTCCTGATAACCGCTCTTGCCGCTTTTTAGATTAATTAATGGGTTTTTCTTGGTTTTTATTCGGTAATTTGTTAATTAACCCCGTACTTCGCTAACCTTAGGGTTCGTTCCGGCGAGGGATAGAAATATCCGTGATCGACGGGTTCTCTCTTGGAACGTGTTGTGTCCGTTCACTACAAGGGAGTTACAAATGGCCGAGATTCAAATCAACGGTAGCAAGCGCACCAACTTTGGTAAGGGTGCATCACGCCGCGATCGTAAGGCCGGTTTAGTTCCTGCCGTTATCTATGGTCACAATGCTGAGCCACAACACGTCGCGCTTCCATCACGCGAGCTGGCAACAGCGCTCAAGGCATCGAACGTTCTCCTTAACGTCACCTTCGAAGGCAAATCTGAGCTCGTTATTCCAAAGTCAGTTTCAAAGAACCCACTTACCGGAATCTTCGAGCATATCGATCTACTGGTAGTTCGTAAGGGCGAGAAGGTAACTGTTGAGGTTCCTGTTCATACTGAGGGACAGTTTGATAAAGATGGAATTCTTGAGCATGTGAATAACACCATTGAGGTAGAGGCTGAAGCGACCTCTATCCCTTCATTCTTGGTACTAGATCTCTCTGGAATGCCTGCGGGCACCAGTAAGACTGCAGGAGATGTGACGCTTCCTGCAGGCACAACTCTCGTCTCTGATCCAGAGATGGTAGTAGTTCACCTCTCTGAGCGTTCAACATCATCTGATGCTGAAACTCCTGCCGCCGCCGCCGAGGCAACTCCTGCCGCCGCGCCAAAAGAATAAGCACGACTTAACTTCTCACCATGGCTGATCGCTGGCTGGTTTTCGGACTCGGAAACCCCGGCGATCAATATGCCAAGACGCGTCACAACATCGGACAGATGGTTGTTGATTATTTAGCGGGCAATTCGAAACACTCTTCACATAAATCACGGACAGAGATCGCGGACATTCACCTCGGCCAAATTGCGGTAACGCTCGCAAAGTCCAAGTTGTATATGAATGAATCAGGCGGTCCAATCAAAGCGCTTGCGGACTTCTACAAGGTTACCCCCGCACACCTGATCGTTCTCCACGATGAACTCGATATCCCTTTTAACACCATCCGAATCAAACAGGGTGGCGGGGATAATGGCCACAACGGACTCAAGGACATCACTACCCATTTTGGGGGACCGAGTTATTTCCGGATACGGATGGGGATTGGTCGCCCATCGGGTCCACAAGATCCCGCTGACTTTGTCTTAAAATCCTTCTCGGCCACTGAGAAGAAGGAACTTGATGCCTTCATTGCGCGCGGAGCAAAGGCCGTGGAACATCTGATCGAAATGGGCTTGGAAGCGGCGCAGCAAGAGTTCAATAACTAGAGCAATGTTAGTTCGGTGCAGAGCCAGCGCTTATCAACTCCTTCAAAGCGCAGAACGAGTGAGCGAACTCGTTCATTAAATCGTAAGGTTACGGTGGTTTCGGCCACACCCTCGATGGGCTCTTGAATGTATACGCGACGAATCTTAGGAATTTCTCGCTGATTTCCTGCCATGGCTAGAATTTTTGAGTAGACGATCCGGTGTGACAAACGCGCGAGTTGCATGGGTTGCCGGCGACCGCCCCAAATCTCAACGATTCCAAGAACATAACGACTAACCGTCTCTTGCAGCGGGGGGAGATCTGCGAGGGCAGATGGCCTCGGGAGATATTCACTATCCGCTTCTTCTCCCTCTAGGTGTTGGGGAGTGGGGACAAGGTAGAGCTTGCGCGTCGGTATCGCAATTTTCTCGCTCTGCTCGAGATTAAGTTGCAGGATGGGCGCAATTCTCACATCAACGCATGCTTCGAGATAGCCAGGCCGGGGGAAGGTAACTGAACGGGGCGCCGTTGAGCGGGGTGTAACAGGATGCGATGTAACAGGATGCGATGTAACAGGATGCGATGTAACAGGATGCGATGTAACTTCACGGAGAGTTGATTGATCTGGTGTCATAGCAGAAAGGTTTCATGGGTAGGTTCAGTTCGGATCATCCGAAAGAATGAATTTCAAAGGAACCTGTGGATAGCACAATGCACATAATTTAGTTTCTCGGTATCCATCTCCCATGGATGATTTACATAAGTTTGTTCAGCGCAATCAGCGGCGAATCCTGGCGGCGGGCGGTTTAGTTCTCTCCCTGCTGGCATTCTCCATCTTGCTTAACAACTCTCCAGGCAGTTCTATCTGGATGGCTACGACTGTTGTTCCAGCTGGTGCAAAGTTAACCGCTGGTGAGGTGAAGTTAACAAAGGCGAACCTCGCGGGAGATGCGTCGCACTACCAGAGCGGCACATCAACTGTGGTGGGTGGGATCGCAGTACGTCGCCTCCAACCCGGGGATTTGATCTCGGCAACTGATATCACAACTCAAAGTTCCACCGGAGCAATGACCGTTCTGCCGATAGGTGTCGGAGTCAACGATTTGCCCGCCGATCTGACAGTGGGTGATTTTGTAGATCTATACGTGATTCCTAAAGATTCATCGGTTCTTCCCGGCCTCGTTGCCCATCACGTCGCCATCCAGAGCGTTGACGAAAAATCGAGAGCGTTGGGCGGGAACGTAGCAGTCTCGGTCGCGGCCACTCCCACCGTGGTAGCAACCATCATTACAGCTGAATCACAAGGAAGGTTGGTCCTCGCTCGTGTCTCGTTCTGAAATTCCACAACTTGAAGTCATCACCGCGATCCCCGATGCGGAGAGCGAAGACTTTCTCGCCCAACTTCTCTTTTCGCAAGGCTGGAACATTATCCATCGCGCCTTTGATAGTGATTCTCTGGACAGTTTTATGCAAGAGCGGGGAACCGAGTTGCGCACGGTAGTTGTCTATCAGAGCAACTTCCCAGGCTTTACTACGGATTTACTGCAAAAGTATTCGGCACCGACCATCACATTTATCTCACTCGACTCGATTGAGTTTACTTCGCACGAGATCATGGTTGCGATACGGGATAAATTGCGAGCTCCTATGCTTCGCCTGACCTCCTCGGAAGAGTCCTCTGCCAAATCGAACTTTTCAAACTTTTCGAACTCTCCAGCGATCGAAGCACCGGGGGAGAGTTCTAGTCGAGATCCGCTAGCTTCAATCAGGAGAATTAATCGTCCTGCGCCGGGACGAATTCGCGAACGTAGGGTGATAGCAATTACGGGAACCACAGGTGCACCAGGCCGAACACGTTTTGCAGCTGCGCTATCAGAAGAGCTCTCGCGTGAGAGTGCGATTGCGCTCATTAACGCAGATATCAGATCGAATGGCCTCACCAGCGAACGGGAGCTTTTCCAGAAAAATAGAATTGAGATGTATCCACTAGATCGAGAGAGTCGCCCCACACAACTTCCCGAGGGAGATGAAACTGCAGTGGTCGATTTAGGAACCCTTCCGGGGATCGCCGAGGCTGTAAGCGATCGCAGGTGGCACGGATCTCTGATCAATAATATCTTGGATCGGTCTACTCATTTGATCTACCTGTGTAAATCCACCCCAACCAGCATGGCCGAGTTAGCACAATTTCTGCGCGAATACCCTTTGCTTCTTAAACGAGTACCGGTTTGTTACATCTGTATCTTGAGCGGACATTCGCGAGAGTTGCGGGAATGGGAGAGCAGGTTCCTCACCATGACCACGGGAGAAAGTCGATATCTGCTGCGCGAGAATCAACTTGGCGCTTTGAGCCAAGGGGGTCTTCGAGGGAGCTTAAAGTTAGGAAATCCACGTCGAAAGGAGATTGCTAAGATTGCCTCCTCACTCCGGTAGCGGAGTCATCGCTCCAACTAAGCATTACCTCCAGTAGACAGGGCCAAAATTGGCGATTAGCTCCCGCACTGACCTCGCCTATTCGCATACCGCTTTGACCGTGAAGGACCGGGAGCGCCTCTCCGAGTTGATCTCAGAGTGGCAATTGGTCTCCGATCTCTCCTTTGCCGACCTTATCTTGTGGGTGCCGCGTCGTAAGGATTACCAGAGCTGGCCTGAAGGTCATATCGCGATCGCACATATTCGCCCCACAACTGCACCAACTGTCTTTGCGCAAGATGTGATTGGACAGGAGTTGACCTGGGGTAAGAACGCCCGGATCGATCAATCACTTTCTACCGGGCTAATCGTCCGTGACGCAGAACCAGAAATGGTTGGCGATATATTGATCAAAGAGGAGACGGTTCCTGTCCACTTCGACAGCCGCACCATCGCGGTGATTTCACGCCACCGTAATGCGGTCGCGATGCGCTCTGGATCGCCACTGGAGATTAACTATCGCGAAATTGCGCATAAGGTTTTCAGAATGATTGCTGAGGGAACCTTCCCGATTCAGGACAGCATTTATCAGGCTGAGTACGCCCCAAGAGTGGGTGATGGTCTCGTTCGCCTAGATCCATTCGGAGTTGTTACCTACGCCAGTCCTAACGCGCGCTCGGCAATTAGCCGATTGGGTTGGGATAGCGAGATCGAGGGGGCGGGGTTAGGTGCAATCTTCGATACCTTGCAGCGCCCGCAGACCCAACCGAGTGAGGAGAGTTGGAGCGCGGTCTTGAGCGGCAAGATATTGCGCCGTGCCGATTTTGATAATGGGAATGGCATCGCAGACCTGTTGGTCATCCCCCTCATTGAAGGCGGAGATCGCATTGGATCTATCGTTCTAGTGCATGATGTAACGGAACTGCGTCGTCGTGACCGAGCCTTGGTCTCAAAAGATGCCACGATCCGGGAGATTCACCATCGGGTCAAAAATAATTTACAGACAGTATCTGCACTCTTGCGGCTGCAATCTCGGCGAGTGGAGGATCCCATTGCTAGCGCCGCTCTTGCAGAAGCTGTGCGCCGCGTGGCTTCGATTGCGATTGTGCATGAGACCCTCTCCACGACTTCTGCGGAGTCAGTGCTATTTGATGAGGTCTACGAACGCATCGTTCACAATGCAATTGAGTTGAGCCCGCGTCCAATTACACCTTCCAAGATTGGCGAGTTCGGTATCCTGGATTCGCAGGTTGCTACGCCGTTAGCCCTTGTTGTAACCGAATTAATTCATAACTCACTTGAGCATGGTTTGGCAGAGAGCGGAGATATTGTTCGCGTGGAAGTCTCCCGCAGCGAAACCACCTACACAATCAAAGTGATTGATAATGGCGCAGGACTTCCAGCCGATTTCGACTGGGAGAAATCCTCGAACCTGGGCCTGCAAATCGTACGAACCCTTACCGAGAACGAACTCAAGGGCAGCATCTCGCTCAATCGAGTCAACGATGAGACCGTTGCAATGATTGTCTTTAAAGTCTGATCGTCAGCAATCGCTAACCAGCGTTGAGCATTAGAACTGGTTCTGACTCTCCATCATGCGAGCACGATTACGAGCGGCGCGGCGCTTGAGGGCACGACGTTCATCCTCTGATAATCCGCCCCAGACTCCGGCATCCTGACCGCTCTCCAGCGCCCAGGCAAGACAGGCCTCTTTTACAGGGCAGCGTTGACAGACCTTTTTGGCCTCTTCGATCTGGGCAAGGGCAGGCCCAGTGTTACCGATCGGGAAGAAGAGCTCCGGATCCTCATCGCGGCAGGCCGCCTCGTGTCGCCAATCCATCACAATCTCCTTCAATCTAGGGAAGACCTCTCCGGTGGCCGCAGTTCGGGCCAAATGCCGTGAGGCGATAATTCAGAGTAAATCCACTCAATTTTCGTAGATCTACGAAAATTCGAGGCGAGTTAACGGTGAATACCCCCCTATTCTCTCGTAGGACTCACGAGATAACAAGGACATCGGATAAAAGATTCCATAGTTCCCAACGTAGGGTGCCCCCGACAGGAGTCGAACCTGCGCACCCGCCTCC
The DNA here is from genome assembly GCA_025355305.1 of Actinomycetes bacterium. Taxonomy (GTDB): domain Bacteria; phylum Actinomycetota; class Actinomycetes; order Nanopelagicales; family Nanopelagicaceae; genus PALSA-747. The sequence continues at coordinate 473 of JANXZW010000050.1, read as the reverse complement.
GGAGGGCGGTGCTCTATCCACTGAGCTACGAGGGCATACTGGCGATTCCACCAATTCATGGCGCTCGCCAAGGGTATCAGTGAACGATTGACCCTCTCGAGTTGCCCCCGACCAGCGCCTAAAGAGAGAGCCAGCCGATACTCTGCCAATTGGCCGGCGGAGGAGTATCACCGGCGCTACCAGCTAGAAGAATCGCCCTCTGTCGCGCGCCAGCAATACCAAGCAACAACGCTTTGGCGCCCGGGGAATTTCTCTGCCTCCAGTTCAAGCTCCTTAGGATCAATCTGATAGTCAAGAGCGTGGATCTTCTCCCACCCACGTCGCACCCCAAGGTCTCCGACCGGCCAGAGATCGAGGCGACCGAGATGAAACATTAAGAACATTTCGACGGTCCAACGACCAATTCCCCATAGGGCGGTGAGCTCTTCAGAAATCTCCTCATTACTTAACTTCGAAAACCTCTTAAAATTAAT
>JANXZW010000042.1 GCA_025355305.1 Actinomycetes bacterium | reverse complement strand
CCAATTACTGTGCGCTTGAGATCTGAATTAAGATCGCATTTTCAGGCGCCAGTATTGGTGGACGTAATCCAATTTGTGCTAGCTCCGCTCCGCTAAGTGTTACCCCATTTAAAATTTGCATCCAAGCTGGGTAACCGCGCTGCATCGTCTTGCCATTGCCTGCATCAGAAATTGCACTTACCCGGTAGATGCGCACCGGATCTAGGCCAGGGATACGCGCCATGGCGGGGAAGGTTGATTCAGACATATCCCGAGCGGCAATAGCAAAGAGGGCCTCAGATTTATCTTGAGCGACAACTCCGTAGATATATGAGTTTTGATCTGGGTGATCTACGCGAATCGCTTTACCCGAGTGCAGGAGGCCGCGCTTACGCTTGTATAAGGCGATCCAACTTTTAATTACATCCAACTCTGCAGGCGTGGCACGAGTGATGTCCCATTCAATGCCCGCGTGGCCAAAGAGCGCAGTGATTGCCCTGAAATTAATCTCGGTTGTGCGGCGATTCTGGTTACCTGGCCGGGGTCCAATATGGGTTCCCAAGAGTTCTGGCGGAATTGCAAGCCCTGTCCAACGCTGAATTGTCTGGCGCTCCAGCGCATCGTTGTTATCGCTCGTCCAGAAGCGATCGACGTAATCTATGATTCCTAGGTCGATACGGGCTCCACCAGATGCACAACTTTCAATTTCAAGTTCTGGATGACGCTTCTTTAATTCGGCAAAGAGGCGATAGATCGCCGCGGTCTGATTGTGGGCGGCAGCTTGGCCGAGGTGACCAGCATCGACCAAGACTCGATTGTGGTCCCACTTGATATACGCGATGTTGTATTCACTTAGGACTGCATCGACCTGACCTAGAACATGTTCGAAGGCTCCGGGGTGAGTTATATCTAGCACTTGTTGGTGGCGCGCTAGTGGAGGAGTCCGGCCAGCTTCGTGGAGAATCCACTCCGGGTGCGCGCGATAGAGATCAGAATCGGGATTGACCATCTCTCCTTCAAACCAGAGACCAAACTCCATGCCTTTATCGTTGATGTACTTGATAATTGAGCCGAGTCCATTAGGCCAAACACTCTTATCGACAACCCAGTCTCCGAGTCCCGCCTGATCGTTTCTCCGTAAGTTGAACCAGCCATCATCTAGCACAAAGCGCTCTACACCGACCTCTGCCGCCGCATCTACGATCTCCTTGATCTTCTGGTCGTCGTGATCGAAATCGATCGCCTCCCAGACATTGAGGGTGATTGGGCGAGGGCGGATATTTGTTGGGTGGTTTGGTCTAGCACGCAACCAGCGATAGTAGTTATCGCTTAAACCATCAAAACCTTGATCTGAATAGTTAGCGATTACTGGCGGAACCTCATAATTCTGACCTGGCTGCAGAATAATCTCCCCGGGCTCGAGAAGTTCTCCTGCACCGATAGAAGTCACACCATTTGCAAGTCGTTCGACGTGATGAATTGAATTGCCGCTCCAAGCGAGGGATAACCCCCAAACTTCGCCCTGCGCGAATTTGGTATCACCCGCCAAAGCTAGTTGTGCGATGGTGTAATCGTGGCCAGTACGTCCTTCGCGGATTTCGCGCGAGGTCAAGCCATACCGGATTGCGGTGCGTTGTGGATGGCGTTCTCGCGACCAACGCCCGGTGAAGTCCATGACCTCATTGGCACGATCCGGTAGTGGTAACCAGTGAGTAAAAGCCGCAAGATTGTAAGAATCGGAGCCGGTATTTGTCAGGTTTGCATCTACCTTCAAAATCCCAAACTCGTTCAAGTGATAATTCAGGATGAGATGCAAATTCGCTTTGAGATCCGCAAGGTAGACAGAGAGCGCGCCTTCGCTCTGCTCAATTTTTGTGAGCGAGAAGAGTGTGGACCAAGCCTGACCATTTCTATGGCCGCTTATAGTCGGATGTCCTAAGAAGCCCCGCGAATGCTCACGAATCACTCCCGAGGCGAGGGGAAGATCAAAACCGCTGTGGGCAATCGGATCTGTCGTTGCTGCTTTCAAGTCCGCGCCGTACACACCAATCGCTGCGCCCCAATATTTGATAACTAAATTGTTATCTGATGTATCAAAGATGACGGTCGAGCTGGGCGAGGTAAGAGTGATGAGTTCCGCGTCTGACATGATTCCTCCTAGAGTGATGCGAACCGCGAGAGCATCCTTTACTAGTTCAGTAATCGGATTTAGAGTGGTTCAGTGCCTATGGCGCTAATTCCTTGATACTACTATTAAAGTTTTTTGGAGTAAACGAATGAAATATTGGAATAGCCCAGAAACTACTGCAATCAATCGTGAGCCAATGCTAAATATCGTTCATGAAGATTCTGTATCTCTAGATGGAGAATGGGACTTTCAGCTCCTGCGTTCACCTGACGATCAGCCAAGTCGCACCTGGACAACAATTCCCGTACCAGGGTTATGGACTGCGCAAGAAGAGTCGCATCACTTCTGGGATCGACCTATTTATACAAATGTGCAGATGCCCTTCGATGAACTTCCTCCATTTGTTCCTTCCTTGAACCCAACAGGAATCTATGAGCGTGATTTCACCGTTCTAGATAACTGGATCGGCGAGCGGATAGTTCTGCAGATCGGCGGATTTGAATCTGTCGCCATATTGAGTGTCAATGGTGCTGAAGTTGGAATGGCAAAAGATTCACGGCTGGCAGCCGATTTTGAGATCACCGACTTTGTAAATCCTGGAAAGAACCGGGTGCAAATCAAGGTTGTGAAGTGGTCAGATGCCACTTACATTGAAGATCAAGATCAATGGTGGCACGGGGGAATCACCCGCAGCATTAAGTTATTCCTCACTCCACGAGTGCATGTGGCACGCTTCTACCCAACTGTTGGTCTCAAGGCCGACGGAAAGACAGGAACTCTCGATATCCGCGCCTATGTAGCCGCGGCGCAGGATGCCAGCTTCCTCGGTTATTCCCTGAGCGCCAAGATTGAGGGCGTTGGGCGAGGCAAAGCCCTTAGCGCGACTCTCCAGGGAAAGCCACGGATCGAGTGGACAGAGATGCCTGCTGATATTCAATCCATGAGTAAAGATTTTTTTCACGGCACTTACTGGGATGGGAAAGTTCCGGCCGCAGTGATGTCTCTGGTTGAGCAGATTGAACCTCCGATGCCGGGGTTAGTCCGCTTGAGCACAGAATTCCCAAATATCAAGGCTTGGTCTGCAGAGTCACCAAATCTTTATGATCTCGTCGTCGAGCTTAAAGAGCCAAGTGGACAGGTGATTGAGAGATTTACGCAACGCGTTGGCTTCCGCGATGTCACTGTCAAAGGCAGGAATTTCTTGGTTAATGGCAAACGGGTAATATTTTATGGCGTAAACCGTCATGACTTCAATCGAAAGACCGGGCGAGTAGTGAGCGCTGCCGACATGCGGGCTGACCTTATTGAGATGAAGAAATTTAACTTCAATGCGGTGCGCACCTCACATTACCCAAATGATCCAGCCCTCTTGGACATTGCAGATGAGCTAGGTTTTTATGTCATTGGCGAAGCGAACATTGAATCGCACGCCTTCCAGGATTCTCTCTGCAATGATCAGCGTTACCTCACGCCGTGGGTTGATCGCATCGCGCGTATGGTGCAGCGTGATATTCATCATCCCAGCGTCGTAATGTGGTCACTTGGAAATGAGTCAGGAGCGGGTTCAAACCACGAAGCTGCTGCGGCATATGTCCGTAAATTTGATCCATCCCGTCCCTTGCATTACGAAGGGGCGATTCGCCCCTATTGGACGGCTAACCCTTCTCTTACAGATGTGGTCTGCCCGATGTACCCATCTATTGATGCGATCATCTCGTACGCGAAATCAAGTGTTGGCACGCGACCTCTCATCATGTGTGAGTACTCCCACGCGATGGGCAACTCCAATGGAACTCTCGCTGAGTATTGGCAGGCGATCCACACTCTGCCTGGTCTACAGGGAGGATTTATTTGGGAGTTCTGGGATCACGGAATTGAGCAGACTCTTGTGGATGGCACAAAGCGCTCCGCCTACGGCGGAGATTTCGGTGAAGAGCGCCACGACGGGAACTTCTGTTGTGATGGAATGGTCTTCCCGGATCGCACACCAAAGCCGGCGATGGTGGAATTCAAGACAATCGCTACACCCTTGTTGATAACCGCAACGAGCGCATCAGCCGGGACTTTTAAAGTAAAGAACAGGAACTTCTTCGTAGACTCCAAAGACTATGAGATCTCTTGGAATATTGCGGTCGAAGGTGAAGTTCTGGACTATGGCCGCGTAAAACTTCCTGCTACAGCGGCGCAAGCCACCGCTGCGATTAAGGTGAACTCTAAATTCCTCAAGAGCGCCCCAGAGCTAGGGGAGCGTTTCATCACCTTCTCTATCGTTCGCAAATCTGTGACCGCATGGGCGCCGGCTTTCAGCGAGGTGGGTTGGGCGCAATTCAAACTACCTTCAAAGGCGCTTCCTAAGGCGAAGGCAATGCCTCCCAAGACCTTGTCCAATACGCTCAATGACGATGGCAGTATCTACATGGGCTTCGGATCATTCAATCCGCGCCTTAACCTTTATCGTGCGCCGACAGACAATGATCGGATTGGGAATATCTCAACGCGTTGGCACGAGTGGGGAATCGATAGCCTGGAAAGAACCAAGGTAAAGATCACAAAGTCTGGAAATTCCTACAAGGTCTCTTCGGTCTATCGCACCAGCGCCGGTATCGAAATTAGGCAGCTGCAGATTTTGACCGAGATCATTGATGGTTTTAGAGTGGAAGAAGAGACTACTTTGCCACCAATTCTGCGGGATGTTGCACGCGTCGGAACAACCTTTGAACTCGATAGCCATTTCTCCCGAATGCGTTACTTTGGAGCGGGTCCAAATGAGACCTATCCTGATCGACATTTAAGCGCGTTGGGCCGATACGAGTCGGATGTAGCCGATCAATACGTTCCTTATGTGAAGCCTCAGGAGAATGGCGGACACGCGGATGTGCGCTGGTTGGAGGTCTTCAATAATCATGGTGAAACTATTCGCATCGTTTTGGAGAAGCCGGGACAGGTGTCGGTCACACCATTTCGCGCGAGTGACCTCGCTACAGCGACTCACGACGTTGAACTTAAACCTTCAAATCTCACCGTCGTAGCGATCGACGCGATTCACCGTGGTTTAGGCACCGCCTCCTGCGGACCTGACACCTTGCCGCAGTACCTCATCAAGCCTGGTAAACATACCTTGGTCTACACGCTCACATATAAGTAGGGAACCGTGCTAGAGATATCAAAGCGCTTTCACGATCTATTTGGTCGGGGTCCGGAAGTTATCGCCGCTGCTCCTGGTCGAGTTAATTTAATCGGGGAGCATATTGATTACAGCGATGGTTTTGTCTTGCCCTTCGCAATCTCCGATACAACGGTGGTTGCTATCGCCAAGCGATCTGATAATTTGATTCGGATCGCCTCCGTGCAGAAGCGCACAGACATTATGGAGATGCAGTTAGGAGAACTCGCACCATACCAGGGCGAAAGTTGGGCGCGTTACGCACTCGGAGTTCTCTGGGTCTTGGGGGTCGACACTGGGGTCGAAGTATTAATAAATGGTCGGGTTCCATTGGGTGCGGGACTATCCTCCAGCGCTGCGCTGGAGTGCGCTGTCGCTACAGCTGTTAATCACCTCTTCGAGATGGGTAAATCTCTCCCCGAACTGGCACGCGCTACACAGAAAGCCGAGAACGATTACGTGGGAGTTCCCTGCGGAATCATGGATCAGTCGGTTTCGTTAATGGCGCATCCTGGTTCAGCACTACTCCTTGACTGCCGTGATCTCACATCCGAACACATCCCGTTCTTAATTGCACCGCAAGGTCTGGAACTGCTGATCATCGATACCCAGGCTCATCACAAATTGGTTGACGGTGGATACGCTGAACGCCGCGCCTCTTGTGAAAAGGCGGTAGCAGAGTTAGGTATTACATCGTTACGCAATATTTCCGTTGCGGAGTACGCAGCTAGACAATCAGAGCTTGACCCTGTGACCTATATTCGTGGCTTTCATGCGGTGACAGAGATGAAGCGCGTACTCGATGCAGTTGAAGCGCTGAAGAGCAATAACTTCACGCGGTTGGGCGAACTTCTCAATCAATCTCACCGTTCGCTCCGTGATGACTACACAGTCTCCTGCCCTGAGTTAAATCTGGCCGTAGATACCGCGCTGGCGCAAGGTGCCTTGGGGGCTCGAATGGTCGGCGGAGGATTTGGTGGTAGCGCGATCGCCCTTATTCGAACCGACCATGTTAAGAGGTGTCAGGGCGCAATCACTAAAGCTTTTGCCGAAGCGAACTTTAAGGCGCCGCGCTTCTTTACCTCTCTTCCAAGCGCTGGGGCGCACGTCATACCCAATTAAGGGTGCGCTCAATCGCCTTCTCCCAATTTAATAAACCGGCAGCAGCAGCATCTGGGGAGATACTGGGATACCAGTGATGGCTCTCTTGCCACTGCGTCAGTAGTTCATTCTTGCTCTTCCACACTCCCACAGCGAGGCCCGCGGCGTAGGCAGCGCCAAGTGCAGTGGTCTCTGCTACAACAGGACGCGAAACTTCGGTCTGTAAAATATCGGCCTGCAATTGCATGCAGAGTTGATTTTGCGTAATTCCGCCATCAACTCGCAAGACTTTAATTCGAACTCCAGTCTCTTCCTCCATCGCTCGAATTACATCGTGCGTTTGGTAGCAGACCGCTTCAAGGGTGGCACGAGCGATGTGGGCTTTGGTTGCGGCTCGAGTTAATCCGACGATTACGCCACGTGCATCACCTCGCCAATAGGGAGCAAATAATCCCGAAAACGCTGGGACGAAGTAAACCCCTGCGGTGTCGGGAACACTCGCTGCTAGTGGTTCAATATCGGAAGATTTTTCGATAATCCCCAGTTGATCACGCAGCCACTGCACGGCAGAGCCGGTAACCGCTACAGAGCCCTCGAGGGCGTACTTGGCAGGTTCATCTCCCAACTTAAATGCCAGGGTAGTCAACAGCCCCTTCTTGGAGCGGACTATTTCGTCACCAGTATTGATAAGTGCAAAGTTTCCAGTGCCATAGGTAGTTTTTGACTCTCCCTTCTCGAAGCAGAGTTGTCCAAGCAAGGCGGCATGTTGATCTCCGACTATTCCAGCGATAGGAATACGCGCGCCGAAGACACCCTCACTTGATGTATAGCCATAAATTTCGGATGAACTCTTGATCACGGCAAGCGATTCCCGCGGAATACCAAAAACAGAGAGCAGTTGCGCATCCCACTCGAGGGTTTCTAAATTCATCAGTAGAGTGCGCGACGCATTCGAGACATCGGTTACATGAATATTACCCTCGCTCAAATTCCAGACAAGCCAGGAATCTACGGTGCCAAACTTCAGCTCTTGCTGATCAAAGGCGCTTTGGACGGTGGGAGAGTTCTGCAGCATCCAACTCATTTTGCTCGCTGAGAAATAAGGGGCCAAGGGAAGTCCAGTTCTAAAGGTAATGCGCTCGGCCAATTCGGGGTCTATCGCATCTAATATCGGCTGGCTACGCGTGTCCTGCCAGACGATTGCCTTGTTGAGCGGGACACCCGTGTTCGCATTCCAGGCAACCGTGGTCTCACGCTGATTTGTAATTCCGATAGCCGAGAGATCAGCGCCGATTAGACCAGCGGCCGAAAGCGCCTCTTTAATCACGGCGTGGGTAGCGCGCAGGATTTCGAGGGGATCATGTTCCACCCACCCTGCTTGAGGCAAAAATTGCGTATGTTCCATCTGGGCGGTGGAGACCACGGCGCCGGTCTCATCGAAGATCATAAAGCGGGTACTGGTCGTCCCCTGGTCGATCGCTCCGATGTACGACATTCCCGTATTCTAAGCGCGTGGCCACCAATAAGTCAGTGCTTAATCCCGACCAACGTTCCCGAGATATCGAAGAGCTGAAGCACCGCGAATTCGACATATTAGTTATCGGAGGGGGAGTAGTTGGTAGTGGCATCGCCCTTGATGCCGCAGCGCGTGGACTCAGCGTTGCTCTCGTTGAGAGCGATGACTTTGCAATCGGCACCTCTTCTCGTTCCAGCAAATTGATCCACGGTGGACTGCGCTACCTAGAGCAGTTCGATTTCAAACTGGTCCGCGAAGCTCTCCATGAGCGCGAAATGATGATCACAGAGCAGGCTCCACATCTGGTCAAGCCCCTCGCCTTTGTCTATCCACTTCATAAGAAGTATTTTGACCGTATCTACGTTGGCGCCGGTCTGATCCTGTACGACGCACTTCGAGGAAGGCTTCGGGCTGTACCTTGGCACAAACACATCTCTTTCGGTGAGATGCGCAATGAGGCGCGTTCGCTCAACCCCGAGATCGTTACAGGTGGATTGGTTTACTACGACGCGCAGGTCGACGATGCTCGCCACACCTTGATGGTGGCTCGCACAGCAAAGGATTATGGTGCCCATATTGTTACAGGCGCACTTGTTACTCAAATTACCCGCACACCCGATCGCGTAACCGGTGCGATTGTTACGGTCGATGGAGATAGCATCAACGTGAAGTCGAAAGTGGTCGTTGCTGCCGCAGGAATTTGGAATGAAGAGCTGTATCAGCAATTTGGGATCAAGCCTGGCTATAAAATTAAGATGAGTAAGGGCGCCCACATCATTCTTCCGAAAGATGCAATTGATGCTAAAAGTGGAATCATTATTAAGACTGCTCTATCAGTCCTATTCATTATCCCGTGGGGAAATGAGTGGCTCGTGGGCACGACCGATACTCCGTACACCGAAGACCGTGAACAACCGCTGGCAGATAGTGCGGATGTGGATTACATCCTCAACGAAGCAAATAAAGTGCTCCTGCCAAAACTACGTCGTGAACAGATCTTGAGCGTCTACGCTGGTTTGCGTCCGCTGGTTTCGCCGGCCAAGGACTCCTCGACTACCAAGATTTCACGCGAACATAGCGTGGATCATCCGCTCAAGGGTTTCGTCAGTATTGCAGGTGGAAAGTACACAACCTATCGTGTGATGGCAGCTGATGCTGTAGATGCAGCTGTTAAAGATCTAGAGGCTAAAACTCCCAAGTCCGCTACCCGCACAATTCCGATTATCGGGGCGGTTGGGTACAAAACCTTGATCAAGCAAGTCTCAGGGCTGGCACAAAGTTATTCGCTCTCGACCGCATGCGTGGAAAGAATGCTCAACCGTTATGGCTCTTTGATCAGCGATATCTTTGAGATGATCTCTAAAGATTCGAGCCTCTGCGCAGAAGTACTTCCTGGTGCTGGCTATATCAAGGCAGAGGTCCTATACGCCGCGACCCACGAAGGTGCTCGAAACCTCGTCGATATTTTGGCGCGTAGATTACGTCTTGTGATGGAAACTTCGGATCACGGTCTCAGCGTCGCTCGAGAATTAGCTGAGTTGGTTGCGCCCACGCTGGGGTGGGATGGCGAAGATATTTCCCGCGAGGTTGCAGCATTTGAAAAGTACATTGCAACTGAGATGGCGGCTCTGCATTGACTATCCTCTGGGTTCCCCCAACAGATGAGGATGTTGCCGCTCTTCTAAAGGGTGCGAAGACAGTAGCAATTGTCGGCGCATCTGATAATCCAGAGCGCCCCGTTTATGGTGTGAGTGAATGGCTCCTTGATCATTCCCACTTTGAAATCTTCTTCGTCAATCCTCGTCTCGACAAGCTCTTCGGACATCAGGTTTACCCATCAATTGCTGATGTACCGGAGTGGGTAGATATTGTCGATGTCTTTCGCAACGTCGCAGATGTTCCAACTGTTTTAGATGAGGCGATTGCTGTCAAGGCGAAGGCAATGTGGTTGCAACTTGGCCTGCGCGATGATATTTCTGCCAATCGGGCGGTTAAGAATGGATTAAGCGTTGTACAGAATCGTTGTCTTAAAGTGGATTACAACTCACTTCTTCTCCAGCACTAAAGCAACGGAGTTAATGCACCATCTTTGATCGGTAGGAACTTCATATCCCTCTCCTTCAAAGAGATGCCCTAAATGTGAGCCACAGTTTGCACAGCGCACCTCGGTGCGGATTCGAGGAGCGAGCGAGTCATCCTCGACCAAGACGACCGCATCATCTTTCGTAGGCGCATAAAAAGAAGGCCAACCGCAGCCGGAGTGGAATTTGTTCTCACTGCGAAATAGCTCGCTCCCGCAGGCCTTGCAGCGGTAGCTCCCCTCTGCATCGGAATCGGTGTATTCCCCGGTAAAGGGGCGCTCCGTGGCTGCGTTGCGCAGTACCTCGTAGGAGATGGGGTCTAGCCGCT